>JBFHFJ010000373.1:0-1820 GCA_041583655.1 Haliea sp. | reverse complement strand
GAGCCCCTGCGCCTGTACGATTTCTGCCAGGAGACCGACGGCGGCTGTGCCATTCTGGTCACCAGTAGCGAGCGCGCCCGGGACCTGAAGCAAAAGCCCGCCATTATTCGCGGCGTGGCGCAGGCTTCAACCCGGGGCCAGGAGCAGATGACCAGCTACTACAGGGAGGAACTGGACTCGCTGCCGGAGATGGAACTGGCGGCGAAGTTGGTGTATGCACAGAGCGGCCTCGGGCCCCACGACATCAACGCCGCCTGTCTGTACGATGCCTTCACCTCGGAAGTGATCATGCAGCTGGAAAGCTTCGGTTTCTGTGGTCGCGGCGAGGGCAAGGACATGGTCCGGGACGGCGCCCTGAATATCGATGGCCGCCTGCCCAACAATACCCATGGAGGCTTGCTGTCCGAGGCCTACATCCACGGCATGAACAACATCGCCGAAGGGGTGAGGCTGGTCCGCGGCACCTCCACCAGCCAACCGGAGGGCGTGGAGCATGTGCTGGTCAGCAGTGGCGTCGGCGTGCCTACCGGGGCGCTGATCCTGGCGCGGGACTGAGTCAGTCCCGCCACTCTTCCGCTACGGCGCTGCCGCGGGATTCATTGACCGGCAGGACGAGGGCAATGGCGACAGCGAACAGCAGCAGGCAGAATACGATGGCGTCGGCCAGGCCCAGCAGCCACTGCACAAGGCCCAGCCCGAATATCCCGAACACCGCAGCCGCCTTGGCGGCCATACCCCAGTAACCGAAGAATTCCGCCGCCTTGGCCTGGGGGGTCAGCACCCCCACCAGGGCGCGAGCCGCGGACTGCGACGAGCCGAGGCTCAGCCCCGACAATACGCCGGCAAACAGGAATACATACTGTTCCTGCCAGGAAACACCCAGCCATTGCCCGGCCAGGGCCGTCAGGCCCGGTGTCTGCCAGATGGCGAGGATCGCCAGCAACCACAGGGACAAAGTGGTGATATAGGTATTGCGCGCTCCCAGCCGCCCCTGCAGGAAGCCGAATCCCAGCGCACCAGCGGCGGCGGTCAGCTGTACGGTGACGAACATCGCAATGCGCACCTCCTCGTCCCAGCCGATGACCTGAGCACCGTAGATGAACGAGAAAGCGATGATGATATAGATCCCGGCCATGGCGAAGAACACCGAGACCAACAGGCTGCGCAGGTCGCGGAACTCACCCAGGGCCTGGCGGGTCGCCTGCAGGCGGGCAAAACCCATCCGCACCAGATCGCGGGCTGACAGCACCGGGCGTTGCATCCCCCGCTCCCTGAGCCACACAAAGGTGGGGATCGCAGCCAGCAGGAAGAAGCCACCGGCGAAGGGCCCCACCCAGCGAATACGCTGGTAGTTCTCCAGCGCAACGTCGCCCAGGAAAAACAGGGTAAAGGCGGTTGCCACCAGGCCGCCGACATAGCCCAGCGCCCAACCCAACCCGGAAATCCAGCCCAGGGCCTGGCGCGGCCCAAGATCCGGCAGGAAGCTGGCGATAAAACCCTCGCCGATGGCGTAAGCGAAGTTGGACAGGATCACCAGCACCATGGCAGTGACAATCCAGCCCGGCTCGACAAAATAGAGCAGCGAGGTGGCCGCGACGGTAAGCACATAGCTGGCGAAGAGAAATCGCTTGCGGCTGCGGGAGTAGTCCATCATCGCCCCGCACACGGGATTGGCCACCACTACCAGCAGGTAGCTGACCGCCAGCGCGACGCTCCACAGCAGATTGCCCAGGCGATAGTCGGGGGCATCCCCCACCACAACCCGGGTGAACAGGTCCCCGAACACCACTGTAATGATCAACAGCGTGTAGCCCTGGTTG
>JBFHFJ010000372.1:0-1948 GCA_041583655.1 Haliea sp. | reverse complement strand
TCGTCAACGAGCTCGCCATCATCTTCGACAAGCTCGGGCTCGATACCATGGAGGTGCTCCAGGCCGCCGGCACCAAGTGGAACTTCCTGCCCTTCCGCCCCGGGCTGGTGGGCGGCCATTGCATCGGCGTGGACCCGTACTACCTCACCTACAAGGCGGAGAGCGTCGGCTATCACCCTCAGGTGGTGCTGGGCGGGCGCCAGACCAACGACGGCATGGGCAAGTTCATCGCCGAGCAGACGGTGAAGCAGCTGGTCAGCCGCGGCCACCCGGTGGCGGGCGCCAGAGTCACCGTGCTCGGCCTGACCTTCAAGGAGAACTGCCCGGACCTGCGCAACTCCCGGGTCGAAGACATCATTCGCGAACTGCGGGACTACTGTTGCGAGGTTACGGTCCACGACCCCCTGGCCAGCAGCGAGGAGGCCGTGGCCGAGTACGGTGTGTCCCTCACCCCCTGGGAGCAGCTCGCACCCGCTCACGCGGTGATCCTCGCGGTGCCCCACGCCGATTACCTGGCGCGGGGCCTGCAACTGGTGCTGCCCCTCCTGGCCCCCGACGGCGTGGTGATGGACGTGAAGGGTGTGCTGGACCGGGGCGAGGCGGCGGCGGCCGGCGTCTGCCTGTGGCGCCTGTGAACCGCATCATCTTCCACTTTCAGTGCTGTCGCCATTGCCTTGCCATGCAAAGGCTTTCGATGCACCATGGGGTGGTTTGCAAATCCAAGCAGTGTGGTGACGAGTCGCAATGTACGACCAGTTCTACCGCCTAAACGCCGAACCGTTCCGGCTTAGCCCGGATCACGCCTTCGCCTACACCCACAAGGGCTATATCAAGGCGCGCGCCTACATGGCCTACGCGGACATGCGCCAGGAAGGCTTCGTGATGATCACGGGCCGCCCCGGCACCGGCAAGACCACGCTGATCGGCGCCCTGGTGGAGCACCTGAGCAAGGAAAATGCCCGGGTCGCCAATCTGGTATGCAGCCAGCTCAAGGCCGACGATCTGCTGAAGATGGTGGCCTACGAATTCGGCATCCCGGTCGACATTGTTGAGAAAGGCGAGTTGCTGCAGCGCCTTACCCAGCAGCTGCGGAGCTGGCACCGCGACGGGCAGCGCGCGTTGCTGATTGTCGACGAAGCCCAGGACCTGGCGTTGTCCGCCATGGAAGAGCTGCGCCTGCTGACCAATATCCAGCTCAACGGCAAGCCCCTGCTGCAGATCTTCCTGCTGGGCCAGCCCGAGTTGCGGGAGCTGGTGCTGCGCCCGGAGATGGAGCAGGTGCATCAGCGTATCGTCGCCGCCAGCCACCTGAAGCCCCTGGAACAGGAGGAGACCCAGGCCTACATCCTGCACCGCCTGGAAGTGGTGGGCTGGCGCGGGGACCCGGCCTTCAGCCAGGCGGTGTTTCCCCTGATCTACAAGTTCAGCGAGGGTATTCCCCGGCGTATCAATCTCATCTGCAGTCGCCTGCTGCTGCACTGCGCGCTGGAGGAACGCCATCGCGTGACCGTGGACGATGTCCGCGAAGTGGTCACCGAGCTTCAGGAAGAAAACCTGGCCGCTGGCACCAGTCTGGTGGAGAGTGATTTTCAGGTTGAGGACCTTCCCGCGACGGACGTCAGGCCCCAGGCGGAGAAACCCGTATCCCCCGCGGCTGTGGTGGGCGAGGCTGCTGAAGTGGCGCCGCGCGTCGCGAGTGAACCCGCCAGCGCTGAATTTACGGAGTCCGGACCCGAGCCCGGGGCGGAGGGAGTCTCCAGTGGCATCAATGGGACGCTGCGCGAGCGCCAGCATCTGAAGGTGGTTGGGGCAGCCCGGGCTCCAAACGCGCGCCGCACCGGCACAGACGATCTGCCGCATCCCGCTGCGGCGGCGGACACAGTTGCCTCGCTCAGCACGCCCGCGGCCGATTCTGCTCGCAGGGAGGCGGCTCCCGCGACACCGGCTC
>JBFHFJ010000371.1:0-2005 GCA_041583655.1 Haliea sp. | reverse complement strand
GCCATGGAGGTGCGCCGCTCCCTGCAGAAATCGCCAAACTGTGACCGGTGTCATGCCTTGGCATGGCCGTGGTGTCAGCGAGACCTTATACTCACCGCTGCACGGAGTAAACGCTGTTCGTATGCAACCGCGATGTGGCGCACATTTCCGGGCAGTGACAGCCCCACGGGGGCGGTAGGGACAACAAAGGCTCAGCATGAATGCATTGGAAGCGACGGAACGTGAGCTGCGGCACAAGCCCGCCCGCTGGCTGGTAACCGGCGCCGCTGGTTTTATCGGCTCCCACCTGGTGGAGCGGCTGCTTGGGCTGGGGCAGACAGTGGTGGGGCTGGACAATTTCTCCACCGGCCATCACCACAATCTCGACGCGGTACTGGCCGCGTTCCCGGAAAACAGCGGTTTCAGCTTTATCGAGGGCGACATCCGTTCCCTGGAGGATTGTCGCCGCGCCGTCGCGGGCGTTGACTACGTGCTGCACGAAGCGGCCCTGGGCAGTGTGCCCCGCTCCCTGGAAGATCCCCTGCTGACCAACGCGGTGAATATCGACGGCTTCGTGAACATGCTGGTGGCCGCTCGCGATGCCGGGGTAAAGCGCTTCGTGTACGCAGCCTCCTCCTCCACCTACGGCGACCACCCGGGCCTGCCCAAGGTCGAGGACGAAATCGGCAGGCCCCTGTCGCCCTACGCGGTAACCAAGTACGTCAACGAGCTTTACGCCGACGTCTTCCACCGCGCCTACGGCCTGGACTGTGTCGGCCTGCGCTATTTCAACGTGTTTGGCCCGCGGCAGGATCCGCAGGGCGCCTATGCCGCGGTCATCCCGCGCTGGTTTGGCGAACTGGTGGCGGGGCGCACCTGCCGGATCAACGGCGACGGCGAGACCTCCCGTGACTTCTGCTACATCGACAACGTGGTGCAGGCCAACCTGCTGGCGGCCACCGCCACCGACTCCGCTGCCCTGAACCAGGTCTACAACGTTGCCTTCGGTGGGCGCACCACCCTGAACGAACTCTTTTATGGCATCCGTGACCTGCTGCTGGAAGCGCGCCCGACCCTGGCGAGAGCGGAACCCGGGTATGGCCCGTTTCGTGAGGGCGATGTGCGCCATTCCCAGGCTGATATCGGCAAGGCGGCGCGCCTGCTGGGGTACGCGCCGGAATACGATGTCCACGAAGGACTGGCGCGCACCGCCGCCTGGTTCCTGTCCCAGCCACCCGCATGAGTGAACAGCGCATGAACGAAACCGTCGCCATTGTCGGCCTGGGCTATGTCGGCCTGCCACTGGCGGTCGCCTTTGGTCGTCGCCGCCGCACCATTGGCTTCGACCTCAACGAACACAAGCTGGCCCAGTATCGCGCCGGCCGCGACCCCAGCGGCGAAGTGAGCAGCGAGGCCCTGGCGGCGGCCACCCTGCTGGAGTACACCAGCGACCCGGCCCGGCTGGCGGAGGCCTCCATCATCATCGTCGTGGTACCCACGCCGATTGATCACGCCCATCGCCCGGACCTGAGCCCGCTGGAGGGCGCCTCGCGCACGGTGGCGCAATACCTGCAGCCCGGCACGGTGGTGATCTACGAGTCCACCGTCTATCCCGGCTGCACCGAGGAGGTCTGCGTCCCCCTGCTGGAGGCGGGGTCTGGCCTTGCCTGGAGCGGTCGCGAGGGGGTGGATGTGGAGCAGGCCGCGGGTTTCTTCATCGGCTACTCGCCAGAGCGTATCAATCCCGGCGACAAGGTGCACCGGCTGGAGACCATTACCAAGGTGGTCTCGGGTGACACCCCGGCGACCCTGGAGCGGGTAGCCGCGCTGTATGAGTCCGTGGTGGAGGCGGGTGTGCACCGCGCCGCCAGCGTCAAGGTGGCGGAGGCGGCCAAGGTCATCGAGAATACCCAGCGCGACCTCAATATCGCCCTGATGAACGAGCTGGCGCTGATCTTCAACAAGCTGGGCATCGACACCCTGGACGTGCTGGAAGCGGCCGGCACCAAGTGGAACTTCCTGCCCT
>JBFHFJ010000370.1:0-2027 GCA_041583655.1 Haliea sp. | reverse complement strand
TGGCGTAGTGGTCTGGGCTATCGAAGTGACCAACCAGGCCGATGAGCCGGTAGCTATCTACGATATCCTGACCCTGGTCGAACGCCGCGAAGATTGAAGAGGAAACAGCGCATGGTCTGGGAAAACATCGAGTTCACCATTGACAAGGGCGTGGCGAGGCTGGTGTTGAACCGCCCCGCGGCGCTGAACAGCTTTACCGCCGCCATGCATGCGGAAGTGCGGGAGGCGTTGACCCGTGCCGCTGGTGATCCGCAGGTACGGGCGGTGCTGCTGACCGGTGCGGGCCGCGGCTTCTGCGCTGGCCAGGATCTCAACGACCGCGCGGTTTCCGCGGGAGACGCGCCGCCGGATCTGGGCGATTCAGTGGACAAGTATTACAACCCGCTTATCCGCCTGTTGACCGGCATGGAAAAGCCGGTGATCTGTGCGGTCAACGGGGTGGCTGCCGGCGCGGGCGCCAATATCGCCCTGGCCTGCGACATTGTCATCGCCGCGCGCTCCGCAAGTTTTATTGAGTCCTTCGCCAAACTCGGCCTGATTCCCGATTCCGGCGGCACCTGGACCTTGCCGCGCCTGGTCGGTATGGCCCGGGCCAAAGGTTTGGCGATGCTGGGGCCGAAGGTGTCTGCAGAGCAGGCCCTGGCCTGGGGCATGATCTGGCAGGTGGTGGAGGACGATGCACTACAGGCCACCGCACTGGAACTGGCGCAGACCATGGCGACCCAGCCCACGCGCGGTTTTGCCTTCACCAAGCAGGCGTTCGCCGCGTCGGCGAGTAACAGTCTGGATGAGCAGCTCGAGTTGGAAAAGGAATTGATGCGCGCCGCGGGCAAGACCGCGGATTATCGGGAGGGCGTTGCAGCCTTCCTGGAAAAGCGGCCCCCACAGTACCGGGGGGAGTAGTGGGCGAATCCCCGGAACTGGCCCACGCCTGCGGCAGGGCGCTGTGGGAGGGCGATGAGGCCTGTAGGGCGCTTGGTATTGCGCTGGTCGATATCGCGGCCGGTAGCGCCACCATGAGCATGCGGGTGCGGGCCGACATGGTCAATGGCCACGACATCTGTCACGGCGGCCTGATTTTCACTCTGGCGGACAGCTGCTTCGCCTATGCCTGTAACAGCGAAAACCACAACACTGTCGCGGCCGGTGCCCGGATTGAGTTCCTGGCCCCCGCCCGGTTGGGCGATGAATTGACTGCATCCGCCATCCAGGTGCAACAGGGCCGGCGCAGCGGGGTATATGATGTGACCGTCCGCAACCAGGCGCAGCAAACCATCGCCCTGTTCCGGGGCAACTCCCACCGTATCGGGGGACATCTTGTCAACGTTTCAGCTGGAGAGAGCAACTGATGCAGGAAGCCTTTATCTGTGATGCCGTGCGCACCCCCATTGGCCGTTACGGCGGTGCCCTGGCGGCTGTGCGCGCCGACGACCTGGGAGCGATACCCCTGCGGGCCCTGATGGCGCGCAACCCGAAAGTGGACTGGGCCGGAGTGGACGATGTCTGGTTTGGCTGCGCCAACCAGGCGGGCGAGGACAACCGCAATGTGGCGCGGATGAGCAGTCTCCTGGCGGGCCTGCCGGTGACAGTGCCAGGGGTTACGGTGAACCGGCTCTGCGGCTCCGGTATGGACGCCATTGGCAGTGCCGCCCGGGCGATCAAGTGCGGGGAGGCCCAGCTCGCCCTTGCCGGCGGTGTCGAGTCCATGTCGCGCGCCCCTTTCGTCATGGGCAAGTCGGGCTCCGCCTTTGGCCGTGACGTGCAGATGTTCGACACCACGATCGGCTGGCGCTTCGTGAATCGCCTGCTGCAGAAGCAGTACGGTATCGACTCCATGCCCGAGACTGCGGAAAACGTCGCCGAGCAGTTCGCCATTGAGCGGGCGGCACAGGACGCCTTCGCCCTGCGCAGCCAGCAGCGGACAGCGGCGGCTCAGGCGGCGGGTTACTTCGACGCCGAGATCACCCCGGTCAGCATTCCCCAGCGCAAGGGAGACCCGCTGCAGGTCAGCCGGGACGAGCATCCCC
>JBFHFJ010000369.1:0-2066 GCA_041583655.1 Haliea sp. | reverse complement strand
GTCCGCCCCGTGGCAAAGGGATACTCGGCGATGTCGCGCCCGTAGTTACTGTACTGGAAGCCATCGGCGCTGAAGTCCAGTAGCCGGTCCTCACCGATCAGCTGCAACCAGAACTCCGCGGGATCGGTACCGGCGGCGTGGGCCAACTCGTCGACAAAGCTGCCCACCCCGAACGCGTAGGGGATGTTGTAGACCGAACGCAACCAGCCGATGCGCACATGCGCGGGAGCCTCGTGGCTTTCCACCTGCAGGTTGGGCACGGCGAAGGGAACACTGGCAAAACCCTGGGACAGGCCACCACTGCCATTGCTGCGTACACTGGTATCGAAGGTCGAGCCTATCGGCGGCGAAGCCTCGCGTGCGAGCCAGGCGGTGACGTTGCCGGCCCCATCCAGCGCTCCCTTGAAATGCTGGGCGCTGCAGGAGTGGAAATAATCGTGACGGATATCATCCTCGCGACTCCAGACTACCTGCACCGGCTTGCCGACGTGGGATGCCAGCCTGGCCGCCTCGACCGAGAAGTCCGGCTTGGACTTGCGCCCGAAGCCGCCACCCAGCAGCGTTACGTGCACGGTGACCGCGGCGACATCCAGCTCCAGTGTCTCCGCAACCGCCCGCTGGGTCGCCTGGGGCGTCTGGGTGCAGGCCCAGATCTCACAGCGCTCATCCGTGACTCTCGCCGTGGCCACGGGCGGCTCCATAGATGCATGGGCAAGATAGGGCGTACGATAAGTCGCCTCGACTACCCGGGCCGCGTTGGCCAGGGCCGTGTCCACATCGCCGCGCCGGCGCTGCACCTCGCCCGTACCACCCTCGACCCGCGCCACCAGTTCGTCCAGGTATGCCCCGCTGTCGTGGCTGCTGTGCTCGCTCCTGCGCCAATTCACCTTGAGCGCTGCCCTTCCCTTCAGCGCACTGTGGTTATTGGTCGCGATCACCGCAACGCCCTCGACCGGGTTGAAACCCGGCGCCCCCTCCACCGCCACCAGTTCCACCACATCCAGCACCCCTTTTACTTTCAGTGCCGCAGAAGAGTCGTAGGAGGCAATGCGGCCCTGCAGCCAGGGTGTGCGCTCGATACTGGCGTAGAGCATGCCGGGCAGATGTACATCGATACCGTAGGTTGTGTTGCCCGTGGTCATGTCCCGCAGGTCGACAATCGGCACACTCTTGCCAATGTAGCGAAAGTCGGCGCTCTTTTTCAGGCGCAGCGTTTCCAGCGGCGGCACCGGCAGTTCCGCGGCCCGCGCCGCCAACTCGCCAAAACCGAGGCTGCCGCCGCCGCTGTGGTGGACCGAGTGATTGCGCGCGGTGCACTCTTCCACCGGAACCTGCCAGGTACTTGCCGCTGCCTGCTCCAGCAGGGCGCGGGCGGTCGCACCCATCTGCCGCATAATGAGGTAAAAGTCGCGCACGGAGCGCGAGCCATCAGTATTCTGGCTGCCATAGCGGGCGTCTGCGTGGGCCTGGATGACCTTGACCCGCTGCCAGTCCGCCTCCATCTCGTCCGCGACTATCTGCGGCAGGCTGGTGCGGATTCCGGTGCCCATTTCCGAGCGATGGGCGATGATCTCCACGGTGCCGTCCGCCGCCAGGCTGACAAACAGGTTGAGCTGCGCACCCTCGGCCTCGTCGAGAATGCCGGCCAGGGCAGGATTGCGCGGCAGCGCCGAACCCAGAACCAGGCCGCTGGCGGTCAGGCCGGTCAACTGCAGGAAACGACGGCGGGAGACCAGGGTCAGCGGGCTCATGACCCGGCCTCCCCTGCGCTCGCGTCCGCAGCGGCGGCTACGCTTCTGATCGCGGCGCGAATCCGCGGATACGTACCACAGCGACACAGGTTGCCGGACATCGCACTGGTGATCTCCGCGTCCGACGGCGCGGGGTTGCTGGCCAGCAGCGCGCTGGCGCTCATCAGCTGGCCGGACTGGCAGTACCCACACTGGGGCACGTTGAATTCCCGCCAGGCCTGCTGCAAGGGATGTGACCCGTCCCCGGACAAGCCCTCTATGGTGGTTATTTCGCCACTCGCCGCATCCGCCACGGTCAGCTGGCAGCTGCGCCGC
>JBFHFJ010000368.1:0-2073 GCA_041583655.1 Haliea sp. | reverse complement strand
AGGGAATATCTATTCTGGACCGTTCCGCGGCGGGTCCTGCGCCAGCCACGGCTTCGCCAGTCACGTCTGCCCGCTGTGACCCCGCGTCGCGGGTGGCGGTAACACGCTCGACGGTAGCGCCGGGGCGCTCCGCCGCCGGGGATTGCTCCTGGCTTTGCAGGCGTTCAACCGCCTTTTCAATAATGCTCATGCAGTGACCCTCGGCCTGTGTGCACGCAGCGGCATACTGACGAGGTCTACTCCTCCAATGGCCATCACACGATGCTCCCCGGGCCGGCCAGTACGCCGGCGTAGACCAAAAGCAGTGCGCCACCACAGCCGATAAACACCGCCAGCTGCCACATGGAGCGGCGCTTTTCCTCGCTGCTGCGGTTCAGCGTCACCGTGCCCAGCAGGGGCATCCCGGTGACATGGGCCAGCATCCGCGCATCGGTCACGATGGGGTATACCAGCGCCAGCAACAGGGCCACCCCCACACCGCCACCCAGCGCCATAGCCAGAACGCCGGTATTCAGCAGCAGCTTGTTCGGGTGGCTGGGATTGCGCGGCACAAAGGGTGGGTCGATCACCCGGAAGGTGACATCGCCGGCCGTGGTTTCGACATCGCCGGAGAGGCGCGCGGACTCGCGGCGTTCCAGCATCTGCTGGTGCTGGCTGGCGATAACATCGTAGTCGCGGTTCAACTGCTTCATTTCCGCTTCGATCTCGGGAATCTGGTTGACCTTGCCGGTCAGTTCTTCCACCCGCCGCTCATATTCGGCTACCCGCACCCGCAGCTCCGCGGCCTGCGCCTCGGACTGCGCCAGCATGCTGCGCATGCCCTGGTAGACCGGGCTGGTAGCGAGCCCGCCAAACTGGGCGCCGGGTTGATCCCGAAGACGCTCCAGCTCCGCCTGCCGCTCCGCCTCCAGCTCTTCCATCAGGCCGCGCAGGCGCACCACTTCCGGATGCCGCGCGGTGTAGCGGGTGAGCAGGGAGTCCATCTGCTGCCGCAGGGACTGGATACGCGCGCCGATGGGCGATTCCGAGCTGCCCGGGGCGCTGCCGAGAAAAACCGGGTCCTCGCCCTCCAGCTGGCGCTGCAGTTCCAGCCGGCGATTGTCCACCTCGCGCAGTTGCAGACGCGCCTGCTGCAGGTCACTGCGTGCCGCCTGCAGGCGGCTGTAGTAATCACCGCCCGCTCCCGGCAAGACATCCACGTTGCGTTGCTTGAACAGGGCGAGGCGGTTTTCGGCCTCCACCAGACGCTGCTCGGATTCCAAGAGCTGCCGCTCGAGGAAGGTCTGGGCGCCGGCACTGTCCTGCCGCTTGTCACTCATGGTGGTCTCTATAAAGACCGTGATCAGGGCCTGGGCAATCTTGCGCGCGGTCTCCCGGTCGGGGTCGGTCACGGATATGGAGTAGAGGGAGGGATTGACCCGGCTCCCGGCCAGGGTGATCGAGCCCTGCAGGCGCTGCACCAGGGCGTCGCTCTGCACCTCGTTGGTCGCCTTGAGGTCAAGGTCGGTCATGTTGGCCAGCTTTTCCATATTGGGCCGGCTGAGCAGGGTCTGGCTCATCATCTGGATTCGCTGGTTGATGTCCGGGGTGATGGTCAGGCCCCGCATCAACGGGCGCAGTACCGAGTTGGTGTCCACATGCACGCGGGCAGTGGCGACATAGGATTCCGGCAGCTGCCAGACATAGGCCCAGCCAGCGAGGGCAATCACCCACGCCAGGCCGATGGCAACCCAGCGATGGCGCCAGATTCCGAGCAGATAGCTGACCAGCTGGGCAATGATGTCCTGCACAACGACCTACCTCCGCCAACCACCGACCGACGAAGTCGGCATCAGAACCAGCTCTCGGAGATGATCACGATATCCCCGGGCACCAGTGCCATGTTGGCGGAGATGTCCCCTTTCTTCAGCAGGTCATCCAGGCGCAGGCCATAGGATGTTTGGCCGCCGCCGTGGGTACGCACCAGCACCGACTTGTTGCCGGACGCGAACTCCGTCATCCCGCCCACAGCGATCATCAGGTCCAGCAGCGTCATGTGCTGCCGGTAGGGCACACTCGAGGGGGTAGTGGCTT
>JBFHFJ010000367.1:0-2093 GCA_041583655.1 Haliea sp. | reverse complement strand
CGACCCCAGCATTATGAATGCTGTGCTCTAACCAGCTGAGCTACGTAGCCACAATTTGGACATGGGGGCTGAGCCCCGAAAAGGCGCGCATTTTCGCCATTTTGCATGGCCAAGTCAAGCGTATCAGTACCCTTCGTTACTGGCTTGTCGTTAGTAAACGGCGCTCTTTCGGCACGGTTGCTGCTGGGTGATACAGTGGATATTGCCGCCGCCCAGCAGGATTTCCCGCCCCGGCACCATCACCACCTCCCGCTGTGGGAACAGGGTCTGCAATAGCTCCCGGGCAACGCTGTCCTGGGGGTCGTCAAATCCGGGCACGATTATCCCGCCGTTCACGATCAGGAAGTTCACATAGGAAGCGGCCAATCGCTCGGGCTTGCCGTGCTCGTCCGCTACCTGGCCGAGCGCTCCGCCTTCGCTTTCCAGGATCGCATACACCGGTGCCGGGATCGGTATCTTGTGTACCTGCAACTGGCGGCCCCGGGCGTCGCGGCTGCGCTCCAGCACTGCCAGCGCAGTCCGGCAGCGGCTGTAGTTGGGGTCGCTTTGCGCGTCGGTCCAGCAGAGCAGGACCTCGCCGGGGCGGACAAAACAGCAGAAGTTGTCGACGTGGCCGTCGGTCTCGTCGTTGTACATGCCCTCGGGGAGCCAGATGATGGTGTCCACCGCGAGGTAGTCGCGCAGGTACTGTTCGATCCCGGCCTGGTCCAGGTGCGGATTGCGGTTCGGGTGCAGCAGGCACTCGGCCGTGGTGATCAGCGTGCCTTCGCCATCGACGTGGATAGAGCCGCCCTCCAGCACGAACTCCGGCGTCGCGTAGCGCGGTACCCGCTCCAGCTGCGCGACCTTCTGCGCCACCTGGTTGTCCAGGTCCCAGCTCGGGTAGAGGCCGCCGTGGTGGCCGCCCCAGGCGTTGAATTCCCAGTCCACCGCCGCCAGGCCGCCCTTGCCGTCAATGAGGAAGGTGGGGCCGCAGTCGCGCATCCAGACATCGTCGTTGGACAGCTCGATGACCCGCACGTTGGCGTCCCCGGCGAGCGCCTGGCTGGCGTTCTGGAACTGGCCCTGGGAGGCGCCGACCGTCACTGGCTCGAAGCGGGCGATGGCGCGAATGACCTCCAGAAACGCCGCCTGGGCGGGCAGGGCGCCGTCGCGCCAGCTGTCCGGGCGCTCGGGCCAGAGCATCCAGACCTGGGTCTGGGGCGCCCATTCCGCTGGCATGAAAAAGCCGTCCGCCCGCGGGGTGCTGTTGCGCAGGCTCACGGGTGTTCACCGTCCAGGGTATTGATGGGCTGGTAGAGCGGCGGGCGCCGGTCCCGGAACACGCCCCAGGCGGTGCGCATTTTCTCGATCTCGTCCAGGTCGAAGCTGTGCACCAGCACGGTTTCGCTGTCTCCGTCCGCGGCCTCCACCAGGGCGCCGGTGTGGTCGGCGATGAAGGAGCCGCCGTAGAAGGTGATATCGCTGCCGTCCTGCAGTTCCCGGCCGATGCGGTTGCTGGCGACCAGCGGCATCAGGTTGGCCCCGGCGTGGCCCTGCTGCACCCGCTGCCAGTGGTCACGGCTGTGGATGGTCGGGTCGTGGGGTTCGCTGCCGATGGCGGTGGGGTAGAACAGCAGTTCGGCGCCCAGCAGAGCCATGCTGCGGGCGCTCTCCGGGAACCACTGGTCCCAGCAGATACCGACGCCTATGCTGGCGTAGCGGGTCTTCCATACCTTGAAACCCGTGTCGCCGGGGTTGAAGTAGAACTTCTCGTGGTAGCCGGGGCCGTCCGGGATGTGGCTCTTGCGGTAGTTGCCGAGCACGCTGCCGTCAGCATCGATGATCGCCACCGAGTTGAAGCGGGCGCGACCCGCCAGTTCGAAGTAGCTGATCGGCAGGACCACCTGCAGCTCCCGGGCCAGGGTCTGGAAGTGCTGCACCGCGGGGTTGTCCGCCAGTGGGGTTGCCAACAGCATGTAGTCTTCATTGGGGTGCTGGCAGAAGTAGGGGGTCTCGAACAGTTCCTGCAGCAGGATGATTTGTGCGCCTTCTCCATGGGCTGCCCGCACCAGGCGCTCGCCGTTGGCGATATTGGCCTCCCGGTCCCAGCT
>JBFHFJ010000366.1:0-2094 GCA_041583655.1 Haliea sp. | reverse complement strand
CAGGGTCTGCCCCCTGGCCCGCTCTGTATAGGAAGCATAGGGTGTGCTGTAGTGGTCCACAACCGGGTAGATCAGCAGGGTGCCGGCGAGGCGGGCCCGGGTATCGGCGTCCAGGGCCAGGGCGGTGCAGGCGGCGAGGTGGCCGCCGGCGCTGTCGCCTGCGAGTACGATGCTGCCGTTATTGGGGCCGACACTCTCCAGGTGGTGTGCCAGCCACCGTGCCGCCTCCCGGCAGTCGTCCAGGGCGGCGGGGCAGGGGTGCTCCGGCGCCAACCGGTAATCCACCGCGACCACCGTGCAGCCGGCCTGCTCACGCAGGTGCTGGCAGTAGGGGTGGTGCGTGTCCAGGCTGCCGAGAACCCAGCCTCCACCGTGGAAATAGATCACCAGGGGTCGGCCCCGCCCCCCCGCGCTGCTGTACACCCGCGCAGCCAGTTGCCGGCCCGCCAAAGGCAGCTGCAGGGTGCTGAACGGGGCGTCGGTATACTGACCGCGCCAGGTGCGGGCGCCCTTCCAGTTGAAATAGTGTCGCAGCAACCAGACTTTCAGCGATCGCAGCATCGTGGCGGGGCTCTCCTCAGTCGAAGGCTACGGATTCCGGCAGCTGGCGGTACCAGCGCACACCGTTGTCATCCGCGTCGAACGCGATCTGGCGCCGGCGCTGCAGGCAGTTGAGGTGGGCGATGGTCTCGCCGGTGGCCAGGCTCAGGTGATGGCCGGTGATCTCGCGCTTGAACAGGGCGGGGAAGCAGTCCACCACCCGTCTCGGTTCAGCCAGATAATCATAGAGCTGGTTCAATTCCCGCTTGTGGGTTTCTATCAGCTGGGTCAGGCGCACATGCAGGCCACGAAAGGGGGCCTCGTGGGCGGGCAGCACCAGCAGGTCGTCTGGCAGCAGCTCGCGGATACGGGCGCAAGACTGCAGCCACTCCTGCAGTGGATCGCTCTCCGGCTCGGTAGGAAACACGCTCACATTGGGGGTGATACGGGGCAGGACCTGGTCGCCGGAGATCAGCACTTTCAGTGCCGGGCAATACAGGCAGGCGTGCTCCGGCGAGTGCCCACTGCCGACGATGATCTGCCAGTAGCGGCCGCCGATGGTCAGGGTCTCCCGGTCCTTGAGCCGACGGAAACTGTCGGGGAGCTTGTACACAGCCCTGCCGTAGCCACCGAAGGCCTTGCGGTAGTTGTCCAGCTGTTTGTCATCGTAGCCCGCCGCCTGGTAGAAGCGAATTGCTACATCCGGTGCCGGGCGGCCGGTGTCACCGACCAGGGAGCGGCACATCAGGAACTCGTCCCGGGTCATCAGCAACTGGCATTCGAAGCGCTCAGTGAGCCAGCCCGCGAGACCGACGTGGTCGGGGTGCATGTGGGTGCAGATCACCCGGGTGATCTGCTGGTCCTTGAGGAAGCCGGCGACCAGCTGCTCCCAGATTTCCCTGGACCGGGGCAGGTCCAGGCAGGTATCAACCACCACCCAGCCCTCGCCGTCCTCCAGTAGCCAGATATTGATATGGTCCAGCCCCATGGGCATGGGAAAGCGGACCCAGTAAACGCCCTCGGCGACCTTTTGCGGCTCCCCTGAGGGCGGATTGATGCCGCGGGACCAGGGGTAGGTGAGGCCGGCGTAGACTTCCGGGTTGTCGTCAAGCATGGGGCGGTTCCGGGACAAAGATGGAGCCCGCTATGTTCGGCGCTGGCGCGGGGAATGTCCAGTGCGGTTGCCGGTTACCCCGGCCAGCGCGCCGCTTGCGCCGCCAATCCCACCGGCGTTGACTGCATGGGCACGAAACCGGGCAGTTTCTGGATTCGGGTGAGTCAGGCGCGGGAGTATCCCCGTGTGCTGTTTCTGGTTTAATGTACCCTGGCGCAACGGGCCGGCGGCACACAGGAGCAAGGCATGGACTGGCGAGGAAGGCGGAAGAGCCGCAACGTCGATGACCGGCGCGGGCAGCCGTTGCGCGCCGGCGCCGGGGGTGGAGCCGGCCTGCTGATGCTGGTGCGGTTCCTGCCCTGGCTTCTGCGCAGCAAGGGCGGGCGGGCGCTGTTGTTGCTGGGGGTGGTCGGGTTCTTCGGCGCCCAGATGCTGGGTAT
>JBFHFJ010000365.1:0-2135 GCA_041583655.1 Haliea sp. | reverse complement strand
TCCGGGATGGTCGACAACTTCATCAACCGCAAGCACGGCCGCGAGGCCATTTCCTATCCGGACGCCCAGTACCAGCACCCCCTGTTGCAGCCCATCCTGGAGCCTACCTACGGCATTATCCTCTACCAGGAGCAGGTGATGCAGATCGCCCAGGAGCTGGCCGGCTACAGCCTCGGCGAGGCGGACCTGCTGCGCCGGGCCATGGGCAAGAAAAAGCCCGAGGAGATGGCCAAGCAGCGCGCGGTGTTTGAGCAGGGCGCCCGCGACAAGGGTGTGGATGGCGAGCTGGCGATCAAGATCTTCGACCTGGTGGAAAAGTTCGCAGGCTACGGCTTCAACAAGTCACACTCAGCCGCCTATGCTCTGGTGTCCTACCAGACAGCCTGGCTGAAGACCCACTACCCCGCGCACTTCATGGCGGCTGTAATGAGCTCGGAACTGCAGAACACCGACAAGATCGTAGTGTTTGTGGAAGAGTGCCGGGCGATGAAGCTGGCCCTGCGCCTGCCCGATGTCAACGAAGGCCAGTACATGTTCACGGTTGATGCGGACAACGACATTATCTATGGCCTGGGCGCGATCAAGGGGCTGGGTGAAGGGCCGGTAGAGAACCTGCTGAGGGCCCGGGAAGAGGGCGGGCCGTTCCGGGACCTGTTCGATTTCTGCACTCGCACCGATCCGCGCAAGGTGAATCGCCGCGCCATTGAGGCCCTGATTCGCGCTGGTGCCTTCGACAGCCTCGGGGTAGAGCGCTGGGTACTGATGGCCGCGCTCGAGGATGCCCTGAAATCCGCCGAGCAGAGCGCCAGCAACCGCGACAGCGGGATGGCGGACCTGTTTGGCGAGGTGGTGCCGGGGCCGGTCGATACCGATGGCGATGTCTATGCCGGGTTCCGCGCGGCGCGACCCTGGAGTGGTCGTGAGCGCCTCGGCGGGGAAAAGGATACCCTGGGCCTGTATGTCACCGGTCATCCGATTGACGAGTATGAGCAGGAGGTGCGCAAGTTTGCGCCCACCCGTATCGCGGACCTGCGCGCGGACAAACAGGGCACGCAGATGCTGGCCGGGCTGGTTGTTGCTTCCCGCACTATGAAAACCAAGCGCGGTGACACCATGGCCATTCTCCAGCTGGATGATCGCAGTGCGCGGATCGAGGTTACGGTCTACGCCGACACGTTCAGCGAGAAGCGGGATATCCTGGCCAAGGACCAGATTGTCATTGTCGAGGGCAGTGTCGCCCATGACGATTACTCGGGCGGCCTGTCCGTTCGGGCGAAGGAGGTCCGCAGCCTGCTGGAGGCGCGGCAGTCATTCGCCGCCGAGCTCACCATCGAGGTCTGGCAGGATATGCTGGACGACCAGCTGGCCGAGCGCCTGGCGCGGACGCTGGCCGGCGCCGGCGGCGGCAGTTGCCCGGTGTCGCTGCTCTATCGCCAGCCCCGCAACCGCGCCAGGGTGCGCCTCGGCGAGCGCTGGTCCGTTGTCCCCAGTGACGACCTGCTGCAACAGTTGCGGGAGTGTGTCGGCAACGACCGCGTCGCCCTGCACTACGCCTGAGGCCGTCCGCGCCGCAGGCACCTTGCCGGTTCGATCTGCTGCACTATCACCCGCTACCTCCGCCAGCGCATTGCGCCGGCCTTCCCCAGCACCCAGAATCGGTTCCCGGTAAATACCAACGATAAAAACCGAGGAGTGCTTGCCATGCTGCTAAAGGACAAGATTGTCATCGTTTCGGGTATCGGTCCGGGGCTCGGCCAGGAGCTGTCCACCCTGGCCGCTCGCGAGGGCGCCGCGGGCGTTGTGCTGGCGGCCCGTACGCCGGCCAAGCTGGATGTCGCGGAAGCCGAGATCCAGGCCCTGGGCCTGGGTACCCGGACGCTCAAGGTGGTAACCGACATCGCCGACCGCGCCCAGTGCGAGGCCCTTGCCAACGCGACCGCGGAAGCCTTTGGCCGCATTGATGTGCTCTTCAACAGTGCCTACGATCCTGGCAATTTCGAGCCTATCGCCGAGGCAGACCTGGACGGCTGGCGGCGGAGCATGGAGGTCAATTTCTTCGGCACCATGCAGCTGACCCAGGCCTGCATTCCCCACCTGCGCGCGGCTGGCGGTGGCGCCATTGTCATGATCGCCAC
>JBFHFJ010000364.1:0-2137 GCA_041583655.1 Haliea sp. | reverse complement strand
GTGGTGCCACCGCTGATTCCGGTGAGGACGACGGCTACGTTATCACCCTGGCGACAGACAGCAACAACTGGCAGTCGCACTGCCTGGTGTTTGACGCCCGTGACATTGAGCGGGGGCCGGTGGCGCGAGTGCGGATGCCGCACCGGGTGCCCTACGGGTTCCACGCTACCTGGGCCCGGGGCGAAGATCTGTACTGAGCTGTACCCGGGTCAAACTGGTTGCGCTTGCCGGCGGATAGGCAGCCTCCTGGATGCCACCCCCTCTGGCGTGCCCCAGATCCCGCCTTCCTTCGCGGCGCCGGTGTTCGCCGAGGGTTTCAAGAGCGTTGCCTTCCAGTCCCAGACCAACCTGGCCAGCGTGGCCAGTGAGCCGGTGGATCCGGAAATCGTCGAGAATAGTGAAGTGGGCAAGAAGTCCACCTGGTGGGACCGCCGTCTGCAGTTCAACCTGTCCTGCTACGACATGGTCTATGAGAACCTGCAGGTGTTTGAGCTCAACAGCCGGTTCCAGCACAGCTGTATGCCAGCACCGCGGCAGTGGAGGCTGGCCTCGCTTTCCCCTATCATCAGGGGCTATGAAAAATGAAGCGCTCACCATTGTCTTTGCCGATGTCAGTGGCAGCACGCGCCTGTTCGAGCAGCGGGGCGATGAGTCGGCGCGCGAGACAATTCTGGGTCTTCTCAATCTGTGCGCCGAGGTCGTTGCCCGCCATGGTGGGGAAGTCGTCAAGACGATTGGCGACGAGATCATGGCGACCTTTCCGGACATTGAAAGCGGCATTGAAGCGGCGGTGCAGATGCAGCGCCGGGTGAGTGACGAGGCGAGCTGCAGGCGTGAGCGCCTGGCCCTGCGCATTGGCCTGCACCACGGCGACGTGTTGCACGACGGCGGGGATGTTTTCGGCGCCGCGGTCAATACGGCCGCGCGCATGGCCAGCCTGGCCAAGCGTGAACAGATTGTCACCACGGCCGATTCCGTGCGCAATCTTTCCAGCGCCAGTGGCCTGCGCACACGCAGCCTGGGCAAGACCCATGTCCCCGGAAAGCACGCCCTGCTGGACCTGGTCGATGTGATCTGGCAGGAGGACACTACCAACATCACGACCTTTCAGGGGCTTGAGCCGCTTGCCGAAGTGCATCACGACACCAGCCTGGAGCTTGTACTTGATGGGCGTGCCGTGACCATGGATGAAACCAGCCAGCCGCTGGTGCTGGGCCGGGATGCTTCCGCGGACCTGGTAGTCGAAGCCGAGTGGGTATCCCGCCACCACGCATCCATCGAGTACCGGCGTGGATTTTTCGTGCTCTCCGACGCCTCCACCAACGGCACATTCGTTTGCCTGGGTAACGATGACCCGGTTTTCCTCCACCGGGACGAGCTGCTGCTGCGCGGTAGCGGCAGCATCAGCCTGGGCCAGAGCCGCGACAAGAATCCCTCCCTGGCGCTGGTCTTCCGGTGCAGTTGAGTGGCGGTATCCAACCCGGCGAACGCGGCTCTACCAGCGGGCACCGGACATGAGTCAGCTGATAACCCGGGCCAGTTCCATCAACCGCGCCCTGGACCAGATCGGCGACAAATGGTGCATCCTGATCATCCAGGAGGTGTTCTGGGGTATCAATACCTTCGGTGGGATGCTGGAGGCCACCGGTGTCTCCCGTGGGGTGCTGTCCAATCGCCTGAAATGGCTGCAGTCCATGGACTGCCTGCGCAAGCGCGCTTCGGGGGGCGATCCGCGGCATCCCGTCTATCACCTGACCCGGAAGTCAGTCGACCTCTATCAATCCGCGCTGATGGCGGTTGTGTGGGAGGAAAAGCATCACGCGCCACCGCCCGCGGGCAAGGTGCATCTGTTGCATCGCAGTTGTGGCAATCCCCTGCAGCCGCGGCTGCGCTGCGGCAGCTGCCGCCGGGATGTGTACGGCAGGGATGTCAGCTATCATCCCGGTCCCGGGGCCACCCGGGATGTTCGCGACAAGAAAGTACGCCGGCGTTCCTCGCTGTCCGCCCACGAGGTCCCCGGTGAGCACAGCGTCTATCGCAACCTGATCAACCTGGTGGGCGACCGCTGGACAGCCAACGTGATCGCCCTGGCCTTTCACGGCCTGCAGCGCTTTGACGAGTTCCACACGGAACTGCC
>JBFHFJ010000363.1:0-2172 GCA_041583655.1 Haliea sp. | reverse complement strand
TCAAGTCCCGCCTTCGGCACCATTTTAAATTAAAGCTCCGCTGTCGCGGGGTGCTCGTGCGGCCCTGGCCGGTCGCGTTAAGTCCCGCCTTCTCACCATATTAATCTCGTACGACGACTTGTAGTCGCAGGGCTCTACCCCATGATTGGGGGCGGTTATCTATCTGTACCTGATTGATAGAGCAATCCCATCCAAAGAGGGTCACCCCTCTCATCCCGGGAAAAGAACCGGTTGCCTCCAGGTAGTTGAACTTTCTCCCATTCCAGATCTGCTCGATGAACATCGCCATGCTCCCCTGTCTTTATTCAACGATGTCAGGTTGAGCCCCGATTCGATCAACCGGTTATGCCCTCCGTTGCCGTTATCGCCAGGACCGCAGTGCATGAGCACCCTGATGCTGAGTCAAATCAGAATCTCCTGCATTTGAAGAAGCGCTCATCGTTGCCCGGTTAACGCTTGTCGCAAATCAGTTTAGTAAACCCCGGTGTTCTCTGTTGACGAAGAAGAGCTTTCCGCTTCTGCTGTTCATACCCGGCGCTGTCTGCGTCAATCAGGCGCAGGGCATCAGCGCGGCAGAGTTGGCCTACGATCTCATGGTGCAGGGGGAGCGCGGTTCCGTGTTGTATCTGGCGATGGCCAACTATGCCAATGGCAGCCTGGAGGCCGTAGGGGAAATGCTGCGACATCCCGATGTGCTGCCCGGGCTGGGTGACGGTGGCGCGCACTCGTCGACCATCTGCGACGGCAGCTATTCAACCTTCGCCCTGACCCACTGGGGGCGGGACCGGCCCGCGGGGCGCATACCCGTCCCGGAACTGGTGCATCGCCTGAGCCGGGCCACTGCGCTCACCATGGGGCTTGCAGACCGCGGCCTGCTGGCGCCGGGCTACAAGGCCGATATCAACGTCATCGACTTTGACCGCCTGGCTCTACAGGTGCCGGAAATCACTTACGACCTACCCGGTGGCGGCCGGCGCCTGGTACAGCGCGCCGAGGGGTATGTGGCAACTATCGTCAGTGGTGTCCCGGTCTACCGCAATGGCGAGGCGACAGGCAGCCTGCCCGGCAAGCTGGTGCGTGGGCAGCGAGAGGCGCCGCTATCCCCCGCGTGAGTTTGGGGCCGCATGATGTGCTGCACCGCTGGTGCAGACAACAGAATTGGCCGCCAGTCCCGGGAATTTCAGCCCAAACTGATCGGGATCAGGCGTAAACTGGGCGGGAAAACGCGGAGGCAAGCCATGTCTGATCAAGTTGAGGAAATTCAGGAGCTTGTGGCGCCGCTGATTGCCTTTCGGCGCGACATCCACGCCCATCCCGAACTCGCCTACGACGAACATCGCACTGCAGCGAAAGTAACGGAAGCACTGGCAGAATTGGGCCTGGACGTGCACACGGGAATCGGCGGCACCGGTGTGGTGGGCGTGCTCAGGGTGGGCAAGTCCGGGCGCAGTATAGGCCTGCGCGCCGATATGGACGCGCTGCCGATCCAGGAGGAGACCGGTCTGTCCTACGCCAGTCAAAACCCGGGTGTTTTCCATGGCTGTGGCCACGACGGCCACGTTGCCATGCTGCTGGGCGCGGCCCGGCATCTGGCCAGTCGCCGCGATTTCGATGGCACGGTGAACTTTATCTTCCAGCCTGCCGAAGAGGGTCACGGCGGCGCCAGGGCCATGGTCGAGGACGGGCTCTTCGAGCGCTTTCCCTGCGACCAGGTATTCGCTTTGCACAACTGGCCGGACCTCCCCGCCGGTACCATCGCCACCCGGCCCGGGCCGATAATGGCGGCGGCGGACAAATTCGAGATCGTCGTCGAAGGGCAGGGCGGTCACGCGGCCATGCCTCACCGGACGCCGGATGCAATTCTCGCCGCCAGCCACATTGTCACCCAGCTCAATGAACTGGTTTCCCGGCGCATTCCACCCATGTCTCCGGCGGTGCTGTCGGTGACCCAGATTTCCGGCGGCAGCTCTCACAATGTGCTCCCGGCAAAGGTGCGCCTGGTCGGCACCGTGCGCACCTTCGACCCGGCCGTTCAGGACAAGATTGAGGAGTCGCTGCGCCAGGTTGCGGAGGGCGTCGCTCTGGCAAGTGGCACCAGCGCCTCGGTGACCTACCATCGCTATTACCCGGCGACGATCAACGATGCCGAGGCCGCGGAAGCGGCGCTGGCCG
>JBFHFJ010000362.1:0-2183 GCA_041583655.1 Haliea sp. | reverse complement strand
TACAGGTGTGGGCGGATGCCGCCCACCAGCATGTCGTTGCGGTTCAGCAGCAAGTGGTGAGCGGTGATGGTGGCGGCCACCGTGGCCGGCGAGGTACTGACAAAGTCCACCGCGTCGGCGGTGGTGATGTGCTCCAGTACCACCCGCAGACCGGGGAATCGCTGCACGATCGGCGCCAGATGGCGGTCGATGAAGGCTTTTTCCCGGTCAAAGATGTCGATGTCGCTGTCGGTGACCTCGCCGTGCACGAGCAGCGGCAGGTCCGCGGCCTGCATGGCCTCCAGGGTGGGGTACAGCCCTTCCAGCTGCGCCACCCCGGCATCCGAGTTGGTGGTGGCGCCCGCGGGGTAGAGCTTGACCGCGTGGACGAACCCGCAGTCCGCGGCGCGGCGGATTTCCGCGGCATCCGTGGCGTCGGTCAGGTACAGGGTCATCAGCGGCTCGAACTGCCGCGACAGGCCGGCCATGGCGGCCAGGATACGCTCGCGGTAGGCAGCGGCGGCGGCCACGGTGGTGACCGGCGGGGTCAGGTTGGGCATCACGATGGCGCGGCCGAAATAGCGCGCCATATCGGCGCAGGTGTCGGGCAGGGCGGATTCGTCGCGCAGGTGCACGTGCCAGTCGTCGGGGCGGGTAATGGTGAGTTCAGTCACAGCGAGCCAGGGCAGGGAATGTCAGGCGCGATGGTAACGTAAAGCCCTCCCCACGGGAATACGGGCTGGGAATCACCCGCTGCCCCGGAGTAGAATACGGACCCTTTGAAGCCCTGAAAACGGAGCAACTCATGTCTGACATCAAGAAAGTGGTGCTGGCTTATTCCGGCGGCCTGGATACCTCGGTCATCGTGCGCTGGCTGCAGGACAACTACGCCTGCGAGGTGGTGACGTTCACCGCGGATATCGGCCAGGGCGAGGAAGTCGAGCCGGCCCGCGCCAAGGCCAAGGCCATGGGGGTGAAGGAAATCTACATCGACGACCTGCGCGAGGAGTTCGTGCGCGACTTCGTCTATCCCATGTTTCGTGCCAACACGGTCTATGAGGGCGAGTACCTGCTGGGCACGTCCATCGCCCGCCCGCTGATTGCCAAGCGCCTGATCGAGATTGCCAATGAGACCGGCGCCGACGCCATTTCCCACGGCGCCACCGGCAAGGGCAACGACCAGGTCCGCTTCGAGCTGGGCGCCTACGCGCTGAAGCCGGGCATCAAGGTGATCGCCCCCTGGCGGGAGTGGAACCTGACCTCGCGGGAGACCCTGATGGCCTACTGCAAGGAGCGCGACATACCGGTGGACTTCAGCAGCGCCAAGAAGAAGTCACCGTATTCCATGGACGCCAACCTGCTGCACATTTCCTACGAGGGCGGCATCCTGGAGAACCCCTGGGCGGAAGCCGAGGAAGACATGTGGCGCTGGAGCGTGAGCCCGGAGGCGGCCCCCGACACCCCGACCTACATTGAACTGGAATACGAGCGCGGCGACATTGTCGCCATCGACGGCGAGCGCCTGAGCCCGGCTACCGTGCTGGAGCGCCTGAACAAACTCGGCGGCGCCAACGGTATCGGCCGCCTCGACCTGGTGGAGAACCGCTATGTGGGCATGAAGTCCCGCGGCTGCTATGAAACCCCCGGCGGCACCATCATGCTCAAGGCCCACCGCGCCATCGAATCCATCACCCTGGACCGGGAGGTCGCCCACCTGAAGGACGACCTGATGCCCCGCTATGCGGAGATGATCTACAACGGCTACTGGTGGTCACCGGAGCGGCAGATGCTGCAGACCGCCATCGACCAGAGCCAGGTGAACGTGAACGGCAAGGTGCGCCTGAAGCTGTACAAGGGCAATATCATCCTCGCCGGGCGCCAGTCCGCCGACAGCCTGTTCGACGAGAGCATCGCCACGTTCGAGGACGACGCCGGCGCCTACAACCAGAAAGACGCCGAAGGCTTTATCAAGCTCAACGCCCTGCGCATGCGCATCGCCGCGAACAAGGGCCGCAAGCTGTTCTGAGCCCCTGCGGCGCGGTTACCGGGTCAGTTCAGTACCCGGTAGCCGCGCCCGCGCATGCAGTTCTTGGCCACCCGTTCGCGCACCGTGTCGTTCTCGACTCCCGACACGGCGCCGCCGGTAACAGCGCCCGTGGCTGCACCGTCCATCCCGGTGCCGGTGATCGCGCCCATGGCGCCCC
>JBFHFJ010000361.1:0-2289 GCA_041583655.1 Haliea sp. | reverse complement strand
CGTCAGCGCCTAGGCAGAGACGACCATGGCCAGGCGCAAGCGCGGATTCACCACTTTCAACCTGAGCTTCCTGGACATCATGTCCTGCGGCTTCGGAGCCGTGGTGCTGGTGTTCCTGATCATCGACCACTCCATCGAGGTCCAGTCCCGGGAGCTCAACCGGGACCTGCTCTCCGAGGTCAATCTGCTGGAGGAGGACATCACGGAGGGCGAAGCCGGGCTGGTGCGGCTGCGCAACGCCCTGGACGAGGTGGACCTGCAGATCGTCGAGGCCCAGGGCCGGGCGACGCGAGTGACGGAGCAGATCAGCGAGTACGAGGCGCTGATTGCCGCGCTGCGGCAGGACACCAGCGACAGCACTGACCTGGAGCGCCTGAAGGCTGACATCCGCTCCCTGGAAGAGGAAGTGAAGCGCCTGCGGGAATCCGCCGAGGACACCACCGGGCGTAGCGCGCGTGCCTATACCGGTGATGGCAATCGCCAGTACCTGACCGGGCTGAATCTCGGCGGGCGCCATATCGTCATCCTGTTCGACGCCTCCGCCAGCATGCTCGCGGACCGTCTGGTCAACATCATCCGCCTGCGCAACATGGGGCCGGACGTGCAACGCAGCGCGGAGAAGTGGAGCCGGGCCCTGAATACCGTGGACTGGTTGACCGCTCAGCTGCCTGTCGGCGCCAAGTACCAGGTCATCGCGTTCAACACCGAGGCCAGGCCGGCGCTGGCGGGCACCGCCGGCAAGTGGCTGGAGGTCGCCAACCAGCCCCAGCTGGAGTCCGTCAGCAAGGCCCTGCGGGAAATCCTGCCCCAGGGCGGCACCAGCCTGGAAAACGCCTTCCTGGCCCTGAACCAGTTCAGCCCGGCACCGGACAACATTTTCCTGATTACCGACGGCCTGCCCACCCAGGGCACAAGCCCGCCCCGGGGCAGCACGGTGAGCGGCAAGCAGCGAATTGATTTCTACCAGCAGGCCATCCGCCGCTTGCCGCGCAACGTCCCCGTGAACATCATCCTGGGGCCGATGGAAGGCGACCCCATGGCCGCCTCGGCCTTCTGGCAGCTGGCCCAGGCCACCCGGGGCAGCTTCATGACCCCCTCCCGCGACTGGCCGTAGGAGACGCAGATGCGTAAACGCCGCGGCACAGAAGAGTTTTCCCTGTCCTTCCTGGATGTGATCTGCTGTGGCTTTGGCGCGATCATCCTGCTGCTGATGATCACCAAGACTGTGCAACCGCAGATTATCGAGGCCTCCACGGTCAACCTGCAGGGCAAGGTGGCGGATCTGCAGGCCCAGGTGTTCGAGATTCGCGGCGAAACGCACATCCTCAACCGCGACCTCAACGCCCGCCAGGAGCAGCTGTCCGAGTACACCGAACGCATCGCCATCCTGCAGGCACAGCTGGCAGCGACCCGCTCCCGCCACGACAGCATCCAGGTCAGCAGCAACACCAATGACATCGTCTCCGAGCAGCTGGCTCTGGCGCGCCAGTCGCTCACCGAGGAACAGAAGCGGCTGCAGGCGCGGCAAAGGCAGGTCAAGAACAACTATATTGGTGGTATACCGGTAGACAGCGAGTACATTATTTTTGTGATCGACACCTCAGGGTCAATGTTCTACTACGCTTGGGAGAGGGTCCTGCGGGAACTTGAGTCGGTCCTGAGCATCTATCCTGAGGTAAAGGGTATCCAGGTCATGAATGACATGGGCGATTACATGTTCAGTCGCTACCGGGGCCAGTGGATCCCGGACACCCCCGCGCGCCGCACCGCGATCATCCAGAACCTGCGCAACTGGAACGTGTTCAGCAACTCCAGCCCGGTGGAGGGCATCACCCAGGCGATCCGCAGCTTCTACGATGGCCAGAAGCGGATCAGTATCTACGTGTTCGGCGACGACTTCACCGGCAACTCCATCAGTCAGGTCCTCGATACCGTGGACCGGCTGAACCGCGACCGGGGCGACCAGCGCCTGATACGCATCCACGCGGTGGGTTTTCCCGTACTCTATTCGCAGGCCCCCGCGCAGCAGAACACGGCGCACCGCTTCGCGGCCCTGATGAGAGAAATGACCTATCGCAACGGAGGCACCTTTGTCGGGCTTAATGACTAGCGGCCCTGATCGCTGGCTCGCCGCATCCCTGCTGGTTGTCCTGCTGGCGGGGTGCGGTACCAAGCAGGTCGTGGTGGAGAGCGAATTCCCGCCGCCAGTTATGAACAAATTGCCGCTGACCATCGGCGTCTGGTACGACGAGGCATTCGCCAACCACGAGTTCTTTGACGAAGCGGCCG
>JBFHFJ010000360.1:0-2451 GCA_041583655.1 Haliea sp. | reverse complement strand
GGCGGCATGGGCATTGCCCGGACCCCGACGTTTCTGGTGGGCGAGGATCTGCGCCAGGGCCGACTGACCGCCGTGCTGGGAGCCTGGCGCTCGCTGGAGGTTTCCATCTACCTCGTCTACCCGCAGCGTCGCTACCTGTCACCGAAAGTGCGCGCCTTTGCGGACTTCCTGGCGGCCACGATCAAGGACCCACCATATTGGGACCACGCGTAATCGTTGCTGATTTGTCAGTTCCGGTTACCAATCATTTTCCATCCAGGCTAATTATCCCGCTCGCGCATGCGACTAGTCTGTTCCTCACCAGCACAGGAGGAACAGACCATGAACGACAGCACCAGGCACACTCTGGCGACACACCATCCACTGGATGAGGTGTTGCACCGAACCGAATCGGCGGCAGGACCGGCGCATTGGCTGTTCGCCCCCCACTGCCTGCTGCTGACCAGCGGCGCGCTGCTCGGCCTGCGGCTGCCAATCGGCAAGCTGGCCCACGACGCCGGCGTGTCCGCACTCCTGTGGGCAGGAGTTATTTCCCTGGGCGTCGTCATCATGTTATTGCCCACACAGGTGACCAAACGCGGCCTGCGGCTGCCAGATACCGCCGTCGCGCGTTATACGATGATTTCATCGCTTATCTCCTTCGTGATCCCCAACCTGCTTCTGTTCACGGTGATACCCCGGGTAGGTGCCGGTTATACGGGCCTGATGTTTGCGCTGTCGCCGGTATTTACCCTGCTGTTCGCCTCCATGTTCGGAATGAAGACCCCGGGCAGGCTGGGAACCGCCGGGATCGCCATAGGGGTAGTCGGGGCGGTAGTGGTCAGCCTGACCCGCGGCAGCAACCCGCAGGGGCCGGAGCTGGGCTGGTTGCTGGCCGCGGCGTCCATGCCTGTCGCGCTGGCCATTGGCAATGTCTACCGCAGCCGCTGGTGGCCTGAGGGCGCAGATCCCAACTCGCTTGCTTTCTGGGGGCACCTGTTCGCCGCCGGTGTATTCCTGCTGATCATCGCCGCGAGCGGGCAGCAGTGCCCGGTTGCGGGTCTTGCCTCGGCGAAAACCCTCATCGTCATCCAGATGGTGTTATCCGGCCTCAATTTCCCGTTGTTCTATCGCCTGCAGCGCGACGGTGGACCGGTGTTGCTCAGCCAGATCGGCTATGTCGCCGCCGCGGTGAGCCTGATTGTCGCAACGGTGTTTCTCGGGGAGCGCTACGCGCTCTCCACCTGGCTCGGCGCCGGCATTATCGGCGTCGGGATTATCGCAACCGTCATGGCACAACGACTGGAAACCCAGGTGCCCGTTCAACGTAAAGAAGGAGAAATGAAATGAAAACACAAACCAGTGTGGCAGTGGTTTACCACAGCGTTACCGGAACCACAGCGGGCCTCGCCGAGGCTGCCGTGCAGGGAGCAAACAACATTGCCGGTGTGCGCGCGTTCCCGGTGAGAATAGAGGGTGGCGACATCCATGAGGGGCGGTATCGCAACGCCAGCGCGCTGAAGGCCATGGGTGAAGCTGACGCAATTATTTTCGGCTCACCCACCTTCATGGGCAGCGTGTCCGCACAGTTCAAGGCCTTTGCCGATGCCACCAGCGAATTCTGGTTCCAGCGTCATTGGGCCGGCAAACTGGCGGCCGGGTTTACCATCGGCAACAACCCCAGCGGCGACCAGCTCAATACCATCCAGTACCTCAACACACTCGCCAGCCAGCACGGTATGTTGTGGGTCGGTATCGACCTGCCCGGCGGTTATGACCCGGAGGGGCGCAATCGCCTTGGTGCCCAGGGCGGACTGATCGCCCATGCGCGTGATGGCGCACTGGACCCGGCAGACATTGCCACGGCCAGCTACCTGGGTTCGCGCGTTGCAGCGCTTAGCCGGCGGTTCCTGCCGGCGCGCATTGGAAAGTGAAGTTTTCTATCATAGCCGGCCTAATGGCCTTCAGGCACTCGGGAGCATATATGCCGCATTTCATACTCGATTGTTCAGCGGAAATACTGGACACACACCCTGAACCTTACATTGCAGAGAGAATCCATGCGGTTGCCGCGGAATCGGGGTTGTTCAACATTGAGGATATCAAAGTTCGGATCAACCCCTACGCTACGTATCTGGTGGGCGGAAAGCGCGAGCCGTTCATGCACGTATTTGCCAGCGTTATGGAGGGTCGGAGTACCGGGCAAAAGGCTGCATTGTCGAGATCTACAGTGCAGTGCCTGGCCGTGATGTTCCCCAACGTGAAGTATATTGCGATGAGTATCAGTGATTTCGAGAAAGCGGTGTACTGCAACCGGAACATGCTGTGAAGCACAGCAGTGTGCAGTCGCGGCTTGATCTTCCCGTTGACGCCGCTAGTAGACCAGCTGCGGATAGCCTACACTCGATGTGGAGCAGGAATTCACGGGGCAGTTCAGATGGCGTTACAGATTATTGGAGCAGGCTTCGGCCG
>JBFHFJ010000359.1:0-2487 GCA_041583655.1 Haliea sp. | reverse complement strand
TCCAGCCCCTTGATCACCTCGATGCGGATCGGGCCCACCGAGGTATCCATGCGGTCGTGGCCGAGCTCCCGGGAACCGCGCACCACGTGGTGCTGGTTGCCGCGGCGCACCACCACGAAGGCATCCTGCACGTCCAGGGTCGGGTACTGGCCCATGCCCATGACCATGAACAGGTCGTCGCTGGACGCGTGCAGGTTGAAGTAATAGCGGTCGTAGAAGTTGCGATCCGAGGTGCCGACAAAACGCATGAGATCGGCGATCTGGTGCAGGGGGTAATCGTCCATTTGTGATAGCATGGCACGCTCCAGGCTAATAGTTATTAGTCGAGGATACTGTACCTCAAGCCAATGGGACACAACAGCCGCGAAGTTCAACGGTGAATACCGGAGGGAGTACGCTATGCCAAACGTTGCGGGATATTTCCTGGGCCGGCTTCTGGGGGCCATACTGGTGCTGGCTGCCGGCGCCGCACAGGCGAGCTCGCCAGTTGCCGCGGGCCAGCCCTTGCCGCCGCTGCTGATCGAGGAGCAGGGTGAACTGCTGCTCCGGGAAGGGCGCCGCCACTTCCAGCCCTGGCATTCGGACAGCGGGCTGGGACAGCCGCAGGTTATCCAGTACATGGCCGCGCACATGTCCACCAGCAAGCTCAACGAGCCCCTGACCGATGCGCTCAAGGCGGCGGACTTCCCGCCCAATTCGCTGCGGGTTACCACGATTCTCAACCTGGCAGACGCCGCCTGGGGCACCCGCGGCTTCGTGCTGGGTGAGCTGGAGAGCAACAAGAAAAAGCACCCGGAGGCGGTGCTGGTTGCGGATGAGTCCGGTGCCGGCTTGCAGCGCTGGCACCTGTCCGCGAGAAACTCGGCCATCGCCGTGGTCGCACCGGATGGCGCCGTCGCCCTGTTCCACGAAGGCCCACTGGACAGAGCCGGGATCGACCAGGTACTGGGGATGATCCAGGGCTGGATTGACACACCGTAGCGCGAGACTCTGCTATGAGCGTCATGTTGCCCATTGGCGCGCTGATCGACACTGCCGACAGCCTCGCTTACGCAAAACTGTATGCCGCAGGCTCTGGATAATGTCGCCCGCAACACCGGGCCACACGCGGGGCCGAACAAGCTTTACATAACTTTGCCTTGCTTTTACACAACTAAACTCTGCAGTCCCTAAACTCACGGCTCTGGGGCGAGTGCTGGCACCTGGCGAGCATGCCCTGTTATTCGCGCAAGGAGCAGTGCAATGAGAAGAAATGCGAAACTGGCTGGCTTGGCGCTGACTGCGACACTCAGCGGCTGTGGCGGGGGCGGTAGCGCCGGCAGCGTGGAAAACGATTCCCCCGCTGCCCTGACCCCGACTCTCCAAACTGCCATGCCGACATTCAGTATGCAACCTGACGGCATCGGTCGCTCACCGTTCGCGGAATTCAGATTCTCGTCTGCCGATGCCGAAAGCTTTACCTGTCAGTTGAATGATGTTGACGAAACGCCCTGCAGCAGTCCTCATCTGCTATACCCACTCTCGGTAAGAACGCATAAATTGTCAGTGCGCGCGGTCGCCGCGGATGGCAGCGTCAGTGAACCGGCGTTGTCAGAGTGGACCGTACGCAGCATTTTCCCCGACCAGCATGACAACACGGCACACCCGGATCTGGTCCCCACACAGGTTCAACCTGCAGCCACCACGGAGCTTGGCTGGCGCGGCATATTTCGCATCAACTGTGACCTATCCCACTCGGGCTACAATGACCCTGTTGTCTTTCCCGGCCAGCAAAACGCCGCCCACCTGCACCGCTTCTACGGCAATACACTGCTGGACGAGAACAGCGATGTGGCCAGTCTGTTCACGCAGGGTGAATCCAGCTGTCAGGGCAATACCCTCAATCGCTCGGCATACTGGGTGCCCGCCTTGCTGGCTCCCTCCCATGACCCGGTGACCGGCGCACGACTGACCGACAGTGACGGCGCACCGGCCTGGCGCATCGTGCCAGCGGTGGTGGGAAACGACGACGAGGCACATGAGATTTTCTACTACTCCGCCGGTATCGATGATCTCGAGGCGATACAGACCATCCCGCTTGGCTTGGCGATGATTGCCGGAGATGGCATGGGCATGCCCGGCAATGCACAGGATACGTCGATTGTCCGCTGGCATTGCCAATCCTGGGAATCCAACGATGCGGACAATCCTCGCTGGAGCACCAGCATTCCGCACTGTGTTGCCCCGGATCGCGTGCGCATGGACATATTCTTCCCCAGCTGCTGGAATGGCATTGACCTGGACTCCTTCAATCACAAAAGCCACATGGCCTATCCGGTGAACTCGGGGGGGCCCGCGGGCGTGGTCTGCCCGGCGAGCCATCCGGTGCCAATCATCAGGGTAAGTTTTCACTACGCCTACGGCGTGAAGCCCGACGTGTATGACCCTGCAACACGCTCCAGTCTCGGCTGGCGTCTTGCATCCGACATGTATGAGGTTACTGCCACC
>JBFHFJ010000358.1:0-2553 GCA_041583655.1 Haliea sp. | reverse complement strand
GGTGGCGTGCTGCCCCGCAAGTATCGGCCATTCGTCGGCAACCGGTTTGCCGTCGAAGCCATGGCAGGCGGAACAGACGCCGGCGAGCTGCCTGCCGCGCTCTACCAGCCCGGCATCACCACTGGCCGCTGAGGCGGGCTCCTGCTTCGCATACCAGGATGCCAGAACCTGGATGTCCCCGTCACTCAGGTTTCGCACAAACGGAGCCATCAGCGCATTGGCGCGGGCGCCGGAACGAAAGGCAGTGATCTGCTGGGCAAGATAGGTCTCGTGTTGCCCGGCCAGATTGGGCCATTGCGGGTTACCGGAAACGCCGTCCGCACCGTGGCAGGCCACACAGGCCTGCACTTGCGCCGGCGGCGCCTCGGCCTGGGCCGTCCCGGCGCCGAGAACCGCGAGCAGCGCGGCACTGACAATCAAATGCTTTTTCATAAGGTTTTACTCTCTCGCATCCGCGCCGGCTATGGCGCGTAACAGATGTTCCCGATAGGCATCCACTTCGTTCAGCGGGATTTCGCGCAACGGGGCAACCTCAGCGGCGGTATAGGGTGTAAAGGGCGATGCCAGACTGTTACCGGCAAACTCATACACTATCCAGTTAAGCACCGCCGCCAGACGCTCATCACTGAGCGCAGACGTCGCCGAACCGGGTACGCGCACCAGGTACTCGCGCCCCTCCTGGCTCTGCAGAAATACGCCGACGTGGCCCTGCATGGTTGGCACACTGCCGGCACCGGCGCCATCCGGCGTATGGCAACCCTGGCAGTTCATCTGGTAATCGAATACCACCCTGCCGCTGTCGTCCACCGCACCCAGAGCCAGTGCTGAGCACAAGGACACCGATAGCAGAATCAGCCTGGTCATCAGTCGTCGAACGCCACGCCTACCACAATGGCGGTTGAGCAGTGATAGGACGCACTGGATGTTCCCAGACACCAGTTGATGTCATTGGTTTTGTCAGGCCGGTAGACCGGGCGATCACCTTCATCGCGCATGCACAGGCAGGCGCCACAGGAGGACTTGCCGCAGCAATCGTTGTAGGAAATCACGTAGTTGCGGCCATCTGCCGGATTGTGGCAAGTCCCGATCCAGGTAACCGGCGACATTTCGGTACCAGGTGGACAGGTATTGGCACTACCGCCACAGCAGTCACAAAGGAAACCGTCGATGGCACAGTAGCGCCAGTAGTCACAACTGCTCGGATCACCCTCCTCCAGTGGCCGCCCTGCGCCCTCGCCACCGGCGGCGCGCGCTACCGGCAACAGCGGGATACTGGCACCGCCGACCAGCAAGGCGCCGAGGCCCTTCAGCAGGCCGCGGCGGGAACTGCGCTGGGCGAGCTGCCTGCTGCGCTGCTCAAAAACCTTGTCGAAGAAATTCATGCCTTGTCTGCCTCCACGTAGTGCACAGCTTCGCGCTTGCTCATGTAGTCCTGTATTGACGCGACCTTCCGCTCCTTGGCTTCAAACAGGCTATCCAGATGTTCGCGTGAGTTGATGATGCCCATGGACGCGATCGTACCGTGCTCATCGATCAATACACCATAGGGTAGCTTGGACACCCCGAACGCCTTGCCCGCGATTTCCGACACCGCATAGGGGAAGCCGGCCAGCTCCTTGCGCTTTACATAACCCGTGTGGTCCTGCTCCTCGCCATCGCTGACCAGCATTACCTCCACCCAATCGGCCTCGGCCCGGGCCGCGGACTTCAGTGCCGGCGTCAGCTCATTGCAGATCGGGCAGTCCGGTGACAGGAAGAACAGCAGCTGGGACTTGCCCCGAGCCGCACCACCGACTGTTGCCATGCTCCCATCCAGGGTGGCCAGGGCAAGCTCGGGAGCCGGGGCTCCCACCTTCAGCTTCTGGTTCAGCATCAGCGCTCCGGCCGGTGCCACGCGCTCATAGAGAACGCCGATCTGGCGCGCAAGTGCCAGGTTCACCAGAACCATGGCGACGAAGCCGATCCAGAGAACTATATTCGAGATTACCAACCATTCCATATTCCTAGCTGCTCCTGGCCATGTTCTGGCTGTTGCTAATCAGTTGTTCTGCAGCCAGGTACAGGCCGATGAAAAATCCGGCCATGCACAGCGCCAACAGGATGCCTGCTGCAGATGGTGCGAACGGCCCCGGGGGCAGAGCCAACAGCAGTGTGACCCCCGCAGTCAGCAGATTGCGGAGTACCAGCGCCGGGCTCACCAGGACGTCCGACGCCGGACCGGCGCAGCCGCAGCGCAGGTCGCGACGCCCCTGCACCAGCTGCCAGGCCATCATCAGGGCGTAGCCCGTCAACAGTGCGGCGGCCATCAGCGCGGCGCCTCCGCGCGTCTGCGGTGGCAACAGGGCCAGCGCTATGGCCAGTTCCAGGACGCCGACCGGGTATACCAACCCGTCCCGCCAGAGCGGCCGCAGTGGCTGTGGCAGGTACTGGGCCGCAAGCTCGCTGAACTGGGCCGGGTACCGGAGCTTGTGCACACCGGCCGTCGCCAACAACCAGGCCAGAAACCCGGCGAGGGCAATCCCCACCACCTCCGGCAACACCATGCTAGCGGGC
>JBFHFJ010000357.1:0-2558 GCA_041583655.1 Haliea sp. | reverse complement strand
GCCAATTGCGGGGTGGGGATTACCTGGGCCTTCGTGATTCCCTACCTGCTGGGCATGTGCGCCCACTTTGACCCGGTGGGACAGATGGCATCGCTGGGGGGCTTCGCATCCAAGATGGGGCTGGCCAGCGGCCCGCTGCTGGCCGCCCTGTTTCTCGGTGACAACCGCTATGACCTGGTGATCAATGCGGCGGTCCTGGCGCTGATCCTGTGCACCGTGATCATCATGCGCCCGGCCAGGTTGCTGGACCGGGAGGTTTCGGCCTGAGTGCCCACCGGCCAACCCGGCACTCCAGTACAGAGAGTGCCGGGGCTGGTCAGGGCGGCATCCTGAGCCTGCGAAATGTCAGTCGAGTAACCATGCATTGCCCTCCAGCGAAGCAGGCCGGACCCAATACAGGCGCCGATTCCCGGCCCAATACCAGGGCAGTTGATCGCATCCGGGTCGATACGGGCGCTCAGCCCAGGCCGCGGAAGAAATGCTGCACGTTGGTGCTGAGGGTGGCCAGGTCGTAACCTCCTTCCTGTACCACCAGGGTGGGCAGGGACAGCTCGCCAATGGCTGCGCCCAGCCGCGTGAAGCCCTCGCTGGTCACGGCGACCTTGGCCTGGGGGTCGTCCTTGTAGATATCAAAGCCCAGGGCCAGGACCAGGGCGTCGGGCTGGAACAGGATGATGGCGGCCAGCGCTTCGCGCAGCCTGGTGAAGAAGTCCTCCTCCGAGGAACCGTGGGCCATGGGCAGGTTGATGTTGTAGCCCAGGCCCTCCCCTGCGCCGCGCTCGTCTTCGAAGCCGCTGACCACCGAATAAAAGTTGGTCGGGTCGCCGTGGATAGAGACGTACAGCACGTCACTGCGGTGGTAGAAGATGTCCTGGATGCCCTGGCCGTGATGCATGTCGGTGTCGAGGATGGCTATGCGCGGGAAGCGCGCGGTCAGGTGCTGGGCGGCGATGGCCGCATTGTTCAGGTAGCAGAAACCCCCTGCGGCATCGCGGCGGGCGTGGTGTCCCGGGGGGCGGCAGACAGCGTAGGCGCTGCGCTCACCCGCCAGCAGCGCTTCGGCCGCGGCGATCGCCGCCTGGGCCGACCAGTAGGCGGCATCCCAGGTATTTGCGCCCACCGGGCAACTGCCGTCGGCCAGGTAGCGCGCCGCCTCCGCGAGGATCCCGCGCAGGGCATTGGGTTCGCGGACAAAAATGTTGGACATCACTTCATCGCCCCAGTCCTCGGGAATCTCCATCCAGCGCTGGTGGGCCGACTGCAGGAAGCGCAGGTAGGAGAGGTCGTGCACCCGTGCAATCGGCCCGGCGCCCCGGTCCGGTGGCTCGACAACGGTCACTCCCATTGCCTGCAGGCCTTCCAGCATGTGTCCGGTACGGTCGGGTACCTCCTGCGGCTGGCGCATCTGGCCCCGGGTAAAGTAGGTTTTCGGGATGTGCTGGTCCTGGGCGGAATGGAAAAATGCCTGCATGGGTTCGCCTCGTCGCTGTGTGTCGGGCCAGTATAGAGAGCTGGCCGCAGAGGTCAAAAACCGCCGGCGATGCAATTCCGCTGGCGCGTGGTACAAGGCGCAAGCCTTACACGGCATAATGCACAAGCCTTCATACCCGACACAGGAATCCCGCAACATGCCCGCGCCCGCCGTCCCCGTGATTGACCTGCGCGCCCGGCGCGACGCCGTCGCCGCCGAGCTGGCCGAGGCGGCATCCGGCTGGGGCTTTTTCCAGGTGACTGGCCACGGCGTCGCGCCGGCGCTGGTGGAACACACCCAGGCCACAGCCCGGGCATTTTTTGCCAGCGACGCGGCGCTGAAGCGGGCCGCCAGCCGCACCCTCGACAATCCCTTCGGCTACTATGACCGGGAACTCACCAAGAACCTGCGCGATCGCAAGGAGATCTTCGATTTTGCGCCCCTGGGAGAAACGCCCTGGCCCCCTGCCATGCCCGCGTTGCGGCCAGCACTGCAGGCGTTTGCCGATGCCTGCCATGGGCTGGCGCTGGACCTGGTGGCGCGCCTGTGTGAGGGCCTGAACCAGGCGCCGGCCAGCCTCACCTCCCACTTTGTGCCGGCGCACAGCAGCTTCCTGCGCCTGAACCACTATCCCGTCGACGACCTGCCGCTGCCGGCGGATGCTCCCCCGGCGGGTCCCTTCGGCATCAGCCACCATACGGATGCCGGTGCCCTGACCGTGCTGCTGCAGGACCAGGTGCCCGGTCTGCAGGTGCAGTATGAGGGCGCGTGGCTGGACGTGGACCCGGTGCCGGGGGCGCTGACCATCAATATCGGCGACATGTTCCAGGTCTGGTCGAATGATCGCTATGTGGCGCCGCTGCACCGGGTTCGGGCCAGCACGGACCGGGCGCGCCTCAGCATCGCCTGGTTTCTCAACCCGGGCTATGATTCGGTCGTTTCACCGCTTCCGGGCCTGCTGTCCGCGACCGCGCCCGCACACTACCGGCCATTGTCCTGGCAGGAATTCCGCGGCCTGCGGGCCCTGGGCGACTACGGTGACTACGGCGAGGAAATACAGATCAGCCATTATCGCCAGTAGTGGCGG
>JBFHFJ010000356.1:0-2575 GCA_041583655.1 Haliea sp. | reverse complement strand
CAGCTGCTGCGCAACTGCGAGGTTGAGACCCACCTGGTCATGACCAAGTCAGCGGAGCTGACTCTCCACTACGAAATGGACCTGTCCGCCGATGAAGTGAAAGCCCTGGCCACCAGGGTCCACGCGGTCCGCAATGTCGGCGCCGCCATCGCCAGCGGCTCGTTCCCGACCGTTGGCATGCTTGTTGCCCCCTGCTCCATCCGCAGCATGGCGGAGATCGCCACCGGGGTAACCTCCACCCTGCTCACCCGGGCCGCCGATGTCGTACTCAAGGAACGGCGCCGTCTGGTACTGATGGTGCGTGAAACCCCGTTGCACACCGGCCACCTGCGTACCCTGACGCAACTATCGGAGATGGGGGCCGTGATCGCGCCCCCGGTGCCGGCTTTCTATGCCAGGCCGGAGTCCCTGGACGCGATGGTCACCCAGACTGTAGCGCGTGCACTGGAACTGTTCGATATCGATACGGGGCAGGTGACGCGCTGGCAGGGGGATTGACCATGGCTCGCCGCGCTGTTCCGGTGGCCCCGGCAGCCTGATGCCTATCCTGTTCGGCGTTGTCCTGCTGGACCTGATCGGGTTCGGCATTGTCATTCCGATCCTGCCGTTTCTGTCTCCACAGCTGGGGGTGGACAAGGTTGATATCGCTCTGATCATCGTCACCTACGCCGCCTGCGCGGGTATCTCGGGTCCGTTCTGGGGCAGGTTGTCCGACCGCCTGGGGCGCAAGCCGGTGATCATGCTCTGCCTTGGCGGGGCGGCGGTGTCCTACGTGATGCTGGCCCTGGCTTCGCAACTGTGGATGATATTCGCCGCCCGGGCTTTTGCCGGGATGATGGCGGGCAATCTCGGAGTGGCTTCCGCCATGATGAGTGACATCACCACCCACGAGGGGCGTGCCAGAGGGATGGGTATGATCGGTGCGGCGTTCGGCCTGGGGCTGGTGCTGGGCCCGTTGCTGGGCGGCCTGCTGGCCGGGGACAGTGGCAGCTTTACCCTGCCCTGCCTGGTAGCCGGCTGCATGTCGCTGCTCGCCATTCTCGCGGCAGCGCTGTTCCTGCCGGAGTCCGTGACGCCGGAGCGACGGGCGGCGAGCCTCCGCCAGCACCGCGACGGCTCGCGCCCCGCGACTTTGAGGATGCTGCGCCAGACCGGCAGCCGGCTGCTGGTTCTGCAATACGTGTTACACGCGGCGGCGATCAGCTCCCTGACCTATCTGGTTCCGCTGTGGCTGGGTGACCTGCTCGGCTGGGGTGCGCGCCAGGTGGGGATCGTGTTCGGTATTCAGGGCGCCATCATGGTGCTGTTGCAGGGCGGCCTGCTGGGGCCGCTGGTGCGGCTGGCGGGGGAATGGCTGCTGCTGCGGATCTGCATCGCCTGCCTGATGCTCGGCCTCTGGCTGGCGGTGTTCGCCGCCAGCGTGCCCTGGATGTTGGCGGCAATCTACCTCGCCATGTCGGGCGCGACCCTGTGCATGCCGCTGCTCAACACTATTACCAGTCAGCGTACCGCCCAGCACCTGCGCGGACAGATGCTTGGCACCACGGCTTCGGCAGCTTCCTGGGGCAGGGTAATCGGCCCGCTGCTGGCGGGTGCCAACCTGACCCTGTTTGGCTATACCGGCGCCTGGCTGGGATGCATAGTACTGGTGCTGTTTTATCTGGCCTGGGCTCTGGGGCCCCCGCCATCGCGGCTGCCTGCCGCGGCAGAGCCGTGATCAACATTGAAGGAGAACCTGACCCATGACCACCAAGTTGTTTGACCTGAACGGGCGTATCGCGCTGGTGAGCGGCGCCAGCCGCGGTATTGGCGAGGCGATCGCACGCCTGTTGGCGGAACAGGGCGCGCATGTGATTGTGTCCAGCCGTAAACTCGACGGCTGTACGCCTGTCGCGGATGCCATTCGCGAATGTGGCGGCAGCGCCGAGGCCTTCGCCTGCAATGTCGGTGAGCTGGGCGACATCCAGGCGCTGTTCGAGCACATCCGCGCGGTCCATGGACGGCTGGATATCTGTGTTAACAACGGTGCCGCCAACCCCTATTTCGGTCACGTGCTGGATACCGACCTCGCGGCCTTCCAGAAGACCGTGGACGTCAACATCCGCGGTTATTTCTTTATGTCGGTGGAGGCAGGCAAGCTGATGCGGGAGCAGGGCAAGGGCGCCATCGTCAACACCGCTTCGGTCAACGCGCTGCAGCCGGGCCCGATGCAGGGGATCTACTCGATAACCAAGGCGGCGGTGGTCAATATGACCAAGGTGTTCGCAAAAGAGTGTGGCGGCTTTGGCATTCGCTGTAATGCGCTGCTGCCGGGGCTTACCAAAACGAAGTTTGCCGGCGCCCTGTTCAGCAACGACGAGATCTACCAGACCGCTATCGAAAAGATCCCGATGCAGCGCCACGCCGAGCCGGAGGAGATGGCGGGGGCTGTGCTGTACCTGGTTTCGGATGCGTCCAGCTATACCAACGGCGAGTGCATCGTGGTCGACGGCGGGCTCACCCTGTAGCCGCTCAGGGCGCGCTGCGCAGGTAGCCGAAGCCGCCCTCCTTGATGTAGAGCTCGCAGTACTCGTTG
>JBFHFJ010000355.1:0-2584 GCA_041583655.1 Haliea sp. | reverse complement strand
TCCGCCAGCATGCCGCTGATATCGTTGACCGGGTCACGGCCGGTGCCCGCTCAGGTGAGTGCGATTTCGTCAAGGATATCGCTTCCGACATGCCCCTGCTGTGCCTCGCGGACATCTTTGGCCTGCCCAGCGAGGACCGCTACCTGATGTTCGACTGGGCCAACCGGGTCATCGGCTACCAGGATCCGGAATACGCCGGTTCCTCGCGCTTCGATGTGTCCCGGGGCACCCCGATGGCGAAAGAGGCCCTCAAGCGGCGCCCGGTACCGGATGCGCAGGGGCGAATGCCCGATCCCCGGTCCCGTCACGGGATGGATGATCTCTACTGCTATGCGCACCTGCTCGCGGAATATAAACGCGAGCATCCGGGGGACGACGTCATGTCGATCCTGCTGGCGCAGATCGACGAGGAGGGCGGCAAGCTCACCATCGCCGAGTTCGAGAACATGTTCTGGCTGTTCGCGGTGGCCGGCAACGAGACCCTGCGCAACGCCATTCCCGGCGGCATGCTGGCGTTGCTGCAGCATCCGGCTGCCTGGGGCGAACTGCAGGAAAAACCCGACCTGGTGCCGGGTGCAGTGGAAGAGATGCTGCGCTGGTGGACGCCGGTGATGAACTTCCGGCGCACCGCGGCTGAGGATACCAGCCTCGGCGGGGTGAACATCCGGGCTGGCGACAAGGTGCTGTTGTCCTTCCTGTCCGCCAACCACGACGAGCGGGTGTTCAGGGACCCCGCCGTGTTCGACATCCGCCGCGCCCCCAATCCGCACCTGAGCTTTGGCCATGGCCCGCACTTCTGCATTGGCGCCCAGCTGGCAGTGGCCCAGATGCGGGCCCTGTTTACCGAGCTCGGGCGGCGCTTCGACCGCTTCGAGCTGGCGGGAACCCCGACCTTTCTGCGCTCCAATTTCCAGCGCGGGGTGAAGACCCTGCCGGTGCGCTGGCGCGCCCGGCAATGAACGTCTACAGGTAGATGATCATCGACTGCTGGGGGGCCTCCGGGTTGATCAGGTCCACCCGCTTGTGGCGTATGCGGTAGTCCTCAGCCACGGAAACGAGGTGGTGCTCGCAGGTCCCCGCGAAACAGCGCTGCTCCCCCCGGTACCACATGATCACGTGGAAGTTGCTCGTCACCACCAGGTCTCCCGCGTCGTTCCTGCCCTGCAGCTGGATATTGCCCAGCAGGTGGGAGCTGCGCACCGGCCAGTCCTTGGAGGCGGCCCGGGGGTGCACGAAATTGCGGCGCCTGATTTCCATCATCACCCGGTCATCGTAGATGTGGGAAACGTGGTTCAGGGGGTCGGCTTGCCCCTCGGCTGCCGGCAGCCAGTAGGTGCCGTCCTCGGTAAACAACTCCATCCACCGGTCAAGGTCGGGACGGTCGAGCAGGGAAGCCTCGCGGTACAGGAAATGCTCAATGGCCTTGATGTCTGCGTTGCTCACTGGAATGCCTCCCCGGTCATGTACTCGCGCCAGGCCTTGTATTGTGTGCGCATGTCGAGGTCGCTGGTGCCGCCGCCGACGACGCGGTCCTCCAGTTGCTGGTCGCGCCTGTACTGGCGATGAAATTCCACCCATTCGCTGGCACTGGACTGCAGGCCCTCCTGTGCCCGCCGGTAGACCTCGAGGTCGTCAGGGCCCACCATGCCGGCGGATGAGTTGATCAGCCGGGAGTAGAGCAGGGTGCGCTGCAGCATTTCCTCCGGCGCGCCCTTGAGACGGAAGGACCAGGTTTCCACGACGAAGCGGTCTACCGCGATGGGACGCACGACGCGGATGTTCTGCACCGCGGTCTTGATCGTCAGCGAGGGGTAGTACAGGGTGTTGTGGGTGTTGAAGGCGTAGATTTCCCGCGTGCGCTGTTCGCCATAGGCCTTGACCATGGCCTCGTGGTAGGCGGGCAGCACCGAGTAATCGGCGTGAATGCTGGTCTTGCCGCCGTCGTAGTGATGGCCGTAGCGGAAGCCGGTGATCCCCGAGTCCTCGAACTTTTCGTAGGAGGAGCCAAAAGGCGGGATGATTTCCGCTTCGCTGCGCTGCTTTACCGCCGTCTCCGGCAGGGAGGCGATGTAGTCCTCAGCCGCCTGTACCACGGACTGGTGCACAACCATCGGGTGCATGGTGTCGTTCAGGTTTTCCAGAATGAATTTCCAGTTGCACTGGTGTTCATAGCGCAGCACGCCGCCGGCCACTTCCACTTCACCCTCCGGGGCGCGGTCGCAGAGATTGTCCAGACAGTCTATGGCGCCACCGAGCCAGGTTTTCAGGTCCGGCGCGGCGGGGGACAGGGTGGCGAAGACGAAACCCCGGTAGCTTTCGGCCTGGGCCACGGACTGCATGCTGTAGCAGGGGTCGCTGCTGTCGAAGCCGGTGCCGTCGTAGCCACCTTCGTTGGGTACCTTCAGCAGGCTGCCGTCGTGGCGGAAGGTCCAGCCGTGGTAGGGGCAGCGAAAGGCTCCGCGCACGTTGCCCTGCGGGCCCTCCACCAGCTTGGCACCCTTGTGCCCGCAGCGGTTGTGCAGCACATGTACGCTGCCGGCCTTGTCGCGGACCATGACCACCGGGATTTTATGGGTGATGTTGG
>JBFHFJ010000354.1:0-2598 GCA_041583655.1 Haliea sp. | reverse complement strand
GCAGAATATCCACGAGCTGTGGGCCCTGTTTGCGGAAGGCAAGCTCAAGCCGGTGGTCACTGACCTGTTCCCCCTGGAAGAGTACGAAGCCGCCTATGCTTGTATGATGGAGCGCCGGGCGCGGGGGAAAGTCATCCTGACCATGTAGGAGGCCCGTCATGCAGCCGTTTGTCTTCAATACCGTGGCCCAGCTGGTCTGCCGTGCGGGAAGCGCCCTGCAGCTGGCGGACAGTTGCAGGCGCCTGGGGATGCGCAAGCCGCTGCTGGTCACCGATCCCGGACTGGTGAGCATCGGCCTGGTGCAGCCGGTGCTGGCGGCGCTGGAGGCCGGCGGGCTGGCGGCGATACTGTTCGACCAGGTGCGGGAAGACCCGCCGGAAGCGACGGTGGAGGCGGCGGCAGCGGCGGGGCGCGAGGCCATTGTTGATGGCGTTATCGCGGTTGGCGGCGGCAGTTCCATGGATGTGGCCAAGGTCGTGGCCGTGTTGCTGGGCGGGTCCCAGCCACTGTCCGCTCTCTACGGTGTCGACCAGGTTCAGGGTGGCCGGCTGCCCATGATCCTGGTTCCCACCACCGCGGGCACCGGCTCGGAAGTCACCCCGGTGGCGGTGATCACCACCGGGGAAACCACCAAGGCCGGGGTATCCTCGGCGGTGCTGTTGCCCGATGTTGCGGTGCTGGACCCTGACCTGACCCTGGGCCTGCCGCCGGTCGTGACGGCCATGACCGGCGTCGATGCCATGGTGCACGCCATTGAGGCCTATACCTCCAAAGTGAAAAAGAACCCCCTGTCCGACAATCTGGCGCGGGAAGCCCTGCGCCTGCTGGGGGCCAATATCCGCACCGCGGTGCATTCGGGCGGCGATCGCGAGGCCCGCGCCGGCATGCTGCTGGGCGCCTGCCTGGCGGGGCAGGCCTTTGCCAATGCGCCGGTGGCGGCAGTGCACGCGCTGGCCTATCCCCTGGGCGGCCATTACCACATCCCGCACGGCCTCAGTAATTCCCTGGTCCTGCCCTCGGTGCTGGCGTTCAACATGCCGGTGGCGGCGGCGCTGTACGCGGAGCTCGCGGAGATTCTGGTTCCCGGCGTCAGCGGCAGTGTCGAGGCACGCGCCGCGGCCCTGGTGGCTGCGCTGCGCTCGTTGATAAACGATGTACGGCTCCCCGCAACCCTGCAGGCTGCCGGCGTGTCCGAACGGGACCTGCCCATGCTGGCCGATGACGCGATGTTGCAGCAGCGCCTGCTGGTCAACAATCCGCGTGAGGTGGGCCTCGACGATGCCCTGGGTATCTACCGTGCCGCCTATGGGGGTGCAGCGTGAGCAAGCGCCCGCAGCGCAGTGACTACAAGGTGTTCTACCCGATCAGCACGCGCTGGTCCGACAACGACACCTATGGCCATATCAACAACGTGGTGTACTACTCCTACTTCGACTCTGTCGCCAACCGCTACCTGATCGAGGAAGGCGGGCTGGATATCAACGACAGCGAGGTCGTGGGCTACGTGGTGCAGTCCGGCTGCGACTATCACGCCCCGGCCAGCTACCCGGAAGCCATTGAGGGCGGCCTGCGGGTGGACCGGCTTGGCAACAGCTCCGTGCAGTACGGTATCGCCATTTTCCGCGAGGGCGAGGACCAGGCCCTGGCCCACGGCCATTTTGTCCATGTGTTCGTGGAGCGGGCGGCCAACAAGTCGGTGCCGATCCCGGCGGCTTTGCGGGTGGCACTGGAGAGGCTAAGCTCGTAGCCCTTGGGTCAGTCTCACCGCAAACGGAGGTTTCCCGATGACTGTAGCTCGCTCACTCTTCGCCGTTGTGTGCTTCGCCACGCTGTCCATTTCCGTACTTGCGGAGTCCCCCAAACCGATTGATCCCGACCAGGCTGCGTGGTCCGCACCACTGGGTTTGCCCGGTGTGAGCGGTGCCTGGCTGCTTGGCAGCCAGGACGCGGAGGGTACGTATCAGTACCGGGTGCGCCTCGAACCGGGCGCCCGCATTCCGCCCCACACCCACCCCGACACCCGCAACAGCACCGTGCTCAAGGGCACTCTGTGGGTCGGGTTCGGCGAGTCTTTTGACGAAGACGCGATGGTAGCGATACCCGAGGGCAGCCTGTATCTGGCGCCTGCGGACACGCCCCACTTTCTCTGGGCCCGGGACGGCGCGGTGGAATACCAGGAGAATGGCGTCGGACCCAGCGGCACCCAGATCCTGGAGTAGCCAGGCAATTGATACCGGCCCGTGCTATGCGGTTAACACCACATCAGCCCACGATTCAGGGTGAACCACAGCTGCGTTCTCTTGGCGATAAAATCTCCGCGGAGATTTTTTCCTCCGCCCGCGCGTAGGCAAGATGGCCAGCTCGCCTCGGCGCGCCTTCTCCAACCGCATCCGGTTTTGCATCTCCACGCTGCAGAATCGCCCGCGCCACCGCCTGCCCCCGCGCCGCACCCAGCGTGATGCCGCAGTGGGCCACCAGCCAGTAAGCGCAGGAGCGCATGGTGCCCTGCTCGCGCCAGCCGCCGCAGCGGTCGAACTCGGCGATCAGCCGCAACAGGCGGTGATTCGCTGCATTGACCTGCGCCGAGAGCAGCGTGAT
>JBFHFJ010000353.1:0-2678 GCA_041583655.1 Haliea sp. | reverse complement strand
TGCTCGCCACTGTGCAGGACCACGGGGGTGTCGGCGAAAGCGTCCAGCGCCATCCAGCTCTCCCGCCAGGGCGCAAAGCCGGTGCGGGCGAAACTGGCCGCCAGCGGCAGCAGTTCGTTGAGCAGGCTGGCCACCACCGCGTTGCGACCCGGTCCCCGGCCGCCCGAGATGGTGGCAAGATCGGTCCACTCCTGGTCGATAGCCCGCGCCGCTGTCGTCGGCATGGCGACGTTTAGGCCGACGCCAATCACCACCTGGCAACGCCCGGATGCGTCGCCGGCCATCTCCAGTAGCACACCACCGAGCTTGGCGCCGCCGTGGAGCAGGTCGTTGGGCCACTTCAGCTGTAGCGGCGGCAGGCCCAGATGCGCCAGGGCACGAGCCACCGCCACCCCCACCGCCAGACTCAGGCCCTCCAGCGCAGCGGCGCCTTCGTGGTACTCCCAGACGAGGGACAGGTAGATGTTGCGCGCGTAAGGGCTCACCCAGGCCCGACCCCGGCGCCCGCGCCCGGCAGTTTGCTGCTCGGCGCTGCACACCAGGCCGGGGCCACTGCCCGCCGCTACCCGGCGCAGGGCCTCGGCATTGGTGGAATCGACAATTTCCTGCAGCAGCAGGTCCCGCAACAGTCCCAGCACCGGTGCATCCAGGCCCGCACGAATGCTGGTTTCATCCAGCAGCTCCACACCACCGGGAATGCGATACCCCCGCCCCTTGATCGACTCCACGGCCAGGCCAAGCTCCTCCAGCCGGTTGAGCTGCTTCCAGACCGCGGTACGGCTCACCCCCAACGCGGCGGCGAGGTCCTGGCCGGAATGGAATTCGCCGTCCGCGAGCATGGGGATGAGGGTTGTGTTGGGCATCTGCGCCGCTGCCTGCCAATGGGGATACAAGGCGCGGATGATAGCAAATCCTGGCGCGGTTCAATTGAACAACCACCAGAATTGGCCAGGAGCGCGCAATCGGGCGACAGTAGGGGGCCAATAACAAGGAGAATACGCCATGCAACCCCTGGACGATGCCACCCTGCGCCGCGCCGCGGACAAGCTCATCCGCGCCCACCACCAGGCTTCCATTGATAACGAGTGGACCTTCTTTGTCGATGCGATCTACGCCCGGGACTGCATCTACACCTGCGAGTACGCCGGGGTGATGAAGGTCGAGGCTCGCGGTATCGATGAGATCAAGGCCACTCACTACGGCCGCGATATGCAGGTGGGCTGGGAGGGCTGGACTTTCCCTTACCTCGGCGTCTACACCGGTGCCGAGAACCGCCTTGTGACCCACTGGATGAATCGCGGGCCGGGACAGCGGCCGGATGGCAGCTATTACGAGACCCCCGGCATATCCTTCATCACCCTGGATGCGGATGCCAGGATTGTGCGCCAGTTCGACCTTTTCGACCTCGCCCACCAGATGCGCCTGTGTGACGAACTGGCGGCAGCGGGACTGCTGTCGCCGGCACTGCTGGAGAACTGGGTAAAGCCGATGAAATCGCGGTTGCGCAAGCAGCTCGACGCGGCCTGAACCCGGCCGGGGTTGGGGCGCGCGGCCCCTGCGTTCGGGCGGCAACCTGATAACGACGTTTACGTTAACGTAAAGTTAATCTATAGTTTCCCCTGAGCAAACCGGAGAGAGGCGCACGCAGCTGTGGCGACCCCCACCTACACCATCTCGGAGCTGGCCAGGGAGTTCGGGGTCACCACCCGCACCATCCGCTTCTACGAGGAAAAAGGCCTGATTCACCCGCGCAGGGAGGGCCAGAAGCGCCTCTATTCCCCCGCCGACCGGGTCCGCATCAAGCTCATCCTCCGCGGCAAGCGCATCGGCATGAGCCTGCAGGAAAGCGTCGAACTCATCGACATGTACGACCCCGAGCACAACAACCGCGAACAGCTACACTCCCTTATACGCACCGTGCAGGACCGGCGCGCCCGTCTGCTGCGGCAGAAACAGGACATCGAGGACATGCTTGCCGGCCTGGACGAGGTGCAGGCCCTGTGCGAACGCGGCCTGGAGGGCAAGCAGTGACCCAATTACCAACCGACAGGAATAAACGATGAATACCGCCTACCCCACTCTCGATTTCGGCCTCGGCGAGGAACTGGACATGCTCCGCGACGCCGTCTACCAGATGTGCCAGAAGGAAATCGCCCCGCGGGCGGCGCAGATCGATCGCGACAACCAGTTCCCAGCGGACCTGTGGCGCAAATTCGGTGACATGGGCCTGCTCGGCATCACCGTGGACGAGGCCTACGGCGGTTCCGGGATGGGATACCTCGCCCACAGTATCGTGATGGAGGAGATCAGCCGGGCGTCGGCCTCGGTGGGCCTGTCCTACGGCGCCATGTCCAACCTGTGCCTGAACCAGATCCAGAAGAACGGCAGCGAAGAGCAGAAGCAGAAATACCTGCCGAAGCTGTGTACCGGCGAGCACGTGGGCGCACTGGCCATGTCCGAACCCAATGCCGGCTCCGACGTGGTCAGCATGAAACTGCAGGCGCGCAAGGAGGGGGACACCTGGTACCTGACCGGCAACAAGATGTGGATTACCAACGGCCCCGACGCCGACGTCTACGTGATCTACGCCAAGACCAACCCCGAGGCCGGCTCCCGCGGCATCACCGCCTTCCTGGTGGAACGGGACTTCCCCGGCTTCTCTCGCTCCCCCAAGCTGG
>JBFHFJ010000352.1:0-2694 GCA_041583655.1 Haliea sp. | reverse complement strand
TGCCCAGCTCATTGTTGGCGTGCATCACGCTCACCAGCAGGGTGTCAGGCCGCAGCGCCTCGGCCACACTGGCGGCGCTGACCAGCCCATCGGAGTCCGGATGCAACCAGCTGACCTCCCAGCCCCGGCGCTCCAGCCAGGCACAGGTATCGAGCACCGCCTTGTGCTCGATCAGCGAGGTGACGATATGCCGGCCGCGGTCGCTGTAGAAGCCGGCCGCGCCCTTGATCGCCAGGTTGTCGGCCTCGGTAGCGCCGGAGGTCCAGACAATTTCCCGCGGATCGGCGTTGATCAGGTCGGCAAGATCGCCTCGCGCCTCCTCCACCGCCTGCTCCGCCTGCCACCCGTAGATATGCGAGCGGGAAGCGGGATTGCCGAAGTTGCCGTCCAGGGTCAGGCATTCCGCCATGGCGGCCGCGACCCGGGGATCAACAGGGGTGGAGGCAAGGTAGTCCAGGTAGACAGGCTTCTGCATGGGTCAGGGGCGGGCCTTGGCCGCCGTATCAGAGTTCCCGCAGGGCAACCAGGCTGCCCGGGCTGGTGCGGGAGCGGGCGTCCTGGCGGGATGAGATATGGCGCACTTCCCGCCGTTCCACCAGGTTCGCGAGGCTGATCTGGCTGAGGAAACCGTGGATCTGGTCGCTCAGGTCCTGCCACAGGTGATGGGTGAGGCACACCTCACCCTGCTGGCAATCGGCCTTGCCACCGCAGCCCGTGGCATCCACCGCCTCATCCACGGCATCGATGATCTGGGCGACGTAGATAGCATCGCAGCCACGCCCCAGCCGATACCCGCCACCCGGGCCCCGCACGCTGCTGACCAGCTGGCGGCGGCGCAGGCGCGCGAACAATTGTTCCAGGTAGGACAGGGAAATGTCCTGTCGGCTGGAGATCTCCGCGAGGCTCACCGGGCCATCAGTACCGTGCAGGGCCAGGTCCAGCATCGCGGTGACTGCATAACGTCCCTTGGTTGTCAGCCGCATGGCAGCCCCCGCTTGAACAAAGGGGCAGTATGCAATAACCGACCAAATTGATCAACTATGGTCCCCGCCGCCTCCAGACGGTGGCGGCGCGAACTTCTGGGTTTCCGTCAGGATACCGCGCAGGATGTTGAGCTCCATCTCGTCGAGGCGCACCCGCCCGTAAAGGCGTCGCAAGCGCGCCATCAACTGGCGCGGGGCCGCCGGGTCGAGAAAGCCGATGCCCACGAGGGTTTCCTCCAGGTGCTGGTAGAAGCGCTCCATATTCTCCACTGTGCTGAAGGGCGCATCCCACTGGTCATCCGCTGCGCTGGGGAGAGTATCGCCCAGCAGCAGCATCCGCAGTTCATAGCAGACGATCTGCACGGCCATGGCCAGATTGAGGGAACTGTAAGCGGGGTCCGAGGGAATGTGCAGGTGCAGGTTGCAGCGCTTGAGCTCATCATTGGTGAGCCCCCGGTCCTCGCGCCCGAACAGCACCGCGACCTGTTCCCGGCCGGAGCGCAGCGCCATTTCCTGTGCGCAGCGGCGCGGATCCAGCAGTGGCCAGGGTATGCGCCGCTCCCGGGCGCTGGTGCCCACCACATACTGGCAATCGGCGATGGCCTCATCCAGGGTATCGCAGACTACCGCCCGCTCCAGCAGATCGAGCGCACCCGCAGCGCGCCAGCTGGCCTGTTCATCCGGGAACTGCCGTGGCTGCACGAGCACCAGGCGCGACAGGCCCATGTTTTTCATCGCCCGGGCAACGCCGCCGATATTGCCCGGATGACTGGTATTGACCAGAACGATGCGGATATTGTCGAGATTCATGCCCGGTTCCCGCGCGCGCCGCGCCCTCAGCAAAAGGCGGCAAGTGTAGCAGATTGCCGGTATGATCAGGACGACATGTACTGTTATAATCCCGCGCCCGAAAACGCCCACCCAGGACACCATTATGGAACCGATGGTCAACATCGCATTGCGCGCCGCGCGCAAGGCCGGCGAGCAGATCGTCCGCGCCTCCGATGAGCTCGACCGTATCGACGTACAGGAGAAGAACGTCAACGACTTCGTCTCCGATGTCGACCGCAACGCCGAGCGTGAGATCATCTACCATTTGCTCAAGGCCTTCCCCGAGCACGCCATACTGGGAGAGGAAACCGGCCTCACCGGCGACGAAAACGCTGACTACCGCTGGGTCATCGACCCCCTCGACGGCACCACCAACTTCCTGCGCGGCATCCCCCACTACGCGGTATCCATCGCCTGTCTGTACAAGGGCAAGCTGGAGCACGGGGTCGTCGTCGACCCGGTCCGGCGCGAGGAATTCACCGCCTCCCGCGGTCGCGGCGCCCAGCTCAACGGCCGCCGCATCCGGGTCAGCAGCCGCACCAGCCTGGACGGCGCCCTGCTGGGCACCGGCATTCCCTTCAAGGACCATTGCGACGACCGCCTGGCCCCCTACAGCAAGACCATTGAAATCCTCGCCGGCCAGTGCGCCGGGATTCGCCGCGCCGGCGCTGCCTCCCTGGACCTCGCCTATGTGGCGGCCGGGCGCCTGGATGCCTTCTGGGAAATCGGCCTCGCGCCCTGGGACATGGCGGCGGGCGCACTGCTGGTGAAAGAGGCCGGGGGCCTGGTCTCCGATATCAACGCTTCCGACAACTACATGGCGTCCGGCAATATCGTCTGCGGCAACCCGAAGTGCTTCAAGGCCGTACTGCAGGTCACC
>JBFHFJ010000351.1:0-2700 GCA_041583655.1 Haliea sp. | reverse complement strand
GAAGCGACGATAGCGGCGCCCCCCCAATCTCTTACCCGGCGCCCGTTCTGGCTGCTGCCGGAGCCACAGCCAGCCCGCTGGCTGCAAGGACAACTGCACTGGCAGGGGGCCCTCCAGCTGATCAGCGGGCCGGAGCGTATTGAAGACAACTGGTGGCGGGAACCGGTGAGCCGTGACTACTACAGCGCCCGGGGCGCCGGGGGCCAGTATTACTGGCTGTTCCACGACCGCCTGCGGCAGCAGTGGTATGTCCACGGCCTGTTTGCCTGAGCCGGAGCCATGCCTCGACCGGCGGAAAAGGCCCTACACCATCAGTGTGAACTTATTATGACAGTGAGGTTGCAGCGATAGATTAATTGCTGCCGATGGCTCTATGATGATTCCAGATTGAAAGGAAAGCCCGGGCAACGGGCTGCAGGCCCCGGCAAAATCGGGACCACAAAACGCCAGACAGGAGATACATCATGAAAATAATGACCAGAGCACTGATAGTAGCCACCCTGCCCCTGTTTACCGCCGGCGCCTGGGCGGAGGTCACCCAGGACTGCATCCTGGAAGGGACCGTGGACAAAAAGAAGGCCGAGCAGATGGGCCGCGATGTTTATGTCGCATTCCATTCGGCCAGCCGTGCGGAAAAGGGCAGCGAGTGCAAGCTCAACCGCCGCAACCGGGTCGAGTTCAAGGAGCCCAAGAACGCGATGATCGAGAACGCGCCGGACGGCGCCAGGGTCAAGTATCGCTACACCGAGCAAGACAACCAGGACGGCGAGTGGCAACTGATGGGCGTATCCATGTAGCCGGCGCCCGCCGGTCCTGCCCCTGCCCGGGTAAGCGGCGGGGGGCAGCTTACCCTAGGGGGCGAGGTTCCGCCCCTGGTCAACGAACAGCAATTCGTCCACCGCAAACCCCAGTTCGCCTGCCCGCTGTACAAAGCGCTGCTTCAGCTCTGCACTTGCCTCCGGGGTCCGGGCCAGCAACCAGAGGTAGTTGTTGTTGAAGCCGGACACGAAGGCGTACTGATAGTTCTCCTGGTCCAGCCCGAATACCACATAGGAAGCGTAGAACGGCCCGAAGAAGGACACCTTCAGGTGCCCCGTGCTCTCGTCGCCCACGAACCGCGCCACACCCTCGGCCTCGTCCCACGCGGATTCTGTCACCCGATACCCGCGGTTCAGTACCCGGAGAGTGCCATCATCGTTCAGGCTGTAGGAGGCCGTCACGCTGTCGAGGCCACGCTCGAAGGAATGATCCAGACGGGCGATCTCATACCAGGTCCCCAGGTAGCGCTGGACGTCGAAGCTGGCTACCGGCTCCACTCCCGGCGGAGTCCCCAGGCAGCCGCCCAACAGCAGCAGCCAGCAACCGAGGGCGAGCGCACGCCCGGGCGACTTATTCGTGCGCAATGGTCTTGTCGGTAAAGAGATAGTCCTTCAGCTCCTTGTCGAGAACCGGGTCACGGCGGCGGATCCACTCCAGCACCATGGCCGCGTGCTCCTTTTCCTCGTCGCGGTTATGCCGGAGGATGGCCTTCAGCTCGGGATCCTTGCAGGCGTCCATCCGCTGGTTGTACCAGTCGACAGCTTCCAGCTCTTCCATCAGGGACGTGATGGCGCGGTGCATATCGCGGGTTTCATCGCTGAGCTCCGCAATGGGCTCATGGTAACCTTCATTGGACATATATTCCTTCCTGTGCAGCTTCAGTCAACGAATGCGCATCGCCGGAGCAAAGAGCGCCTCGCGATCTAGTGTAGCGGCCTGGAGGATATCGACCAAGCAGATCCCAACCGCCCCGCGTCACAGGCTCAACCCCATACCCAGCACGGTGAAACCCGCCACCAGGGCGAGGATGGGGGGGCGCCAGCGCCACAGAACTGCCCAGCCCGCGAAGGCGAGAAGCGCGTCCAGCCAGCCATTGATGGCCACCAGCGCCACGGGTTTCACCCAGGCCGCCAGCAGCAAGCCCACGACTGCGGCGTTGACACCGGCCACCAGCCCCATGATCCGCGGTCGCGCCGCCAGGGCCTGCCAGGCTGACTGCAGGGCGAGTACCAGCAGGAAGCCCGGCAGGAAAATACCGGCCGTGGCCAGCAGGGCGCCCGCAACGGGGGCCGCAGGCAACAGGTCGGCGCCAAGAAATGCCGCCAGGGAAAACATGGGCCCCGGCACTGCCTGGGCCACGGCATAGCCCAACAGGAAGCGGTCGGCGCTGACCGCCTCCCCCAGCTGCTGCTGCAACAGCGGAAGCACCACATGGCCACCGCCGAACACCATGCTACCGCTACTGTAGAACTGGCTGAACAGGCGCCCGACCGGCTCGCCGTGGGCAAGGACAGGCAGGCCGACAAACAGCAGGCCGAAAGCCGCCAGCGGCAGCCAGCGAATCCTGGTCGCACCGGGGTCCTCGACTGGCGCACCGGCGACGGGCCGCGGCAGCAGCACCCATCCCGCCAGTGCGGCCAGCAGCAGGGCGGCGTACTGGGCCCAGGGCGATGCCGCCAGCAGCAACAGGGCCGCGGTGAGCAGGGCGACAGCCACGGTAGTCACCTCGCGGCAGAATGACTGCGCCATGCTCCGCACTGCCTCCGCCACCACCACGACCGCCAGCAACTTGAGCCCTCGCAGCAGGCCATCCAGCAGGCCACTGTCCGGGGCCTGCATCGACCACAGCGCCACACCCAGCATCAACAGGAAAGACGGCAG
>JBFHFJ010000350.1:0-2710 GCA_041583655.1 Haliea sp. | reverse complement strand
TTCGCGCACTTCGGTGCCGGGGCACTTGGGGGCGACCATGATGACGGTGAGATCCTCGCGGATCTTCATGCCTTCCTCAACGATGTTGAAGCCGTGGGAATAGGACAGGCAGGCCCCGTGCTTCATCAGTGGCATGATTTCTTTGACGACAGAGCTGTGTTGCTTGTCCGGCGTCAGGTTCAGCACCATATCTGCACCCGGGATCAGCTCTTTATAGGTGCCGACAGTAAAACCGTTGTCCGTTGCGTTCTTCCAGGACTGGCGTTTCTCGGCGATGGCGCTGTCACGCAGGGCGTAGCTGACATCCAGGCCACTGTCGCGCAGGTTCAGGCCCTGGTTGAGGCCCTGGGCGCCACAGCCGATGATGACGAGCTTCTTGCCGCGCAGTTTCTCCACGCCATCGGCGAATTCGGACTGGCTCATGAAGCGGCATTTGCCGAGTTGCTGCAGCTGCAGGCGCAACGGCAGGGTGTTGAAGTAGTTCTGGCCCATGGTGAAAACCTCGGTTGAATGACAAGACGGCGCCACCTTACGGTATTTGGAGTATTGCGTAAAACGCTAAATAGTTGAAACAGATTTGCGTAAGGCGCAAAATCCTGTTCATGGATATTCGTGGCTTGCAGGTGTTTCTCTCCGTCGCTGACTCGTTGAATTTCAGCCGCAGCGCCGAGCGGCTGCATCTGAGTGTGAGTGCCGTCAGTCGCACAGTGCAGAGGCTTGAGGGCGAACTGGGGCAGGAGCTGTTGCAGCGGGACCAGCGCAGCATGCGCCTGACCCCGGCCGGACGCGCCTTTCGGGAGTACGCCCAGCGCAGCGTCGCGGAATGGCAGGATCTGCGTCGGCAGATGCGCGGGGACCAGCAGCTCGCCGGTGAGGTCAATCTGTACTGTTCAGTGACCGCCAGCTACAGCATCCTCGCACCGGTGCTGGAAGCCTTCCGCCTGCGCCAGCCGGCAGTCGAGATCATGATGCACACCGGTGACCAGGCCGATGGAATTGAGCGGGTCCTGTCCGGGCAGGACGATGTTGCGGTCAGCGGCAGGCCCGGTTATCTGCCCCCACGGCTCGCATTCCTCTCTCTCTTGCAGTCCCCGATGGTGGTCTGCATGCCCGCCGCAGACTGCGCTGTGCGTCGCAACATGCTGTCTGGAGACATGGCGTCCCCCGGCTTCGACTGGTCGGGCATTCCGTTCATTGTTCCCGAGCGCGGGGTGACCAAGGACATGCTTGACGGCTGGCTGGAGCGCCGCGGCAGCAAGCCCCGGATCTATGCCCAGGTCGCCGGGCACGAAGCCATTGTCGCCATGGTCGGTCTGGGCCTTGGCGTGGGCATTGCGCCTGAGCTGGTAATCCAGGCGGGCGGCATGGCGGACCGGGTGAGCCCGGTCCCTGTATGGGAGCCCCTGCCGTCGCTGGATGTCGGAATGGTCAGCCTGTCTTCCCGGCTGGAGGACCCGCGGGTCGAGGCGCTGTGGAATGTGGCGCAGCAGACCTACGGTGCGCCGCTTTGATATACTGCGGGGTCATTTGATTCGGGCATTACTATGAGCGACACAAGGGACGATAATACCCGGGGCGCAGCTCAGGGAGCTAGGGACGGCCTGCACGGCGTGGCCCAACCACTGGAACTGATCGTCGACGAGCATGAGGAGGAGGTTTCCGAGGACGGTCGCACGGTGCGCCGCAAAGGTGTCTACCTGTTACCCAACCTGATTACCACCGGCGCCCTGTTTGCGGGGTTTTACTCGGTGGTGGCGGCCATGCGCGGTGATTTCGAGAGCGCCGCTGTCGCCATTTTTTTTGCCATGGTGTTTGACGGGCTGGATGGGCGCATAGCCCGCATGACCAACACCTCCAGCAAGTTTGGAGCGGAGTACGACAGTCTTGCGGACATGGTTTCCTTCGGGGTGGCGCCGGCGCTGGTCATGTTCAGCTGGGCCCTGGGAGAACTGGGCAAGTTCGGCTGGAGTGCTGCCTTCGTCTATGTGGCCTGCGCCGCGTTGCGCCTGGCCCGCTTCAATACCCAGATCGACACCGCGGACAAAAACTTCTTTACGGGGCTTGCCAGCCCGGCGGCGGCGGCCATCATTGCCAGTACAGTGTGGGTCTGCCACGACTTCGGCTGGGTCGGGGAGCAGTTGCCGCTGGAGGTCGCCGTGCTGGTGGCGGTGCTCACCGCCGTCACTGGCTTGTTGATGATTGCCAATTTCCCCTATTACAGCTTCAAGAATATCGATTTCCGTGGCAGGGTGCCCTTCGTGGCGATGATCGTGCTGATCCTGGTGATCAGCCTTGTGACCCTGAATCCACCGAGCATGTTCCTGCTGGGATTCCTCGCCTACGCGGCATCGGGCCCGGTCATGCAGCTGCAGCGCTGGCGGCAGTCCAGGCAGAATAATCCCTGACAGTCCGCCGGGACTTTGCCGCGTTTTTGCGCGGCGAGGCCCCCCGCGAAGAATACTTTCAATTATTTTTGGAAAAGGTCTTGCGGGGCCTTCAGCGATACGTATAATGCGCATCCTCGGTTGGGGGCAACCACCAACGAGGAAACGGCAGCCAGGGCGCTTCCGGGTTATTTAACAAAGAAACGAAGACAGATGTGTGGGCACTTGTTGGGATAGTTGTACGACTATTCAGACACAACAAGTGACTCATCGATTCATTTATGGATTCAATGATTTCGAATTGTGTCTGAGCCGAGATTTGGGTG
>JBFHFJ010000349.1:0-2739 GCA_041583655.1 Haliea sp. | reverse complement strand
GAGACCATCACCTCCTTCGAACTGGGCTACAAAGCGGAATACCTGGATGGCCGCATGCGCCTCAACGCCGCGCTGTTCTACTACGAAGTGGATGACATCCAGTTCACCGCCGTGGGTGGCGTGGACAACTCCATCCAGCTGGTGAACGCCGAGCAGGGCACCGGCCAGGGCGGGGAAATCGATATCGAGTGGGCGCTGACCGACAACTTCGCGGTTACCTTCGGAGCGGGCTACGCCGACACCGAAATCGAGGACAGCAGCCTGCGCGTGGGCTCCTGCGGCAGCGGTGCCTGCACCATCCGCAATCCCGTCGACAACAACGGCCTCGTCTTTGTAGACGGCAACCCCTTCCCCCAGGCGCCGGAGACAACCTTCAACTTCACCGCCTCCTGGACCCTTCCCGTGGGCCGCGAGTCCGAGCTGTTCGCCTTCACCGACTGGTCCTACCAGGGCGACACCCAGCTGTTCCTCTACGACGCCGCCGAATTCGTCACCGACGGCCAGTTCGAGGGCGGCCTGCGCCTGGGCTGGCGCCTGCGCGACGGCAGCTATGAAATGGCCCTGTTCGGCCGCAACATCACCGACGAGGAAAACGTGCAGGGCGCGATTGACTTCAACAACCTGACCGGCTTCACCAATGAGCCGCGCGTCTGGGGTCTGTCGCTGTCCAGCAGGTTCTGACGGAAAGGCCGTGAGCAGACTGGTCGTCGTCGGTTCCAGCAACACCGACATGATTATCCGGGTTCCGCGTTTGCCGGCACCCGGAGAGACGGTTCTCGGCGGCAGCTTCAGCACCGCCGGCGGCGGCAAGGGCGCCAACCAGGCGGTAGCTGCAGCGCGCGCAGACGGCGATGTCAGCCTGGTCGCCTGCGTCGGCAGGGACAGCTTCGGCGATGCCGCACTGGCCGCCTTCGCCGCCGCCGGGATCAACACCGACCACTGCATCGTCGACCCGCAGGAACCCTCGGGGATCGCCCAGATCCTGGTGGATGCGGATGGCGAGAACAGCATCGCGGTTGCCCCGGGCGCCAACGCCCGGCTGCGGCCGCGCCATATCGACAGCGCCCGGCGGCTGCTGGACAAGGCCGCCGTGGTACTTCTGCAACTGGAAACACCCATGGATACGGTGCTGGCAGCGGCCCGTCGCGCCAGCGAAGCCGGTGCGGTGGTGATCCTGAATCCGGCACCGGCACAGCCGTTGCCCGGGGAACTCTATCCCCTCCTCGAGTTACTCACCCCGAATGAATCCGAAGCGGCCTCGCTGACCGGCATCCAGGTTTGCGATGCCGGCTCCGCGGCGGCCGCGGCCGACACCCTGCACGGGCGCGGCATCGGCACCGTCATCATCACCCGGGGCGCCAGGGGTGTCTTCCTGTCCCAGAGCGACGGAGGGCAGGAACCGCGGCGCAGCCAGTTCCCGGGCTTCCCGGTGACCGCGCTGGACAGCACCGCTGCCGGGGATGTGTTCAACGGCTGCCTGGCGGTAGCCCTCACCGAAGGCCTGGCGCTGCCCCGGGCGATTCGTTTTGCCCAGGCCGCCGCGGCACTCTCTGTGCAGCAGCACGGCGCGCAGTCCAGCGCGCCGACCCGGGCTGCGATAGACTCTTTCCTCAACACCCAACCAACTGCGGATACGAATTCACCATGAGAAAATCTGTTTTCCTAACCCTGCTCTGCGCCCTGCTGGCACTCCCCGCAGTGGCGGAAACGGCAGCGCCGGGCCCGATTCCGGTCAAGGTCGTGGTCGTCACCATGTTCGAGACCGGCGCCGACAGCGGCGATGACGCCGGGGAGTTCCAGCGCTGGTACGAGCGCGTACCCCTGGATACGCGGTTTCCGGCTCCGCACATGCACCACGACATTCACATGAACCTGGAGTCCGGTATTCTGGGCATTGTCACCGGCATGGGCACGGCCAATGCCGCTGCCAGCGTCATGGCCCTGGGCCTGGACCCGCGTTTCGACCTGAGCAGAGCCTACTGGCTGGTGGCGGGTATCTCCGGCTTCGACCCGGCGGATGCCTCCCTGGGCTCGGTCGCCTGGGCCGAATGGCTGGTGGACGGCGACCTGGCCCACGAGATCGATCCCCGGGAAATTCCCGGAGACTGGAATCACGGCTATTTCCCCCTGTTCAGCCAGGGCCCGGGCGACCCGGAACGCAAGAGCTACAACCTGGGGGAAGTGTTCCGGCTCAATACCGGGCTGGTGAACTGGGCCTATGAGCTCACCAAAGGCATGGCGCTGCCGGACCACGAGACCCTGGCCGCAGCGCGCAAGCCCTATGTGGACTACCCCGTGGGCCAACAGCCGCCGAAAGTGATCAAGGGCGACCAGCTGGCGGCCATGACCTTCTGGCACGGCAAGCTGCTCAACGACTGGGCCAACGAGTGGGTCAAGTACTGGACCGATGGCGAGGGCGAATTCGTCAGCTCAGCGATGGAAGACACCGGCACCTACCAGTCCCTGACCTACCTGCACGAAGCTGGCAAGGTCGACAAGAATCGGGTGCTGGTCCTGCGCACCGCCTCCAACTTCACCTTGCCACCGCCCGGCAAGACCGCCGCCGAGTACCTGCGCGAAGAGCAGCATGACAGCTACGCCGGGCTGGATGCCGCCCTGGAGAATGCCTACCTGGTCGGCAGGAAAGTGATCGACGCCCTGCTCGCCGACTGGGACCGGCACGCGATGGCACCGCCCGGCCAGTAGATATCTACTGAAATTTTAACCTGTTGTTTTTAT
>JBFHFJ010000348.1:0-2775 GCA_041583655.1 Haliea sp. | reverse complement strand
CACCACTCACGGTGCCTTTGATATGAATGCTCGGTCCAATCATAGCGGTGCTCCTCGAGACGGCGGGGCTGGGTGTGGGCGGGGCTGCGGGCGGCCTGGGCGCTGCAACCGGTTCTGGTGCCGGCGGCTCCGCCGGCGCTTTGTTCCTGTTTCGATCAAACATCGGATCGCCACCTTGATGCCTGTGTGGGCCACCAATCCTAGCAGGGCCAGAGAGCGCGGGGAAGCGGCCCGTTTGGGGTATCCGGACTTTTCGGAAGTTCGCCGGCTTCCGACCACGTGGCCTGCCGAAAATACGCCAGCCGCATCCCGTGCTCAGCTCAGCCGGGTGCGAAAGTCTTCGTAACCGAACTCGCGCACGATTTCCAGGGCATTGGTAGCAGAGTTCCAGAGTGCGATAGCCGGCAGCCGGGTACCGTTGAAGGTACTGGTCTTCACCATGGTGTAGTGGGCCATATCCTTGAAAACCAGGCGCTGGCCGATCTGCAGGGGCGCCGGAAAGCTGTAATCACCAATAACATCCCCGGCGAGGCAGGTAAGCCCCCCCAGCCGGTAGGTGTGGGGCTGCTCTCCCGCCTCCCCCGCTCCCAGCAACTCTGGCCGGTAGGGCATCTCCAGGGTATCGGGCATATGACAGGTGGCGGAGCAGTCGAGGATGGCCTGATCCAGGGCATTCCAGGTCAGATCCAGTACTTCGGTGACCAGTACCCCGGTGCCGATAGCCACAGCCTCTCCCGGCTCCAGGTATACCTGCACCTGATGCCGGCTGGCGAAGTCACGAATGCAGGCCACGAGGTCGTCAATCTGGTAGCCGGGACGGGTAATATGATGGCCGCCGCCGAAATTGACCCACTCCATCTGTGGCAGCAGGTCGCCGAAACGGGCCTCCACAGCCTCCAGGGTGCGCTGCAATGGCGGGAAATCATGTTCGCAGAGTGTATGGAAGTGCAGCCCTGTGATCCCCTCCAGGGTATTGATGTCCAGTTGTGAACGCGGAATTCCCAGGCGGGAGCCCGGTGCGCAGGGGTCGTAGATGGGCACGTCGCCCTCAGAGTGTTCCGGATTGATCCGCAGGCCGAAACGCAGCTCCGGGCGCTCGCGCTGTGCCGCCAGGCACAGGGGTCGGAAACGGACCCACTGGGCGCAGCTGTTGAACACCACATGGTGGGCGATGCGCAGGATCTCGCGCAGGTCGGCCTCGTGGTAGCCGGCCCCGAACACATGGACCTCCCCGGCCTGGTCCGCGCCACGGTAGTACTCATGGCCCAGCCGCGCCTCGTGGAGACCACTGGCGCAGCTGCCATGCAGGTAGCGCGCAGTCAGCTCCCCCAGTCGCCAGCAGGAGAAGGCCTTCAGCGCTGCCAGCACCCTGGCTCCGCTCGCCTCCGCGACCTGCTGCAGAATGCCCAGGTTACGCTCTACCGCCACCTCGTCCACCACATAGCATGGGGACGGCAGCCGGGCGAGGTCCAGCTTGCCGAAGTCCGTGAACTGGAATATCTGCACGCTAGAGATCCTGCCCCTTGACCACGTCTAGGCGGAAGGACGGATCCAGCTCGACCGCGGTCCAGGGCAGGCCATAACGTTTCATGTCGGCCATGAATGGGTCGGGGTCACGCTGTTCGACGTTCCACACCCCGGGCTCGCGCCAGTGGCCCTCCAGAATCATCTTGGCGCCGATCACTGCCGGGACGCCAGTGGTATAGGAAATGGCCTGGGACTGCACCTCGCGGTAGCACTCCTGGTGGTCACAGATGTTGTACAGGTACATCACCCGCTCCTTCCCGTCCTTCAGCCCGCGCACGATGCAGCCGATGCAGGTCTTGCCCTTGGTTCGCGGCCCCAGGGTGGACGGGTCGGGCAGCAGTGACGCCAGGAACTGGATTGGCACGATCTTGTGGCCCTGGTAATCCACCGGCTCAATACCGGTCATGCCAACATTGCGCAGAACTTCCAGGTGCTTGAGGTAGTTCTCCGAGAAGCTCATCCAGAACTGGGCGCGCTTGAGGCCCGGGAAGTGGGTGCTCAGGGACTCCAGCTCCTCGTGGTACATGCGGTAGATGTTGTAGGCGCCTACGCCCTCTGGGCAGTCGAAGCGCGCCTGCTTGGACATGGGCGGGGTGGTGACAAACTCGCCCCCCTCCCAGTGCCGGCACTCGGCGCTGACCTCACGGATATTGATCTCCGGGTTGAAATTGGTGGCGAAGGGGTAGCCGTGGTCGCCGCCGTTGACGTCAATGATATCCAGCTCGCTGATCTCGTCGAAATAGTGCTTGGCGAGATAGGCGGTGAAAATATTGGTCGCGCCCGGATCGAAGCCGCTGCCGAGGATCGCGGTGAGGCCGGCATCGCGGAAGCGGTCCTGGTAGGCCCACTGCCAGTGATACTCGAACTTCGCCGTATCCGGTGGCTCGTAGTTGGCGGTGTCGAGGTAGTGCACGCCGGCCGCGAGGCAGGCGTCCATGATGGTGAGGTCCTGGTAAGGCAGCGCGACGTTGATAACCAGCAGCGGTTGCTCCGCCCTGAGCAGAGCGGTGAGCTCCTCCACATTGTCCGCATCCACACGCGCAGTACGGATGGGCCTGGAGACCTGGGCGGCGATAGCCTTGCACTTGGACTCGGTGCGGCTGGCCAGCAGGATATCTGTGAACACTTCCGGCAGTTGCGCACACTTGTGCGCCACCACGGCACCGACGCCGCCGGCGCCGATGATTATCACTTTGGACATGTCTGTGCTCCTCTTGTTGTGCTGCCTGGATCAGTGATGCTCGAAGT
>JBFHFJ010000347.1:0-2803 GCA_041583655.1 Haliea sp. | reverse complement strand
TCACGCCCGGCGTATCCGCTCTCTGCCAAAACAACATGACCCGCAGGGCGGGATTGCGACCCTCGATGTGGAGGCGCAGGAACGGAAACTGGTCAGCTCGCACGAGGCGCTTGTGCACCAGCACAGCGTGCTCTTCAGGGGGAAGCCTGGCCAGCTCGCGGATTACGGCGGCTTCGCCCACAACACCGGCGTCGCCGAATACCACAGGCTGGAAGCGGTTGCCGGGTATGAGAATGGGGTCTGCCCTGTCGCGATCGATATAGTGCGCGAATTCGGGGTGGAGTACCGGCAGCAGCAGGAGGTAGCCAGGCACCAGCAGTGCCGCGCTGAGCGCAAGGGCCATCACTGCCAGGCCCAGCGCCCTGAGGAAGTCCCGGTTGCTGGTGGTGCGGTTCATGCCAACTCTATTGCCAGCTCCAGTGCCGCCCGCAAACTTCCGTCACTTGCCGCCCCGGTGCCTGCGAGTTCCAGCGCTGTCCCGTGGTCCACGCTGGTTCGCACAATCGGCAGCCCGAGGGTGATGTTCACGGCATTGCCGAAGCCCGCATATTTCAGCACCGGCAGACCCTGGTCGTGAAACATGGCCAGGTAGGCATCGGCCTGCGCGAGCAGCTTGGGGCTGAAGGCGGTATCCGCTGGAAGGGGGCCCAGCAGGTTCATGCCTCCGGCGCGCAGTCGCTCCAGTGCCGGGCTGATCACATCGATTTCTTCCCGTCCCAGGTGCCCGCCCTCGCCGGCGTGGGGGTTCAAGCCGAGCACCGCGATGCAGGGTTTGGGGATGCCGAACTTGTCGACAAGGTCGGTGTGCAGGATGCGCAGGGTGGCGGTCAGCGACTCCGCGGTAATCGCCGCCGGAACCTGCGCCAGCGGCAGGTGGGTGGTGGCCAGCGCCACTCGCAGCTCACCCGCGGCCAGGAGCATCACCACCCGGGGAGTCCCTGTCTTTTCCGCCAGGAACTCGGTGTGGCCGCTGAAGGGAATGCCGGCATCATTGATGACAGACTTTTGCACTGGGGCGGTGACCACGGCCTGGAACTGGCCGCGGAGGCAGCCGTCGACGGCACGCTGCAGGGTCTCGATAACATAGGGCGCGTTGGCGGTGTTCAGCACACCGGGCTCTGCCTGCGCGGCCAGGCGCGGCGCACTGGATGCGCCATCGTCGGGCAGGATGCCAATGGTGCCGGCGGGCAGGGGCTGTGGCGAAGCTGTGGGGTCAATCACCCGCAGCTGGAGCGGCAGGCCAAGTTGCCTGGCCCGGTTCCTCAGCAGGTCCGGGTCGGCGATAACAAGCAACTCGGCAGCCCAGTCGTCCTGGGCGACCATGGCGACGATGTCGGGGCCGATTCCTGCCGGTTCCCCGGCGGTGATGGCGATCCTCGGCACCGGCATCGCGGTCTACTTGATATCGACGTAGGCTTCGTCGCGAATCTTGCGCAGCCAGGCTTCCAGCTCTTCTTCGTACTTGCGCTGGTGCAGGGCCTCGGTGGCGCGGGCGCGAATGGCCTCGCGGGTCATGTCCTGCTCTCGCCTCTCCATCACTTCAAGTACATGCCAGCCGAACTGGCTCTGTACCGGGTCGGACAACTCACCGACCGGCGTGGCCGCCATGGCCGCCTCGAACTCTGGCACCATCTGCCCGGGATTGGTCCAGCCGAGGTCCCCGCCCTCGGCGGCGGAGCCGATGTCCTCGGAGAATTCCCGGGCCAGGGCGGCAAAGTCCTCGCCGGCCTCCGCGCGCGCTTTCAACCGGGCCACCAGGTCGCGGGCCTGCTCACTGGTCATGATCTCCGACGGCCGGATCAGGATGTGGCGTACGCGGGTCTGGTTTACCATCTGGTTGCCCCCTTGCATATCCGCCATGTGCACGAGGTGCCATCCGGATGGGCTGCGGATCGGGTCCGAGGTGGCGCCGACCTCCAGGCTGGGGGCGATATCGCTGAACAGGCTGGGCAGATCTTCCAGTTTGCGCCAGCCCAGGTCGCCGCCGGAAAACGGGTAGCGGTCAGTGCTGGCAGAGATAACCCGGTCAAAAGCCTCGCCTCCGCGGATGCGCCGTAGCAGACCCTGCAGGTAGGTGCGGGCGGTCTCGGCCTCGCTGTCGTCGGCCTCCGGGGATAGCGGGAGCAGGGCGTGCTGGATACGGTATTCCGGCTGGCTGAGCTTCTGCCCCTCGGAGGAGGCAAGGAAGTTGCGCACTTCCTGCTCGGAAATCTGGATACGCTGGTTGACGTTGCCGGACTGGACCCGCTGGATCACCATCTCGCGGCGGATCTGTTCGCGCATGGTCGCATAGGACTGGCCCTCCTGCTCCAGCATGACCCGGAACTGGTCCAGGCTCATGCGGTTCTGGGCGGCGATGCGCTCCATGGCGGCATTGAGTTGCGCGTCACTGATACGGGCGCCGACCCGGTTGCCCATTTGCAGCTGGATGCTCTCAAGGATGAGGCGGTCCAGGGTTTCTCGAATCAGCACGTCCTCGGGAGGCATTTCCATGCCGCGTGACTGCAGGGTCTGGGTGATGCTCTGGATCCTTTCCCGCAATTCGCTCGCCATGATCACATCGTCATCGACGATTGCCACTACCTGGTCGAGTATCTGTGTCTGGGCTTGCGCGGATGCCCCCAGCAGCAGGGAGGTGGCGAGGCCAGCGGCCAGCAGTACTGATTTAATAGTCACGATCGTCGAAACCTCGAATCATGTTTTCAAGCAGGTCGGTAACCCGGTTACCAAAGCCGCCCATACCCTTGAGAACGACTTGGACCTGTGTGGAGTACTCCTGTTCCAGGTCAGGGTCGGAGAAATC
>JBFHFJ010000346.1:0-2838 GCA_041583655.1 Haliea sp. | reverse complement strand
GGGTCGAGTATATCGATCAGGCTGCCTCGCAGTGGGGCAGCTACGGGACAATCGACAACGAGGATGCGCAGATTTCCTACTACATCAATGGCAACCTGCATCTGCTCGATGATCGGCTGGTCCTGTCACTGGGTGGGCGCACCGATGACTATGACAGCTGGGGTAACAAAACCACTGGCAATATTGGCCTGGCCTGGCATTTGAACGGCTTCACCACGTTGTACGGGAATGTCGGCACCAGTTTCAAACCCGCCACCATGAGCCAGCTCTTCAACCCCTCCTTCGGTGACTCGTCCCTGAGCCCCGAGTCCGGCGAAACCATGGAGGTGGGAATTCGTCAAAACAGCCTCGACGAGCGTTTATTCCTGGAGGCCACCTACTGGCTGACCCGGATCGACGACGTGGTCTTCTATGACTATTCCGTGCCCAACCCCCAGAACCCCTACGGTGGATTCGGCCGCTACAACAATGGACAGGAGGCGGAAACCAGTGGCCTGGAACTGACCTTCAGTTATCAGCTAATGGGCAGCCTGACACTGGACGGCAACTACACCTACACCGATTCCCGCAAGAAGCCTGTGGGTGGCGACTGGGGCCGTTCGGTGCAAATCGCCCGCAACAAGGGCAACCTCGGGCTGCAGCATGCCGCGGGCAACCTGTTCTTCGGCATCAACGCCTATTATTCTGGTCCTCGCCTGCGCTGGAAGCAGGACGTGGAGATGAAGGAATACGTGCGCGTGGATCTGTCTGCCCGCTATGCCCTCACCGAGAACCTGTCCTTCAGCCTGCGGGTCGAGAACCTGCTCGATGAGGACATAGAGGAGGCGCTGGACTACGAGGAGCCCGGCCTCTATGGCGTACTCGGCATGAATTACCGATTCTTCTGATGACGGAGAGGACAACGCCCGTGCACGGAGCCGGGCGCCACAGAGAAGGCGAAAATTCTGGAGGGTCATCCATATGCGCGTTTTTTTTGGCCTGGAACTGGATACAGATGCCCGCCGGGCGCTGGCAGACTGGCGCGATCGCTACGGCGCCGCCACGGGCCGGGCGGTACCCGCGGCCAACTTCCACATCACCCTGGCGTTCATCGGCGAGGTGGATAATCGGCAGCTGGACACACTGTGTCGGGTCGTTGACGACTGGGAACCGGACACTGGGGGCGGCGAGGTGGTGCTGGACCAGGTGGGCTACTGGCCCCGGCCCGGGATTTATTGGGCGGGGCCATCACAGCCGGCACCGGGGCTCGCGGCCCTCGCCCGCAAGCTGCAGCATCTCGGCGGGCTGGTGGGCGCGAGGCTGGAGAAGAAAGCCTTTGCCCCGCACGTTACCCTGTACCGGCACTGCTCGGAACCGCCGCCCGCACCCGGTGTCCCGCCCGGCATCACCCTGGCGTACGACCACTTCACCCTGTTCGAGTCACACACGGGCCGCCAGGGCGTCAGCTACCAGGCACTGGAGCACTGGCCGCTGCGGCGTTAGAGCTGCGGTACTTCCGCCTCGTCGATGGGCAGCTCGGCGCGGCCAATGCGCTCGGCCCGCTGTTGCAGCGTCTGCGCCGCGTCCTCCAGCCCGATCATGATCACGAAGCGCTGCTCGCGAATTCCCTGCAGGCAGTACTGGGCCAGCTCGTCCAGGTCCTGGAACTGCAGCTCCCAGCCGGCACTGGCCGCGGCTTCCTTGAACTGCTCGATAGTCGGCGCCGGAATCGCCGGCTGCTCCCGCGCCAGCGCCGAAGGCCGGTTGCGATCCGTGGTCCAGATGCCGGTATCCAGCAGGCCGCCTGAGGGGTAGAACACCGAGGCGCCCAGGGCCGTGCCCTGGGATTTCAGCTGCGCCGCCAGGCACTCGGTCAGGCAGGACACAGCCGCCTTGCTGGAGGCGTAGACCGACTGGTAGGGCAGCGCGGAGATACCGCCATCGCCGGAGGAGGTGTTGACGACATAGCCGGGTTCGCCGGAGGCGATCATGCGCGGAACGAAGGCCTGGATACCGTGGACCACGCCCAGCACGTTGACGCCGTGCACCCATTTCCAGTCGTTGGGGGTGGTCTCCCAGATATTGGCGGAAGGGGCGGCGACACCTGCGTTATTGAACAACAGGTGGCAGCGGCCGTGGCGCTCGAACACCTGATCAGCAAGACGCGCGACCGAAGCCGCGTCCGCCACGTCCGTGACCACACCGCTGATGTCGCCGAGGCCGGCAAACTCCGCGGTGACGCGGTCCAGGGCGGACTGCTCGACGTCGGCCACCACCACGTGGGCGCCCTCCTGCAGCAAGGCCTTGACCAGGGCGCGGCCAATGCCGCTGGCGCCGCCGGTTACTACTGCCACGGTGTCGGAGAAATTCTGCATGTCACTGCTACCTTCTGTTATTGGAGTGCCCACAGTATCCGCACCCGCAGGTGGCTTGCCCAGCCCGTGGCAGGATTAGCGCCCGCCAGTTCAAGTTACGCTACCCCCGGATTCGCCCGCCCCGTTGCCGGGACTGCTGCGGGCGATCCGCAGGACCATTGCAGTGAAATATGGACTACCATTGAACCCCGAGCGAAGACCAGACCGAGGAGCGCCGACCATGGCACAGCGACTACCGCAGGATCCCGACGGCATCCGCCTGCCGATCAAGCTGGACAGTACCTCCAACGGCGAGTTCATGCCCATCCCGCTGGACGCGATTCACCACCATGCCAATCGCCTCGCCCTGGAAAGCGCGGACCGCAACGCCCGACGCCGCGGTGTCGACCGCCGCGCATTCCTGGTCAGCGCCTGCGGCGCCGCCAGTACCCTGCTGGCCTTCAACAGCGCCTACGCCGCCAGCGGCGAGCGCGGGGGCTTCTTC
>JBFHFJ010000345.1:0-2868 GCA_041583655.1 Haliea sp. | reverse complement strand
GGGTGTATACGGAAGAGCGTGACAGGCCGGTGCTGGTTCTGGTTGACCAGAGGCAGTCAATGTTTTTTGGCAGTGTATCAATGACCAAGTCCGCTCTGGCGGCGGAAGCCGCAGCTGTGACGGCCTGGAGGGTCCTGGCGGAGGGTGATCGTTTTGCTGCCGTGCTGTTCAATGACCAGGGCTGCGAGGAGATGAAGCCTACCCGAGCGCCATCGCGTTTGCTTTGGTGGCTGGGCCGTTTGCGGACGATGAACCAGTCCTTGTCAGCCTGTCCGGTGCCGCCCGTAGCCTCCCGGTCTTCCCTGGATTGGGCCCTTGACCTGGCGCAAAACAGTGTCAGCCATGATTATCTGGTCATAGTCATTTCGGATTTCCATGGCTTCGGACCAGCTTCGCGCCGTTTGCTTGCAGGATTGAGCCGGCACAACGACGTTATCTGCCTGCCTGTTCATGATCCGCTGGAGAGGGACATCACCCAGGCACACGGACTGGTGGTCAGCGATGGCGCCAGGCGGTTCTGCATCGACGTGCACTTATCGAACCTGGGGCAACGCTTCACGAACACGTTTGATCACGAGCAAAGCGCGCTGTATGAGGCATTGCGCGATTCGGGATCAGCCGTTCTGCCGCTACAGACGGTTTCGTCCGCCGTGGACCAATTGCGTGAAAACCTCCAGCCGGGACGAGGCCGCACATGAGTTTGCCGCCTTTGCCCCGCGAAATCGAGAGCCATGTGCTGGCGGATCTTCAGCACATTGTGAGCCCCCCGCCGGTCGCCTGGCACCCGGCCGCGCCGGGTTGGCTGTGGCTGGCTGTGACCCTGCTCGCCCTGGTGCTCTATTGGTGTGGGCTCAGGTTGCGGCGTTGGGGCCGGAACCGTTATCGAAGGGAAGCAGTGCGGATCCTCCATGGGCTCGGGGCTGTTGATGGCAGCCCCTGTACAGTCGCGTCCATCAATCGGGTCCTGAAGCTTGCGGCGCTTGCTGCCTGGCCAAGGGAGCGCGTTGCCCCGCTATCCGGCCGGAGCTGGGTGAATTTTCTCAACAACCACTGCCCCGGCGCGCCATTCGATACCCGTCAGTTGTCGCTGCTTGCGGCAGGCGCCTACCAACACCAGTCACCCGCTCCCGACGAGTTGCGGCGGCTCACCGCGGCCGCCGCCCTGTGGATCATGTGCCACAAGGGTCCTGCCGATGTTTGAGCTGCAAAACAGCTGGATGTTTCTGCTGGCACCCCTGCCGGTATTGATGCGCCTGGTGCCGGTCTACTCCGGAGACGGGGACACGGTAAGGGTGCCGTTCCTGTCCAGGCTGCTGACGCTGGCGGGACAGCCGCTGGACTTCGGTTTGCGGGGGCGCCAGCAAAGGAGGTTCGAGCGGCTGGTCCTGTGGGGGGCGTGGCTGCTGCTGGTCTGTGCCGCGATGCGTCCCCAATGGATTGGCGCCGCAGTTGAACAATACCGGTCCGGACGTGATCTCATGGTAGCGGTGGACCTGTCGGGCTCGATGGCCGCGCAGGACATGACGGGCCCGGATGGCGAGCGGACCGGGCGCCTGCAGGCAGCGAAGCAGGTGCTCCGGGACCTCGCAATCGAACACCCGGGTGACCGGCTCGGCCTTATCGTTTTTGGAAGCGGTGCCCACCTTCAGGCTCCGTTTACTGATGATCACCTGGTCTGGTTACGCCTGTTGCAGGATGTCGAAACAGGCATGGCGGGGCAGCGGACTGCGTTCGGTGACGCCATTGGACTGTCGGTGAAGCTGTTCACGCACGGCACTGCGAGCCAGCGTGTGCTGATCATCCTGACAGACGGGAATGACACCGGCAGTATGGTGCCGCCTGTTGAGGCGGCCAGGGTGGCAGCAACCCGGGGGATTCGCATCTATACCATCGCCATAGGCGATCCCGCATCACTGGGCGAAGACGCTCTGGACCTGGATACACTCCAGCGTGTATCGGAGGTAACTGATGGACGGTATTTTCGTGCCTTCAACGAGGGGGAACTGCGTCGGGCCTACCGCGCCATCAGTGATCTGGAATCCGCTCAATATGAAGTGCACAGCTACCGGCCAGTGAGGGATCTGCACTGGATTCCCCTCGGCCTGGCGATGCTCCTGCATCTCGCAGGTCATCTACCCGGAATTGTACTGGCCGTCCGACGCAGAGCCGTTGGCTGGAGCGCGGGATGACAGTACTGGAGTCCTTTTACTTCCTGCGGCCAGCGGGTGGGCTATTGCTGCTGACATGGGTAGTCCTGTTAGGACTTTGGTACTGGTCGGGTTATGTACCAGCGCAGTCCCGCGCGATAGCGCCGCATCTGCTCGTGCACCTGCGGCTGCCCCGGAACACGCTCCATGGCTGGTTCAGGCCCATACCGGTTACCACACTGGTTGTTATTATCGCCACGCTTGTACTCATGGGGCCCGGCTGGCGGCAACAGCCGTCAGCGCCTGCTGAGAACCAGACGCCGCTGGTCCTGCTGCTTGATGCCTCGGAAACAATGACCCAGACCGACGTGGCACCGAGCCGATTGCAGCGTGCGAAGCATAAAATCAGCGATCTTTTGGCGCTGCAGCCCGATCGGGCAGCAGCCCTGATTGTCTATGCCGGCAGCGCGCATGAAGTATTGCCTCTCACACGTGATCACGCGCTGATACGGCGCTACCTGGAAGCCGTCGCCCCGCCGATTATGCCCCTGGCGGGCAAGTTGCCCGAGGAGACCCTGCCTCTGGTGGATGCGGTTCTGCAGCAATCCGTGAATCCCGCCAGTGTCCTCCTGCTGACCGATGGCCCCGGAACCGACAGTCATGCCGTATTCGCGGACTATTTCAGGGGTCGTGGTCACCAGTTGCTCATACTCGGTATCGG
>JBFHFJ010000344.1:0-2873 GCA_041583655.1 Haliea sp. | reverse complement strand
TGGGACCTGCTCGCGCACCTGGCGCTGGGGGTGACCACGGTGCACAACCCGTCCAGCAGTGCCCACCTGGTGTTTGCCGCTGCGGAGTACGCCCGGGCCGGCAAAATCCTGGGGCCACGGATCTTCTCCACAGCGGAGATCATCTACGGCGCGAAATCCACCGCGTGGTCGCCGGTGGACACTCTGGACGATGCCCTGGCCCACGTCCGCCGCCTCAAAGCCCAGGGGGCGGTAACCGTGAAGAACTACAACCAGCCGCGCCGGGATCAGCGGCAGATGGTCATAGAGGCGGCCCGGCAGGAAGGCCTGATGCCCGTGGCGGAGGGTGGCGCCCTGTACCACATGGATATGAACCTGATCGGCGACGGCATCACCGGCATCGAGCACAACGTGCCGGTGCTGACCCTGTACGACGATGTTATCCAGTACTGGCGCCAGAGCCGGGCCGGCTACACCCCCACCCTGGTGGTCACCTTCGGCGGGCTGACCTCCGAGGACTACTACTACCAGGACACCGAAGTCTGGAAGCACCCGCTGCTGGCCAACTTTGTCCCACCCACCGTATTGCAACCGCGCTCGGTACGCCGCCCCATGGCCCCGGAGGCGGACTACCGTGACGACGATGCCGCAGCGGCCGCGAAAAACCTGCTGGACCAGGGCATCCTGGTCAACACCGGCGGCCACGGCCAACGCGAGGGCCTGGCGACACACTGGGAAATGTGGAGCTTTGTTCGCGGCGGCTTCAGCCCGATGCAGGCCCTGGCCGCGGCTACCATCAACCCGGCCACCTATCTGGGCATGGAGCAGGACATCGGCTCCCTGGAGCCGGGCAAGCTGGCGGACCTGGTTATCCTTGAGAACAATCCGCTGGAGGATATCCGTCACTCGGACCAGATCAGCCATATCGTGCTCAATGGCAGGGTCTACGAAGCGGAGTCCCTGAGGGAGGTCTACACCGGTGAGAGCGTCCTGCAACCATTCTGGTGGCAGGGTCGGCCAGAGGCTGACATTCGCTGAGTCCCCCGCTGCCCCGCCGCTACACACCTGCGGCGGAATGAAAGCAGCCGGCGGGTCCCGCTGCTACAGGGTGGAGCGTCCCAGCAGCCCGGTGAAGCGGCGTACCAGCCACTTCGGCGTCGCCCGTGCCGCCAGCGTCGTCGCCAGATTGAGCGTACCCGGCACAACAATGGCCTGCCCCTTCAGGCACGCCCGCCAGGCCTCCTCAGCGACATCCTGGACATCGGAAATAAGCATTGCTGGCAGGTTCTGCAGGGCGCTGGAGCCCGCCTGGGCCCGGGCCACCATGTCGGTCGCGGTGATGCCCGGGCAAAGGGTGGTCAGGGTCACACCGGTGCCGCGCAGCTCTTCTCCCAGCGCCTCGGACAGCGACAGCACATAGGCCTTGGTGGCGGCGTAAGTCGCCAGGCTGGGAATGGGCTGGAACGCGGCGATCGAGGCTACGTTGAGCACCCGGCCGCTGCCGCGGGCCGTCATCGGGGGGATAAAGTGGGCGAGCAGGTCGGTAAATCCGGCCACGTTCAGCTGCACCATGGCCTGGTGATCCGCCGGCGTCATGGCGGTGAAAGCGCCGTGCTGCAGCACACCCGCGTTGTTGACCAGAATATCCACCGCCACGCCCCGGCGCTCCAGCGCCAGGGCCAGCTTGCGGGCGCTGCCACGGGCCGCCATGTCCAGGGGCAGGACGGTGACGCCGATATCATGACTCTCGCCGATGGCCTGGGCCAGCGCTTCGAGCTTGTCCCGGCCGCGGGCGACCAGGACAAGGTCATAATCCTCCGCCGCGATCAGCCAGGCCAGGGTTTCGCCAATGCCCGAGGAGGCCCCGGTGATCAGCGCGGTCCTGCGCGCCGGAGCGCCGCCGGGGCTGGGGGGCTTGCTCTTGCGGCTCTTGGGGCTCTTGGTGCTCATGGCGCTGTCCTCCGGTGTGGTTTCAGGAATCCCGTTGCAGGCACTGCTCTTCGATCAGCGCCGCCAGCTGTTGCCGCCGCTCAGTGAGCTTCCTGCCCTTGCGCAGGTCGGCGAAGATGCGCCCGAACTGGCGCCGCCGGCTCTCGTCCAGGTCCGCCAGCAATTGCCCGTGCAGGTCCAGGGTACTGCGATCAGCGTGAGTCCTGCTGCACAGCAGGTGATGATGCAGCAGCGCCCGCCCCAGCACCACGAAGGGAAAGTTGAGATTGCGGGCCGGACCGTAGTGCAATTCCTGGCCGCCGGTCGGGATGCCCCGGATCCGTATCTCGCCGATATCGTTGGCGTAGCGCAATGCCGCAAGGCCGCTGCCTGCGGCACCCAGCGCACCGGAAACCAGGGTACCCAGGCCTCCCAGCAGCCCGCCGGTGGCGCCGTCGATCACCAGGCCTGTGCCGCCACCCACCATCGCGCCCACTGAGCCCGCCACGGTCACCAGGGAGCGGCGATCCAGCCCCCACAGGTACCAGTCATCAACATTGAACAGTTCCGACTCCTCAAGCGCCAGGCCCTCCTCCGTGCGGGTCAGGCTGGTCCAGGAGAACACCTCCTCCACCTGGCGTCGGCACTGCCGCTCGCGCTCCGCCAGGTGCTGCTGATAACGCTTGAACAGCAGGGCCTGCACCGGCTCCACCGGCACCCCCCGCGGCACTTTCTGCGAGGTCTCACAGGTCACGGCCTCGACCAGCAGGTCGGCGATCAGCAGGCTGGCGGCACGGTGCTGACCCGCGCGCTCGTCGCGCAGCACCGTCACCGCCCGGGACAGCGCGCCGCGCCAGGCCGGGTCCAGGTGCCCGAACAGTTCCAGCAGCTCCAGCTGCTTGGTCAATTCCGCGCGCTGGGCGTCGAACTGGCGCACAGTGCGGAAATACTGGCCCAGTCCCGCG
>JBFHFJ010000343.1:0-2905 GCA_041583655.1 Haliea sp. | reverse complement strand
TTCCTGCTCCAGGCGCCGGCGGTAGGTGCGCGGGCTGAAGTTGAGCATTTGCGCGACCTGGGGCATCTGCGGGTACTGTCCCTCCAGTTTGCGCAGCAGGCGCAGGGTTTGCTCCGCCGCGGACTCGCTTCCCTCGAGGTCTGCCAGCAGCCGGGCGCACTCCTCCTCGTACAGGGAGCGCAGCGCAGGGTTGGACAGGGGCAGGAGTGTGTCCAGCAGTGCCTCGTCGAAGGATATCCGCCCCAGCGGGCAGTTGAAGTGTACGTCCTCGCCAAAGACCTCGTAGTAGATCTGTTCGTGGACCGGCGCCGGATACGGCAGCTCGACACGCAGCTGCAGATCGTTCCTGCCCAGCAGGCCGCGCAGAGTGTTGTAGATAGCGGCGTACATGACCTCGCTGGCAAATTCCACCGGATCCTCCCGCGGCGCGCTGACGGTGGTCAGCACGCAGCGACCGTCGATCAGGTCCTGCTCCAGGTGCAGTGTGGGTGAGGAAAGCAGGTGGTAGTAGCGCAGAAACAGCTCCAGGACCTGCCTCAGGTCACGGCAGGTCATGAACGCCTGGCCCAGTACCGCGTGTGCGCTCAGGTTCAGGCGCAGTCCCAGGTGCAGGCCGAGGGCGGTGTCGCCCGTGAGGTCAAATGCATTGCTGACCAGGCGGCTGAAGTCTTCCTCGCTGACCCGGGCGCCGATGCCGGTGAGTCCGGACTCGGCCAGGGAGGTGCCGGCCAGCAGGCGATTGCGCGGGTGCCCCTGACTCTCGACCATGTCGATGAGGATGAGAATGTACTGCGCGGGTGCGCTGGCCTTGGGCATGGCGCCATTTGGCCATAAATGACCTTATTTTGACAAGACTTTACCTTGTTGGCCTTGCCGGGTTCTCCCATAGTAGCGTTGCAGAATTACTATAAGTTCCCAGGAGAATGGACATGAAAGTAGAATGGACTGGCACCCCCCGCAAGATCCAGCACTTCGCCGGAGCCGATTACCCGCGCGACAACCCCGATCTTGAGGACCTGCTGACGGCCAGTGATGTGGATCACATCGCGGAAATCTTCAATACGCCGCTGACCGGTTCCTACAACTGGGACTACAAGGTGCAGGACGACCGGATCAAGAAGCTGTACGACCTCGGCAAGCAGCTCAACTGGGATCCGGAAATGGATATCAACTGGGATCGCCCCTGGCCGGACGAGGAGCGGATGCCGGAGTTGATGAACCTGCATACCTACCAGCCTTATCTGGACATGGACGAGCCGACCCGCAAGGAGTTCTGGCTGCACATGAACGCCTGGAGCCTGTCCCAGTTCCTGCATGGCGAGCAGGGAGCGCTGCTGGTGGCCTCCCAGCTCTGCTCCTGCGCGCCGACACTGAACGCGAAACTGTACGCCGCGTCGCAGACCTTTGATGAAGCCCGCCACGTCGAGGTGTTCAACAAGTACCTGCAAAAGCGCATTGGCGTGATGTACCCGATCAATACCCACCTCAAGTCGATCATCGACAAGATCCTGACCGACGCGCGCTGGGACATGAAGTTCATCGGCATGCAGCTGGTTATCGAGGGCCTGGCGCTGTCGGCCTTCAACACCACCCGTGAAACCACCCCGGATCCCGTGCTCAAGGACGTGGTGTATCTGGTAACCCGGGACGAGGCGCGCCATGTTACCTTCGGGGTCAATTACCTGGAGGAGTTCGTCAAGACGTTGAGCGATGAGGAACGCGAAGAGCGGGCCCAGTTCGCCTATGAGGCCTGTGTGGTCAGCCGCGAGCGCCTGGTTGCCACTGACGTTTTTGCCCATTTCGGCTGGGATGTGGAAGAGGCCCGCCTGCAGGTGCTGGAAGGGTTCGTGATGTCCACCTTCCGCAATCTGCTGTTCCAGCGCGTGATTCCGAACCTGAAACGTATCGGCCTGCTGACCGACAAAATCAGGCCCAAGTTTGAAGCCCTGGGGATTCTGGAGTTCGAAAACCTGGCGACAGACGGGGATATCGACTGGGCAGTGCTGGAGCGCCCGCTGGATACCGAGGAGGCGCAGGGTTACGAGCAGAGCATCCTGGCGGAGTTCCACAAGCTCAACGAACAGCAGGAGGCCCCGCGCAAGGCGAGCTGAGGAAGCTGGAGGGAGCGGAGGAAGTCAGGTCACGGGCAGGGGCGCCCGCCCGCCACGTGGCCTGGCGCCTACTTTCTCCGGGCACAAAAAAGCCGGCGTTTCGCCGGCTTTTTTGTGCGATGCAGATACGCGATCAGGCGGAGGCCAGATCCTTGATTTGCGCGTTCAGGCGGCTCTTGTGCCGGGCTGCCTTGTTTTTGTGGATGATGCCCTTGTCGGCCATCCGGTCGATCACCGGTACGGCGCTGTCGTAGGCGGCCTTCGCCTGCTGTGCGTCACCGGTGCCGATTGCGGCGATGACTTTCTTGATGTTGGTGCGCACCAGCGAGCGCAGGCTGGCGTTGTGGGCGCGACGCTTTTCGGCCTGGCGAGCGCGCTTCTTGGCTTGTGGGGAATTGGCCACTGTGGAATCCTCGTGGGTTGGCAAAATTCAGGAGGCGAGATTATTCACATTGGGCCGTTGCTTGTCAACCGCGAGGTGGCGTGCGGCATCAGCGCCGATTCATGATGGGGGCGCGCTGCGGTATACTGTGCGATTGTTTTGTGACAACGGAATTGCCCCATGACCAACGGATCTGCCCGGGAGCCCGCGGCGACCACGCCAGAGCGCATTCTCGATGCAGCCGAGGACCTGTTTGCGCAAAAGGGTTATAAAGGTACCTCCCTCGGCGATGTCGCCGAGCGAGTGGGCATTCGCTCACCCAGCCTCTACAACCACTTCCGCAACAAGGAGGCGCTCTATCGTGCTGTACTGGGCCGCTTGCTGGATGACTTTGCGGCGCCGATGGAGGAGC
>JBFHFJ010000342.1:0-2930 GCA_041583655.1 Haliea sp. | reverse complement strand
GGGCCATGCGCAGGGCGCGGCCAAAGGCCTTGAACACGGTCTCGATCTGGTGGTGGCTGTTGTCGCCGCGCAGGTTTTCGATGTGCAGGGTGACCTGGGCGTGGTTGACGAAACCCTGGAAAAACTCCTGGAACAGGTCCACGTCAAAGCCGCCCACCTGGGCGCGGGTGAAGGGAATGTGGTAGACAAGGCCGGGGCGGCCGGAGAAATCCACCACCACCCGGGACAGGGCCTCGTCCAGCGGCACATAGCTGTGGCCGTAGCGGACAATGCCCTTCTTGTCGCCCACGGCCTTGGTGAAGGCCTGGCCCAGGGTGATGCCGATATCCTCAACCGTGTGGTGGTCGTCGATGTGCAGATCGCCCTTGGCGACGATATCCAGGTCCATCATGCCGTGACGGGCGATCTGGTCCAGCATGTGCTCCAGGAAAGGAATGCCGGTGTCGAATTTCGCCTCCCCGCTGCCATCCAGGTCCACCGTGGCGGTGATCCGGGTCTCCAGGGTATTGCGAGTGACGCTTGCCTTGCGCTCGGACATGCTGTGCTCCAGAACCTGCACTGGCCAAAGGGAACCGGGGCCTGGCCCGGAAAAGCGCGCCATTATAGAAGAAAGCGGCAGGGAATTCACCGCCGGGAAAGCCGGCCTCGCGGACTTACTGGCGCGGCTCCCCGGCCCCGCCGGTGGGCACCGACAGCGGCTGGGTCAACAGGTGGTCGAATCGTGAGTCCCGTGGCTCGCGAAGGTATTCCAGGCCGAGCTCTCTGGTCTCGTGCTCACTGAACGCCCAGTGCCGCGCGGAACCGAACAGGTAATCGAACCAGGGCACCAGGGATCCATAGTTGCTGTTGGTATAGGACGGATCGGAACTGTGGTGCACACGGTGGAAATCCGGGGTAAGCACCAGCCAGCGCAATCTCCGCTCCAGCCACTCTGGAACGTACACGTTGCTGTGGCTGAACACGGTTGCCAGCACGGCGAACAGGCGGTAGGCCGCGACCGCTTCCAGGGACGCCCCGAGAAAAAATATCAGCGGCGCGGTGACCGGCAGCATGAGCAGCGGCTCGAACGGGTGGTGCCGGTAGCTGGTGGAGACATCGAATGCTGTGTCCGAGTGGTGCACAGCGTGAACGCGCCACAGCCAGGGGATGCGGTGAAAGGCCACGTGCACCCAATAGCCCAGCAGCTGGGTAGAGGCGAGCAGAATAAGGAATTCCGGGACCGGCCCCCAGCCAAGCTGCGGCATGAGCCCCAGCTGGCGCTGGTCGGTAAAGTCTGCAACCCAGAGCACCAGCAGGGTGCTGACCACCGCGGAGAGATACCAGCTGACCAGACCCAGGGAGAAGTTGTTGGCCCAGCGCCAGGCCACACCCGCGGTCTCGGCGCGCCGGGGTGCAAGCATCTCCCACAGCATGCATACGCCAAATACCGCGAAGGTGAACGTGTACGCAGCGGTTGCGGATGAACTGGCGACGATGTCAGATTCCAAGGTGACCCTCCGTCTGCAAACGGCTATTCTAGCAAACACTGGCAAATTCGCGGCAATACCTGCCCCATCTGGTCCAATGAGCTGCACCCGGCCGTAACATCCCTGTACCAGTGGCATCATAGTACCGGTACCCCCACCTCCGGACAGAAAAGGACTCCACATCATGCACGCCACCCTGCCCCTGCTGGAAGCCACCGATTTCCCCCCGATCAGCCGGGGCGAGCTGCACACCCTGCAGGTGAACCTGGGCTACCTGTGCAACCAGAGCTGCGTGCACTGCCACGTCAATGCCGGTCCCACCCGCACGGAAATGATGGACGATGAGCACATCGCGCTGATCCCGCGGATACTCGAGGCCCGCAATATCCAGCTGCTGGACCTCACCGGCGGCGCTCCGGAGATGCACCCGCGCTTCCGCGAACTGGTGATGGCAGCCACCGCCCTGGGGGTGAGGGTCATCGACCGCTGCAACCTGACCATCCTCCGGGAGCCGGGCTATGAGTCCATGGCCGGGTTTCTGGCGCGGCAAGGGGTGGAGATCATCGCCTCCATGCCCTGCTACTCACCGGCCAACGTCGACCAGCAGCGCGGCAATGGCGTTTTCGACAGGAGCATCGCCGCCCTGCAGGAACTGAACGCCCTGGGCTACGGCAGGGCCGGCAGCGGGCTGACCCTGAACCTGGTCTACAACCCGCTTGGGCCCAGTCTGCCGCCGGACCAACAGGCGCTGGAGGCGGACTACAAGCGCGAGCTGCAGAACCACTTCGGCATTGAATTCAACGCCCTGTTCACCCTCGCCAACATGCCGATCAAGCGCTTTGGCAGCACGCTGGTATCCAAGGGGCAGTTTGGCGCCTACATGCAGTTGCTCAAGGACGCCTACCAGCCTGGCAACCTGGCCTCGGTCATGTGCCGGTCACTGGTCAGCGTGGACTGGCAGGGCTACCTGTACGATTGCGACTTCAACCAGCAGCTGGACCTGCCGCTCCCCGCCGCCGGCCCGCGCCCGCATCTGCGCACACTATTGGACAGTGACATCGCCGGCCGGGAAATCCGCATCGCGGACCACTGCTACGGCTGCACCGCGGGCCAGGGCAGCAGCTGCGGCGGCGCCCTGACGCAGTAATTGCCACACCGGCGGCAGTGCCGCCCAGACCGACTCCCGAGGAGCATCGTGAACAAGAAACTGCTGCTGATAACCTTCGTCATTGCCCTGGTACTGGCGTTCTTCGCCCTGGGCCTGGACGACTACCTGACCCTGACCCAGCTCAAGGCCAGCCAGGCCCGCTTCGCCGGACTGCTGGCCCAGCACCCGGTGCTGGTACCTGCGGCCTACTTTGTCATCTATGTCATTGTCACCGCCCTGTCGCTGCCGGGGGCGGCAATCATGACCCTGGCAGGCGGCGCCCTGTTCGGGCTCGGCCAGGGCCTGCTGCTGGTGTC
>JBFHFJ010000341.1:0-2980 GCA_041583655.1 Haliea sp. | reverse complement strand
CGCGCTTTCCCAGACAGCCAGTTGCTGGGCATCCTCCCGGGCCGGGATCATCCTCGCCTGGTAGCCCAGGCGCTCGGCCTGCTGCAGAACAAAGCCCACCGAGGGAAAATCGTGGTCGCAGAACAGAATGACATTGCGCCCGGTTTTTTCGGGGAGGCCGCCGATCACCTTGCCCAGGGCGCTGCTGATGTTGGTCTGCGGGCAGAAATTGCCCGCTGCACTGTTGAAGAGCTGGCCGAGCCCTGCCTGGAAACGCGTGATGGCCTCCAGCCACTGCGGCCAGGGCTCCGGGTCACCCTGCTCCCAGGGATCAAGGAAATGCTCGCGCAGCTGAGCTTCCATGCCCAGCGGCATGCGTCCCACCGAATGGTTCAGCAGGTAGATGTCGGGGCAGGGGGCAAAGCAGTCCTGGTACATGGAAATCTCCGGACGGTGGTTCACGATGTGGCGGCGGATGGCGCGAGGGCCCCGCGCAGGCGTTGCAGATCCGCGTGGCGGCTGGGAATGTCTTCCCGGTCCGCGGCTGCGCGCAGGTCGCACAGTGTGCGCAGGCCCTTCAGCAGCACCGGCAGCGGCGGGCCGCTGGCGCTGAGGTCGGCCTTGTCCTCCAGACCTGCGCTTTTCGCCGGATGGACAATGAACTTCTCCACCAGCTGCTCGTGGTGCTGCAGGGCCACCTTGCCGTGCATGGCGCAGACCTCCAGGAAGGCGCTGGCATTGTGCTGGAACCAGGGCTCATCGGCGTGCGCCGGCAGTTCCTCCAGGAAGCTGTCCAGCAGGCTGCGCCGGCGCATGCAGTCCCGCAGCAGCAACTGGTCGTCCGGGCGCATGAACAGGAACTTGTCCACCAGCAGTTGCGAGTAGTAGGGGTCGTCGGCCCGGCACAGGCCCAGCAGCAGGTCGATGACGTTGATGCCGGCAAAATCCCCCGCGTTGGCCCCCCGGTATTCGCGCAGGCCCACCCGGTGCGGCTTGTAGTAGGGCCGGATGCAGTAGAAGAAGCGATCGATATCCAGGGCCTCGAACAGGGTTGCGTTGGAGCGGGCTACATCCTCCAGCGCCATGCGGGCGGCGCGCAGCAGGTCCGGCGTGACCGGGTGTGAAACCCCCAGCGGCAGGATATGCAGCAGCGCCTCGGCGGCGCGGATATAGGCCAGCACCCCGCGGGTGTTGTAGTCCAGGAACACCCGCTCGTCGTCAAGGCTGGTAAAGGATTTGTACACGCCGTTCACGGCCCGGTTGTGGGTTTCCAGGTGACTGGAGGCAAAGCGCGGTATGGCGCCAAGTGAGGCCCCCAGCTGCATGGCAAGGGCGGACGCTTCGGTCAGCGGCGAGCGCTGCTCCCGGGCCGGGTCGGTGACCCCGTGGCGCCGGCAGGCCGCCATGTAGAAGCCCACGTCCCCGAGCAGATCAAAGCCCTGGTCGAAGCCCTCGTCCGTATTGCCCTCCCGCAGCAGCGCGACAATGAACTCGCGCCCCTCGGCCACCAGCTGCTGCTTGATGCTGTCGCCAATACCCTCGACATTCTCCCGCTGTTCCCGGGCGAAATAGAGGGCTTCCAGTTCGGTATTCATGGCCCGGAAGTCGTTGCGTATCCAGTTGTCGAAGGCCTGGGTCAGGGGTGTGCGCATGGCCGGCGGTCCTGCAGCGTTGTTGGAAAGGGGAATGGTAGCAGTGGCAAGCGGCGCTTGCCTGCCCAACATGGCTGCCACTGCCGTATGTCGTCGGGTTCGGGCCTTTGATTTTGCAGTCATTGTGGTATCATGCGCGCCTTTCCGGGAAGGTCGCCGAGTGGCTGACCCGGAGCTGGCGAAGCCAGCGCAGGGAGCGCCGGAGGAACGACGGCGACCCGCAGGGCGAGGAGCGCAGCGACGAGTAACGCGCGCCCCGGGATTCCTGGAAAAGAGTTTTGGAGAGGTGGCCGAGTGGCTGAAGGCGCGCCCCTGCTAAGGGCGTATAGGGTAAAACCTATCGAGGGTTCGAATCCCTCTCTCTCCGCCAAATACCCTTAAAAATCAACAAGTTACAAATGAAAAATTCAAATACCCACCAACCTACCCAGCAAAAATTTTAAGGCTCTGTGGCTAATACCGGGCTCTACCCGGCTCTACCCACTTAAAGGGGGATGCACCGGTTTTCACTAATGCCGTTGCAACGCCAAGTTGCGGGAATACACTTTCCATTATGTTTCCCTGGCAATATCTTCTGGCTCCAGATCCCGCCGCTTGTGGATCACGGCAAGCACCTCGACAAGGCTATCAGGTTTAATCTCGTAGATGATCCGGTAGGAATACATCGGCAGTTCGCGTACGACCTCGTCGTTGAGCTCTGCCACCATGCGGCCTTTGCGGGGCAGTTCATCCAATCCGATGGTCTTCTGCACCAGCGCTTCGCTGACGCGCCTTGCGTAGAGGGGGGAATCCTGGGCAATATAATCGTGAATATGGCGAAGTTGTGCTTTGGCGTGAGCCGTCCACTTTACCAAGATTGAACATCCTTCAACAGTTCCTCGGCCGGCTGGGTCTTGCCTTCGGCGGCGTCGTGTTGCCCGCGCCGGATATTCTCCAGCACGTACAGCCGGTACATGATCTCTTCCATGTCCGCCGAGTCGGGCAGGCGCTGAATGGCCTCCAGGGCCTCCTGTTTGGCGCTGTGTGTTTGCATGGTCGCTTCCTCGAGTCTGGATGATGGCCCGTATTGCCCAGCCAGCAGTTTAGCATGGGAGCCGGCCTGGCTCGCGGCGCAGCTATTGCGGCTTGATACTCAGTAGATTGGTCAACGTCGTCACCCCCGGTAATTTCGCGTCCAGAATATTCCGGTATCTTCAGGCCTCGTATTCAGGATATAGCTATCAACTTAACCGCGGTTAAGTGGTTAAACTGTAACCAAAAACTCCGTCGCACGCTTACGGGGTTTCGTGGTCGCTGCCTGCGCGTGGTTATCACGGGTAGAGCTCGCCCCTGTGCGGGTGCTCATCCTT
>JBFHFJ010000340.1:0-2982 GCA_041583655.1 Haliea sp. | reverse complement strand
TGGCCGACCTTTCCCCAGCTGTGGATCAACGGCGAATTGATCGGCGGCTGCGATATCGTCACCGAGATGTTTGCCAGTGGCGAGCTGCAGACTCTGGTCAAGGAAGCCGCGGCCGCCCAGAGCGCCGGCTGACCAGCCGGCGCGCGGTCAGGCGGGCTTGACCGTGTGCATCGCGGTCTGCTGGTAGTTCTCCAGGCCAATTCTCTCGATCAGGCCCAGCTGGGTCTCCAGCCAGTCTATGTGCTCTTCTTCGCTGGCGAGAATGTCGGCGAGCAGGTCTCGCGAGGTGTAATCGCCCACTGCCTCACAGTGGGCGATTGCTTCTTTCAGGTCCTTGTGGCCGAGCTGTTCCAGCTTCAGGTCGCAGCGCAGGATTTCCGCCGTATTCTCCCCGATCAACAGTTTGCCCAGATCCTGCAGGTTGGGCAGGCCTTCCAGGAACAGGATGCGCTGGATCAGCCGGTCCGCGTGCTTCATCTCGTCGATGGATTCGTGGTACTCGTGGTCTGCCAGCTCCTGGAGGCCCCAGTCGCCGTAGATGCGGGAGTGCAGGAAATACTGGTTGATGGCCACCAGTTCATTGCCAAGAATTCGGTTGAGGTGCTCGATGACCTGGGGATCGCCTTTCACATTGAACCTCCGCGGGAATGTGGGGAAATGAAGCCAGTGCCCCAAGCTTGCAAGGATGCAGGGGCGCAGTCAACCGCGGCGTTGGCGCCGCGGTGGTTGGGGGCGGGTCAGCCGGCAGCGTAGAAGAGGGCCGGCTCTGGCGGCAGCTCGCGCAGGGATTCGTGAAGGACATCCGCGGCCAGAGAGCTGCACTTGCCGCAGCGGCTGGCGACACCCAGGCAATCGCGCAGCTCATCGACCGAGCTCACGCCTTCAAGGGCCGCGGCCCGAATCTGGTGGTCCGTAACGCTCCTGCAGACACATACATACATGGATTCATCACCTGCGAACTGAAACTGTGTCCACCCTAATGCTAATGAGAACCATTGTCAACAATTGCCGGATGAGCGGTCAGGTGGCGGTTGTCGCATCGAGCAGCTGCTGCAGCCGGTACTCCACCAGCGGCAGGCGGTCATTGCCGAAGTACATGTCGTCACCGTTGATAAACAGGGTCGGGGAGCCATAACCGCCGCGGGCCACCAGCTCGTCGGTATTCGCGCGCAGCCTGTCCTTGTAGGACTGGTCAGTCGTCGCCGCCAGCAGCGCCTCGGGGGCCAGGCCGACGCGGGCGGCAATGGCCGCCAGCTCATCCGGCTGGGAGATGTCCCGGTTATCACCCCAGTAGGCCGCAAACACCGCCTCGGACCACGGCTCCAGCAGGCCCTGGTCGGCGGCGAACAGCGCCCCCCGCATGGCCCGGGCCGAGTTGACCGGGAATACGTCCGGGTGACTGATCCGCAGCTTGCAGAATTCAGCCCAGTCGGCGAGGTCCTTCTGGTAATGTCGCAGCCTTCGCGGGTTGCTGAACATGCCTTCCCGTGCGGCATAAAGCTCCTTGTTGACGGCATTGAACACACCGCCGACCAGGATGGGGCGCCACTGGACGGGCACGCCGAGGCGGGCGCTGAGAGGCCGCAGGCGACTGAAGGCGAGGTAGGTCCAGGGGCTGGAGCAATCGTAGAAGCATTCGAGGACGGGCGTGGGGTGCATGGCGCGGCTCCGGCGTTTTGGCGCAGAGTAGCACACGTCCGGCGGCCTTCAGGTATAATCGCGGTTTGTATTGGGGCCGGAAAGCAGGAATGAGTGTTGAGCAGTACATGCAGGACCTGGGTCGCGCGGCCCGCGCCGCCTCCCGGCAAGTCGCGGCGTCCTCCACAGCCCAGCGCAACGCCGCCCTGCTGGCTACCTGCGCGGCGCTGGACGAGTCCCGTGCCGAACTGGCCGCCGCCAATGCCGAGGACCTCGCCCGCGGTCGCGAGCGCGGCCTCGATGCGGCACTGCTGGACCGGCTGGAGCTGACCCCGGCGGCCATTGACGCCATGCTGGCCGGCCTGCGCCAGGTGGTGGCCCTGGCGGATCCGGTGGGCAGCATCAGCGATGTCAATACCATGCCCAGCGGCATCCAGGTCGGCCGGATGCGGGTCCCGCTCGGTGTCATCGGTATCATCTATGAATCCCGCCCCAACGTAACCGTGGAAGCTGCCAGCCTGTGCCTGAAGTCGGGTAACGCCACGATCCTCCGCGGCGGCTCCGAGGCCCTGGCCTCCAACACCGCCATCGCTGCCTGTATTACCCGGGGGCTCGAGTCCGCGGGCCTGCCCGCCGCCGCCGTGCAGGTGGTGGCTACCGCCGATCGCGCCGCGGTGGGGGCCCTGATCACCATGCCCGACTATGTCGACGTCATCGTCCCCCGGGGTGGCAAGGGCCTGATCGAACGCATCAGCCGCGATGCCCGGGTGCCGGTGATCAAGCACCTGGACGGCGTCTGCCATGTCTATATCGATGCCGGTGCCGACCATGCCATGGCGCTGGATATCGCAGTCAATGCCAAGACCCAGCGCTATGGGACCTGCAACACCATGGAAACCCTGCTGGTCGCCGCGGCCGAGGCTGGCAGCCTGCTGCCACAACTGGCCGCGGCGTTCGCGGCCAAAGGGGTCGAGCTGCGCGGTTGTGAGCGCAGCCGGGAATTACTGCCCGACATCAACGCGGCCACTGAGCAGGACTGGCACGAGGAGTACCTGGCGCCGGTGCTGGCCCTGCGGGTCGTGGATGGCCTCGACGCGGCCATCGCCCACATCAACCACTACGGCTCGCAGCACACGGACAGCATCGTGACCCGCGACCATGGCAATGCCATGCGTTTCCTGCGGGAAGTGGATTCCAGCTCGGTAATGGTCAATGCCTCGACACGGTTCGCCGACGGCTTCGAGTACGGCCTTGGTGCGGAAATCGGGATCTCCACCGACAAGCTCCACGCCCGCGGCCCGGTGGGGCTCGAGGGCCTGACTTCCCGCAAGTATGTTGTCTTTG
>JBFHFJ010000339.1:0-3028 GCA_041583655.1 Haliea sp. | reverse complement strand
GGGGAACCCCAGTTGCCCTGGCCGTCCACCAGCGGGTAGCGGTAGCTGAAATCCTGGGCCATCAGCACCATCGCCTCGTAGGCGGCGCTGTCGCCGTGGGGGTGGAACTTGCCGATCACGTCGCCGACCGTGCGCGCGGATTTCTTGAACTTGGCGCTGGCCTTGAGGCCCAGCTCGCTCATGGCGTAGATGATGCGCCGCTGCACCGGCTTGAGGCCGTCGCCTATGTGGGGCAGGGCGCGATCAAGGATGACGTACATGGAGTAGTCCAGGTACGCCTTTTCCGTGTATTTCTGCAACGACACCTGCTCGATGCCATCGCTGTCGATTTCCACTACTTCAGACATGCAAAAAGAACCTGTTTCTGTTTACTCGGGACAGCGGGGAAAGCCCTGCCCGCAAGGGGCAGACCGGACCCCGTGGCCGGACTCAGCCGCCGGCGCCGTTGCGCAAGCCTACCAGCTGCTCGTTGAGGTTGACTATGGAGTTGGCCATGTCCACCAACAGGCTGTGGATCGTGGCCGGGTTGCTTCGGATCAGGTCCGCAAACTGTTCCTTTGGCACCTTGACCACGGAACAGCGCGTCAGCGCACGCACGGTGGCGCTGCGGTCGGACTGGGTGAGCGCCGCCATGGCGCCAAATATCTCTCCCTCGTTGATGCGACCGACGACCACGTCATCGACGATCACCTCCGCGGTACCGGAGGAAAGATTGAACACATAATCGGCGCGCTCACCCTGGTTGATGATTGCCTCGCCGGGCTGGTACTCCTCAAAACCGGGGGTGGCCACAGCGTCGTCCCGCGTGTTTGCCGCGGTGATCCGCAACAGAAGGCCTGCATAGGTGACCAGCAGGCGCGTCCACAGCTTGTTGGCACTGGGTTCGGCGAACACCCGCTGCATGAATTCCAGCCCGGAATAACCGTAGAGACTGGCGCCCGCCTCGCTGCCGTAGAACACCGCCATGCCGGACTGGCTGGCCCCCGCGACATCCGGCAACAGCATGTCACCCTCATCGAGGATGTAGACCGTGCGGCCACGGTAGCGGGCCGACAGGGAACCGCTGTCAACCAGATAGAAGCGGCCACTGTCGAAGCCGCGGAAGTTGCCCTCCCTGACCGCCTCCACTTCCACCCGGACTGGCGGAATACCGACGATATCAACGAGCGCCGCCACAAGCTCCTTGAACTGCTTGTTCAGGCGGGAGAAATCCTGGGGAAGCTCTGCGTTAACCAGCATTGTTAAGCTCTTTGCCTGTTGTCGTGGCGGCTCTCCCTGCCCCCTGTCTCGCCAACGGAAAGACGTCCATGCGTCCGTGGCGACCTTTGCCGCATAGTAACAACTAATCCACTGCCGGAGAATCGCCGCAGTCGCATTAATCCGTATTACCCCGGCGCGCGGCTGCGGAGCTCGTGTTAAAATCCGCCTCTTTCCGCAGCGGACCCGAAAACGTGAAAATCAGCAACCAGACCGTCGCCAGCTTCCATTACACCCTCCGCAACAGCAGCGGGGAAGACCTGGAGACATCCAGGGACGGGGAGGCTACGGCCTACCTGCACGGCGCCAACAACATCATTCCGGCACTGGAGCAGGCCCTGGAAGGGCTGGAGGCGGGTGCCCACACGGAGGTCACCCTGACCCCCGAGCAGGCCTACGGCGAGCGCCGCGAGGACCGGGTACAGAAGGTTCCGGTCAAGCACCTGGTCTATCGCGGCGCACTCAAGCCGGGAATGCTGGTGCAGCTCAATACCGCCGAGGGACGGCACCCGGTCACGGTGACCAAGGTCGGGCGGCACAGCGCCGAGATCGACACCAATCACCCGCTGGCGGGCCAGACCCTGGTGTTCGACATAGACATCGTCGAGGTCCGCGCCGCCACCCCCGATGAGGTCGCCCACGGCCATGCCCACGGCGCCGGCGGCCACCACCACTGACGTAATGGACCGCCGCTGGCTGAACACACCCTTCTCCGAGCTGGCGGCGGAGCAGCTGTACGCCCTGCTGCAGCTGCGCCAGGAAGTATTCGTGGTTGAACAAAACTGCGTCTATCCCGATCTCGACGGCCTTGATCGGGCCAGCTGGCATATGCGCTGCCTGGCAGGGGACGCGGTACTCGCCTACCAGCGCTGCCTGCCGCCCGGCCTCGCCTACCCGGAGAGCTCACTGGGCCGCATTGTGGTCGCCCCCGCGACCCGGGGATCGGGGCTGGGCCGGGACCTGGTCCTGCGGGGAATCGAGTTCAACCGCCGGCAGTGGCCCGGGGCAGACATCTTTATCGGTGCCCAGGCCTACCTGGAGGCCTTCTACCACAGCCTCGGGTTTGTCAGCGAGGGAGACCCCTACCTGGAGGACGGCATCCTCCATATCCACATGCGACTGCGGTTCAACTGACTTCCAGCAGGAAGGTCACCGGACCGTCGTTGACCAGCCCGACCTGCATGTCGGCGCCGAATTGGCCGGCGGCGACCTCTGGATGACGCTCGCGCAGGGTTGCCAGTATCCAGTCGTAGAGGGGTTCGGCAGCGGCCGGCGGCATGGCACTGGAGAAGCTGGGCCGCAGACCCTTGCGGGTATCGGCGGACAGGGTGAACTGGGACACCAGCAGCACGCCACCGCCAACCTCGGCGACGCTGCTGTTCATGCGCCCCTGGCCATCGGCAAACATTCTGTAGGCCAGCAGCCTGTCGACAAGACGGGCGCCCTGCTGGTGACCGTCGCCGCGGTCCAGGCCCAGGAACACCAGCAGCCCGGGGCCGATCTCACCGACGCAGCGACCCTCCACCAGCACGCTGGCGCGGGCCACCCGCTGCAGCAGCGCTTTCACCCTGCCCGGCCCCGCCGGGCGACTGGGGCCGGCTTCCGGGGTTCAGGAACGGCTGGCGCGGCGGCGCTCATGTTCCAGCAGCAATTTCTTGCGCAGGCGGATACTTTCCGGGGTCACTTCCACCAACTCGTCGTCCTCGATGAACTCCAGCGCCTGCTCCAGGCTGTGGCGGACGTGCGGGGTCAGGGTCAGGGCCTCGTCGGT
>JBFHFJ010000338.1:0-3074 GCA_041583655.1 Haliea sp. | reverse complement strand
GGCCGGGACTCGGGCCTCGGCGCATAGTTGCCGGGACCTGCGGTATTCTTGAGACCCGGTGTAGCCGACAGTACTTCCAGCATTTGCTCCGCATAATTTTCCCAATCGGTCGCGAGGTGCAGTATCCCCCCTGGCTTCAGGTGAGCCACCAGCTTTTCGGCAAAGCCCGGCTGGATCAGGCGCCGTTTGTGGTGACGCTTCTTGTGCCAGGGGTCGGGAAAGAATATCTGGATCGTGTCCAGGGAGGCCGGCGGGATACAGTCGCGCAGCACCTCGACCGCGTCGTGGCAGTAGATGCGGATATTGTCCACACCCTCCGCCGCCATGCTGTGCAACAGCTTGCCAACGCCGGGGCGATGCACCTCGATGCCGATGAAGTCGGTACCGGGCGCCGCGGCGGCCATGGCGACCAGGGACTGGCCCATGCCAAAACCGATTTCCAGTACCCGGGGCGCTTCACGGCCAAACACCGCGGGATAGTCCAGTGGGCCATCGCTGTGGGAAAGCCCGAAGCGCGGCCAATACTCATCAAAGGCGCGCTGCTGGCCATCGGTCAGGCGTCCCATGCGCAGGACATAGCTGCGGATCGGGCGGTGCGGGGTATCAGCCATGATTCAGGGAAGCAGTTTCCAGGTTGCCGCCGCCAGACAGCCCCAGGCCCCAATAAAGGCCAGGCCGCCCAGGGGCGTTATCGCACCCAGCCAGCGCAGGCCGCTGAAACTGAGCAGGTACAGGCTACCCGAGAACACCACCAGACCCAGCAAGAACAGCCACCCGCTGCTGCGCAGCAGATTCACGTGGGGGTAGTTGAGGGCCAGAATCCCGACCCCGAGCAGCGCCAGGGAGTGATAGAAGTGGTACTGGACCGCCGTCTCGTAGACGCCCAGGGCATAGGCGTCCAGGCGGTTCTTGAGGGCGTGGGCACCAAAGGCGCCGAAAGCGACGGCGAGAGCGCCGCTGATGGCGGCGCTGGCAATGAAGAACTGGGCCATGTCAGGAGTCCGGCGAGAACGGGAACGCCAGTGTAACGCAAAACACCAGCGCCGCTCCCGCTGGTCGTCAGGCAGCGATCGCGGCGCGCAGCTTTTTCATTGCATTCTGCTCCAGCTGGCGGATGCGCTCTGCAGAAACCTCGTACTTCTCCGCCAGTTCATGCAGCGTGGCCTTTTCCTCCGCCAGCCAGCGCCGGGCGAGAATATCGCGACTGCGCTCATCCAGGTCCGCCAGGGCAACATACAGCTGCTCTTCACTGTTTTCCTGCCAGTTGTCTGACTCCACCGTCAGCGCCGGGTCGCTGCGCTGGTCTTCCAGGTAGTACTGCGGAGCCTGCCAGGCATCGTCGTCGTCCTGGTCCAGGGGGGAGTCGAAGGCGACATCGCGGCTGCTCAGCCGGCCTTCCATGCGCTGCACTTCGGCGATATCGACGCCCAGGTCATTGGCCACTGCCTGCGCCTCTTCCGCACTCAGCCAGGCGAGGCTTTTCTTGGCGCTGCGCAGGTTGAAGAACAGCTTGCGCTGGGCCTTGGTAGTGGCGACCTTGACGATGCGCCAGTTGCGCAGGATAAATTCGTGCATCTCGGCCTTGATCCAGTGCACGGCAAACGACACAAGGCGCACACCCTTCTCTGGGTTGAAGCGCTTCACCGCCTTCATGAGGCCGACGTTGCCCTCCTGGATGAGGTCCGCTTCCGCCAGCCCATATCCGGAGTAGCTGCGGGCTATGTGGACCACAAAGCGCAGGTGAGACATGACCAGTTGGCGGGCCGCTTCGACATTGTCGTTGTAGTACAGGTCCTCGGCCAACTCCTTCTCACGCTCCGGCGTCAGCAGCGGAATACTGCTCACCGCCTGCACATAGGCCGCGAGATTGGCGCCCGGGACCATCTGGTCAACCGGCAACAGGTGTTTGCTCATGCGAGGTTCTCCATGTTCAATGAGGGCGATTCTAGCACTCATTCCATTAGAGTGCTAATCGCGGGAAAGTTCCCGGGACAGCCGGGAAACTTTGGAAATTTGTCTTGAATAACAAAGGGTTGATAACCGCGCCTAGCGGGGGGCTATGCGACCGAGGTGACGGGAAACTGCCAGCCAGGCGCCCGCAAGGCCAAGCAGGCCACCAAGCACTACAAGGTTGAGGCTGCCCATGATTCCAAGGCCCCCGAGTTCGAAACTGCTCTGGTAAAGCTCCGCCAGGCGAGCCACCGGCTCACCCAGAAACCACAGCGCCGCAGCAACCAGCAGGGCTGCAAAAAATCCTCCGCCGACCCCATACCAGAGCCCGGTATAAAGGAAGGGCCTGCGCACAAAACCGTTGCTGCCCCCCACCAGCTTGATCACCACGATTTCCTCGCGCCGGCTCTCAATGGCGAGGCGGATGGTATTGCCAAGAATCAGGACGACTCCGGCCACCAGCACCCCACCCAGAGCGAGGACCATGCGTCGACTGAGCTCCATCAGGGTATTGAGCCGTTCCAGCCAGGCCATGTCCAGGACGGCTTCCGCGACCCGCGGGTCCGCGGACAGTTCCCGGTGCAACGCCGCCACCGGGACGGCTTCAGGAGTCGGCGTCACCAGCAGCAGGTCGGGTAGCGGATTGTTGTCCAGACTCTCCAGTACGTCCGCAAATCCGGAAAGCAGGCTGAATTCCTCCAGTGCCTCGTCCCGTGAAACAAAGACCACCTCCGCGATATCCGGACGCTCCAGAAGCTCCCGATGCATCTGCCGGGCCTCCTCTGCGCTGGCGGTCGCCGTCAGGAACAGCGACAGCTGGGCGGGACTGTCCCACTTGTCACTGAGCTTGCGCGCGTTGTCGAGAGCGACATCCAAAGCCGCGGGCAAGGCCAGGGCAATACCGATTACCAGCCAGGTGAGCAGGCTGGACACCGGGTTGTCCAGCACCCGCTCCAGGCTATCGGCAGCCGACAGGCGATGGTGGGTCAGCCAACCGTTGAAACGGTGCCGCAGCCGCGCGCGGCTGGCGCTGGCGCCCTCCCGGCGCGACTTGTTGTCCGTCGCACTCATGCGCGGTTACTCACCAGGCGCCCCTCGCGGAGGGTCAGGATGCGGTGACGCAG
>JBFHFJ010000337.1:0-3120 GCA_041583655.1 Haliea sp. | reverse complement strand
GTCGGCGGTGCTGAGGGTGGCTTCGATGTCCAGCGAGTCACGCTGGCCGGTCCACTGCAGGCTGGCCGCTGCGGTTTCCTGGCGGTCCCGCCCGGGTTCGTCGGAGAGTGTCCGGCGATTGTTGTCCAGGGAGAAGGCGTCGTAGCCGTTGTCCACATCCACGGCCAGCAGGCTCAGGTCGACGGTGTCGGCGTCTCCCGCCAGCCAGCGCAGGCGCCCTCTGGCAGTCGTTTCGTCGCGGCGGTTGGTGTCGTCCCGCGCCAGGAAGTCGTTGCGGTAATAGCCGTCACTGCGATATTGCTGCACCGCCACCCGGTAGAGCAGGCGCTCCTCCACCAGAGGGCCGGTGCCGATCATGCCCAGGCTCCAGGTGTCATACTCTGCGAGACTTCCCCGCAGGGTAAACCCCGGCGTTGCCTCGGGGGCGGCGCTGCGAATGTTGATCAGGCCCGCCAGCGCATTGGCGCCGTGCAGGGTGCCCTGGGGGCCCCGCAACACCTCGACCTGCTCGACATCGAACAGGGTGCCTACTGCCCCCAGGCCGCTGAAGTCGACTCCGTCCAGGAGCAGGCCAATCGAGGGGTTCAGGGGTTCCTGGAACTGGCTGCGCTCACCGATCCCGCGGATCTGGAAAAAACGCGCACGCGACGCGCCGCTGGCATAGTTGAGGTTGGGAATGACGTTCAGGACCTCCTCCAGGTGCTGGGCGGCGCGCTCCCGGATGTTGTCGGTGGTCAGCACGCTGGTGCTGCTGGACTGGTCGAGCAGGCGCGTCTCGCGCAGCTCGGCGGTCACCAGGATTTCGCTCAGCTCACCGCTGCTGGCGTGATTCGTGGTTGCCAGCACCAGTGGCAGTAACAGGTAAGCAGGGTTTTTCATCAGGTTCTCCTCGACATACGGCAAGAGAACCGGTTGGATACGCGAACTGGATGAGGAGACGTGCACCTATCCCTACGCCGGTCCTAACCGGATCAGGTTCAAAGGGTTTACCGCGCGCGGTATCTCAGGCCTAAGCCACCCCCAGGTTTTGCAAACACGGTGCGCGAAAAATTGCCCTTGCAACAGTCGCCAGGTTTGCATCGGCAGTATAGGCGGCTTACACTTCGGAGCCAACCATTATCTTCCAGGGTGTGGGTGTCCGGCTCGCAACAAATCACGAGAGCATTCGATGACGGAAAAGGTGTTTTTCGGGGTGGTCCCTGACGAAGAAATCGAGGCGGCACCTGCTTTGCAGAGTGCCGATGAAGTCCGTGAGGAGCGCCTGGCCGAGCGAGTGGACCTGAACCGCTGGCTGTTGCGGCAGGCGCGTCAAATAGAATACATGCTGCTGGAAGCCCAGGACCTGCAGGCTCTGCTGGAAGTCCTGCTGGTCAGTATGCCCCGTCACTTCGGCTTCCATGTCGCCGAGCTCTGGCTGTACGACCCGGAACATGTGCTGGAGGGGTTGTTCAACTGTGGCAATCGTTACGGCCAGTACCTGCAACTGCACCACGATGTGTTCGAGATGCAGGAACTGTACGATATGGAACCGCATAACGTGTTCCTGGATGCCACCGATTCGCGCATGTTCGAAGTGCTGAAATCCGAACAAGGTATTCAGCACGCCCTGCTGGTGCCCTTGCTGGACTCCGGGCGCCTGATGGGGAGCTACCATTGCGGCTTCACTGATCATCCTTTGGAAACCACCGATGAAGACGGGCTCCTGGTGGCGCACCTCGCCTCGGTCATCTCCATCACGTTCAAGAACGCCGTCAGCCGCCAGCAGATCTCCCGCCTGACCATGCTCGACCCGCTGACCCAGATCAGCAACCTGCGCGGATTCGAAAAAGACATCGCCAGGGAAATCGCCCGCGCCAGGCGTGCCGATCAGCCGCTGTCAGTATTGATGCTGGAGATCGACGAGTTCAGTGAACTGTACGAGCACTACGGCGAGATTACCGGCCGCTTCGTCCTGAAGAAAGTGACAGAGCGGGTGTCGTCCGGGCTGCGGGCGACAGACCTGCTCGCCCGCCTGTCGGATTTTCGGCTCGCCGCCCTGCTGACGGGTACCGGGGAGGCGCCCGCGAGCGATGTTGCTGAACGTATCCGCCGGGATATAGAGAGCTTCCACATCGACGATGGCCGCGGCGCGGTGATGCAGGTCACCCTGAGTCTCGGGCTGGTGACCTGGGAGCCGCACCAGTACCCCGCGGTGGATATGGCACAGCTGGCGAAGCAGATGCAGACTGTTGGTTCCAGCGCCGTGCACGCTGCAGCCGCCGGCAACGGCAACCAGCTGAAGCTCGGCCGCCTTTCCACCCTGATGATCTGACAGCGGGAGTCCGCCCACTCTTGAAAAGTATCGATGAACTCTTCGCGAACAATCGCGCCTGGGCGCAGAGCGTTAAGACCTCCGACCCTGAGTTTTTTGAGAAGCTGGCCAACCAGCAGGCACCCGAGTACCTGTGGATTGGTTGCTCGGACAGCCGTGTACCTGCCAACCAGATCGTCGGCCTGCTACCGGGTGAAGTCTTCGTGCACCGGAACGTCGCGAACATGGTCGTGCACACGGATTTCAACTGCCTGACGGTGTTGCAGTATGCGGTCGATGTGCTCAGGATCAAGCATGTACTGGTCGTGGGGCACTATAACTGCGGCGGTGTCCGGGCGGCCTTTGAAAACCGCGACAATGGCCTCATAGACAACTGGCTGCGCAATATCAAGGATGTGCAGCAGCGCCATCGGCGGCGGATCGCTGCCCTGGACAATGACGATGAGCGGGTGAACCTGCTTTGCGAGCTCAACGTCATCAGTCAGGTGTCCAATGTCTGCCATACCACGATCGTCCAGAATGCCTGGAGTCGCGGGCAGCCCCTGTCGGTGCACGGCTGGGTGTACAGCCTTCGGGACGGCCTGATCAATGACCTCCAGTGCACGGTCAGCGGCCCTGAGCAGATCTCCGAGGTGTACCGCGTGATGCCGGATCGCGAGGACGACTGATCCCCCGAATGGGTGAGCACCTTGGCGTGGCTCTGCGCTAGACTGGGGCCCCGTCCACTCATCGCGCAGGTGTCTCATGTCAGTCAAGCCAGTCGCCATCGCCGGCAGTAAAATCCTCATCACCGGCCCCACGGGCCAGGT
>JBFHFJ010000336.1:0-3171 GCA_041583655.1 Haliea sp. | reverse complement strand
CGTTCAGGATTCAGTGGCCATGGCCATTTTCGTGGAACAGCGCTACCGCGGCCTGCGCTCCCCGCACAAGCTGAAAATGGCGGTCTCCGGCTGCACCCGTGAGTGTGCCGAAGCCCAGAGCAAGGACGTCGGCGTGATCGCCACCGAGCGGGGCTGGAACCTGTATGTCTGCGGTAATGGTGGCATGCGGCCGCGCCACGCGGAGCTGTTTGCCAGCGATCTCGATGACGCCAGCCTGATCCGCTATATCGATCGACTGCTCATGTTCTATATCCGCACGGCGGACCGCCTGCAGCGCACCTCGGTGTGGCGCGACAACCTGGAGGGCGGGCTGGCCTACCTGCAGGATGTGATCATCCACGACAGCCTCGGTATTGGCGAGGAACTGGAACAGCAGATGCAGGCCGTGGTGGACACCTATCAGTGCGAGTGGAAGCGCACCATCGAGGATCCGCTGGCGCTGCAACGCTTCCGTCCCTTCGTCAACGACGAAGCCCCGGACGAAAACCTGTTGTACGTGCGCGAGCGCGGCCAGCGACGTCCGGCCCGGCCCGAGGAAAAACCGGTGGCGACAATACCCGTCAAGGAGGTGCAGGCATGAGTACCGCAGCAAGCAAACAGCGCCCGCAAAGTGCAGTCCTGCACGATATCTGCGCAGTTGATGAGATTCTGCCGGGCACAGGCATGGCGGCGCGGGTCAAAGGACGGCAGGTGGCGATTTTCAATACGGGCAGCGCCTGTTATGCCATAGGCAATTGCGATCCGTTCAGCGGCGCCAATGTCTTGTCCAGGGGCATTATTGGCGACCTCGGCGGCAAGCCAGTGGTGGCTTCGCCAGTGTACAAACAGCACTTCTGCCTGCGCACCGGGGTCTGCCTGGAAGACGCCAGCATCTCGGTACCGGTCTGGACGGCCGCAGTGCTGGATGGCCGTATCGTGCTTGAGGATACGGTAGCGTGAAGATACACCGGCCCAGATTGCTCATCATCGGTAACGGCATGGCTGCAACCCGCTTGCTGGAGGAGCTGCTGGCGCTGGATATCGCTGACGCTATTACCGTGGTGGGTGAGGAGCCGCAGCCGGGTTACAACCGGATTTTGCTCTCACCCTGGCTTGCGGGTGAGACGGAGCTGAGGGACGTGGTCACCCACCCGGTCTCCTGGTATCAACAGCAGGATATTACCCTGCTCTGTGGTGACCCGGTGATCGCGGTGGACACCGGGCGGCGTATAGCCATCACCCGCAGCGGGATTTCGCTGGCCTGGGACCGCCTGGTATTTGCCACCGGTTCCCGCGCTGCCAGACTGCGGGTGCCGGGCGGTGAACTCGCCAATGTGCTGGGGTTTCGCAGTCTGCAGGATGCGATGGATATTCGCGCCCGGGCCCCGGACGGCGGTCGCGCAGTTGTCATTGGTGGCGGCCTGTTGGGCCTGGAGGCCGCCCATGGTCTCAACCGCCTGGGGATGGCGGTCAGCATTGTCCACCGGGGCCCCTGGCTCATGCACCGCCAGCTCGACCAGGGAGCCGGGGAATTCCTGGCGGCGACCCTGCAGGCGCGCGGTATTGACAGCCTGACCGGCGTGGAAACGGCTTGCTTGCAAGGTGACAGCAGAGTGACCGCTCTGGTACTGGCTGACGGCCGCACCCTGCCCTGTGAGCTGGCGGTGGTCGCGATCGGTATCGAGCCAGAAACGGCGCTGGCTCGGGAAGCTGGCCTGCGCTGTGACCTCGGCATCTGCACTGATCGCTGGCTGCAAACCAGTGTGTCCGGCATCTACGCCCTGGGCGAGTGTTGTCAGGTGGCGGGGGAAAGCTTTGGCATGGTGGGCCCGATCTACCAACAGGCGGAAGTGCTGGCCCGCCGCCTGGCTGGGCGGGAGCACCCCGGGTTCCAGTCGGCAGCGCTGTCCACGCGGCTCAAAGTCAGCGGCATAGAACTCTTTTCCAGCGGTGATCTGGACCAGCTGCAGGGCTGCCGCACACTTACCTGGCAGGATCCTTTCAATCGCCACTATCGCCGCCTGTGGCTGCGCGAAGGCAAGCTCGTGGCGACGGTACTGTTTGGCGATACCAGCGCGGGCAATGATTACCACGGTCTCATCATCCAGCAGACTGCGGTGGCTGACCCGCAGACCCTGCTGTTCGGCAGTGCGGTGGCCGCATGACAACCGCGGTGTGTACCACTTGTCCCTACTGCGGCGTCGGCTGCGGGGTCACCGCAAGTCCCAATGGGGAGAGTTCAACGATTGCCATCGCGGGAGACCCCGCCCACCCCGCAAATGCCGGGCGCCTTTGTGTCAAGGGCAGCGCTCTGGGTGAGACCTTGGCGACCGGCCAGCGCCTGCTGCAACCGCAAATTGGCTCTGAGACTGTGAGCTGGGACAGGGCACTTGAGCATGTCTCCGGGCAACTGCGCCAGGTACTTGCAGAACACGGGCCGGAAGCGGTGGCCTTCTATGTTTCGGGACAGCTTCTGACCGAGGACTACTACGTCGCCAACAAGCTGATGAAGGGCTTTATCGGCGGCGCCAACATCGACACCAACAGTCGCCTGTGCATGTCCAGCGCTGTTGCCGCCCACAAGCGTATTCTTGGCAGCGACTCTGTGCCCGGCAACTACGAGGATCTGGAACTGGCTGACCTGATTGTGATTGTCGGCTCCAATATGGCCTGGACCCACCCCGTGGTCTACCAGCGAATCATGGCCGCCCGCGAGCGGAGACCGCAGATGAAACTGGTGGTGATCGATCCGCGTCGCACGGCGACGGCCGCGAGTGCTGATCTGCACCTGGCCCTGAAGTCCGGCAGCGATGGCCTGTTGTTCGACGGTCTGCTTGCCTGGTTGGTGAATAGGGGTGCGATTGATGCCGACTATATTGCCAGGCACACCGAAGGGTTTACCGCAGCCGCCAGCGTCAGTGTCGCGCGCAGTGGCGCCCCGGCCGCGGTCGCCAGTGACTGTGGTCTGGACCCGGCGGCGCTGACTCAATTCTACCAATGGTTTGCTGCCACCGAACGTACGGTTACTGTGTTTTCCCAGGGCATCAATCAGTCCGTCCGTGGCGTTGACCACGCCAGCGCGATACTCCAGTGCCATCTGGCCTGCGGGCGTATTGGCAAACCCGGTGCCGGGCCGTTCTCGATTACCGGTCAGCCGAATGCCATGGGTGG
>JBFHFJ010000335.1:0-3237 GCA_041583655.1 Haliea sp. | reverse complement strand
GCCCTCGCCGCAATAGATGTTGAGCATCCCGATGAGGTGGTCGGCACCCGCGAGGGCAGCCCGCTGGTTGTGGGTGTGGGCATAGGCGAGAACTTCCTCGCCTCCGACCAGCTGGCGCTGCGCCAGGTCACGGACCGCTTCATCTATCTGGAGGAGGGTGACCTGGTTCGGATAACCGCTACCTCCCTGGAAATCACTAACAGCGCCGGCCAGCCGGTGCAGCGCAAGATGTCGCTGATCTCGTCCATGGAGGAGAGCACCGGGCTCGGAGACTATGAGCACTACATGCTCAAGGAAATCTTCGAACAGCCCCGGGCACTGGCTGCAACCACGCCCGTGGCCGGCACGCGCGAGATCCAGGACAGTATTTTTGGTCCCGACGCGGGCGCCATATTTGACCGGGTCAAAGCCGTGCAGATCGTCGCCTGTGGCACCAGCTACCACGCCGGCATGGTCGCCCGCTACTGGCTGGAGGAGCTGGCCGGAATCCCCTGCGCGGTGGAAGTGGCCTCCGAGTTCCGCTACCGCAAGAGGGTGCAGCATCCAGGCACCCTGCTGGTCACCGTATCCCAGTCCGGGGAAACCGCCGACACCCTGGCCGCGCTGCGCAACGCCACCGAAGACGCCTTCGTTGCCAGTCTGGTAATTGCCAACGTGGACCACAGTTCCCTGGTGCGGGAATCCGACCTCGTATTCCTGACCCGGGCCGGCACTGAGATCGGGGTGGCCTCGACCAAGGCCTTTACCACCCAGTTGACCGCGTTCCTGATGCTGACCCTCGTGCTGGGCCGCCGCCACGCCCTGGCCCCGGCCGTGGCTACCGACATGGTTTCCGCACTGCACAGCCTGCCGGACTATGTAGAGCGAACCCTGGGCCTGGACCCGGCGATCAAACGCATGGCGGGCGCGTTCATCCAGCGTCAGCATGCCCTGTTCCTGGGCCGCGGCATCTACTACCCGATCGCCCTGGAGGGCGCGTTGAAGCTCAAGGAAATCTCCTACATCCATGCCGAGGCCTATCCCGCTGGGGAGTTGAAACACGGTCCGCTGGCGCTGGTGGATGCGGACATGCCGGTAGTGGCGGTCGCACCGGGGGATGAGCTGATGGAAAAACTGAAGTCCAACCTGGAGGAAGTGCGCTCACGCGGCGCCGAGCTGTACGTGTTCGCCGACAGCGAGGCCCACTTCGCCGACGAGCCCAGGGTCCATGTGCTGGCGCTGCCCAGCTGCCCGGAACTGTTGAAGCCCATTGTCTATACGGTCGCCCTGCAGCTGTTGGCCTACCACGTTGCGGTGCAGAAGGGGACGGACGTGGACAAGCCGCGGAACCTGGCGAAGTCGGTCACGGTGGAGTGAGCTGGTGCCGCGGGCTTTCAGCAGCCCCCGGCCATTACCGCCCCGGATAGCGCGCATGCCCGTGTCGCCCGGGCGTATTGTCCAAGCCTTTCTTGAAAACCTGAAGATGCCTGTGCTCGACCCCGTTGGCACAACCAGGCTGCACCTGACCGTTCGCCGGCGCATTGCCTGAAATAGAGGCAGGTTCAGGTCAGATGGGTCAGCAGGCTCTGCCTCTGTGGATCCACTGCATCCGGACAATCGCATCCGACGGGTATGCGAATGATGAAATCCGTATATATGAAATATTGCATATATGTTTTTGCGGATATATTATCCCTGCCGATGACATGGGAGGGATGCAGTGCAACGGGTGTTGTTTGTTTGTGCAGGTAACTCTGCCCGTTCGCAGATGGCGGAAGCCCTGTTGCGACATTTCGCTGGCGATCAGTTCGAGGTGTTCAGTGCAGGCACAAGTCCCTCCGCAGTGGACCCCCGCACTATCGAGGCCTTGAAAGGTTTCGGGCTGGCAGCTGACGGGTTGTTGTCCAAGTCCATCGAAAGTCTCGCAAGCCAGACTTTCGACTTCGTAATCAGTCTCTGCGACAAAGCGCACCGGGAATGCCGTCACTGGCCCGGCAGCGGCGTTGTCATGGCCTGGGATTTTCCCGACCCCAAAGACAGCAAGGACCCGAAAGCATTTACACGCTCGCTACAGGAAATCAGTGAACGAATACGGCTGTTTGTGCTGGTGAACAGCAAGAACGTGAACTCCGGGCTTAAGGTGCTGCGGCCCCTGGAGTTCTACAAGTCACTGGCAGATGAGACCCGGCTGCTCAGCGTACTGTTGATCGAGCAGGAGGGCGAGCTGTGTGTTTGCGAGCTGGTTGAGGCACTGGCGCAGCCACAACCCAAAATCTCCCGGCATCTGAGCCAGTTGCGCGAGGCCGGCGTGCTGCTGGATCGCCGTCAGGGCCAGTGGGTGTTCTATCGACTGCACCCGCTGCTTGACGACTGGATGCGCAATATTCTGCGGGACACACGTGAGCACTGCCCCCAACTTCTGGAGAAGCCGTTGTCACGCCTGCACGAGATGGGCTCGCGCCCTTCGCAAGGAGGCCGTGCCTGCGCAACGGCCGTTTCGGCATGAACGGGATGCCGAGCGCATACCGCCATTCAAGATGAGGGGACGTTAAACGAAGTGGGCATTTTCGAACGCTACATGAGCCTCTGGGTGGCGCTCTGTATTTTCTCCGGAGTGGTACTGGGAATCCTGGTGCCGGATGTATTTGGCGCAATTGCAGTACTGGAGTTGGCCCATGTGAATCTCGTGGTCGCGGTGTTTATCTGGGTGATGATCTACCCGATGATGGTACAGATTGATTTCAGCTCGCTCAGGGAAGTAGGCAAGAAGCCAAAAGGACTGGTGCTGACCCTGATCGTCAACTGGCTGATCAAGCCCTTTTCCATGGCTGCCCTGGGATGGCTGTTCTTCCGCGTGGTCTTTGTCGACTGGGTCGATCCCCAGAGTGCCGGTGAATATATCGCGGGCATGATATTGCTGGGCGTGGCACCCTGTACCGCGATGGTATTCGTATGGAGCCAGCTGACCAAAGGCGATGCCAATTACACGCTGGTTCAGGTGTCGGTCAACGACATCATCATGATTTTTGCCTTTGCCCCGATCACCGCATTTCTACTGGGCGTCAGTGACATCCATGTTCCCTGGGAAACCCTCCTGCTGTCGGTAGTGCTGTACGTGGTGCTGCCGCTGGTCGCCGGCGCAGGGACCCGGCACTGGTTGGAGCGCCAGGGGGATGGACAGGGTCTGGACAGGTTTCTGCGCAGTCTCAAACCATGGTCAATTCTGGGCCTGCTGGCGACAGTGGTGCTGCTGTTTGG
>JBFHFJ010000334.1:0-3255 GCA_041583655.1 Haliea sp. | reverse complement strand
CGAGCAGCATCCGGATGCGGACAAGTTGCGCGTGTGCACGGTCAATACCGGTGAGGAGGCGGTGCAGATCGTCTGCGGCGCCCCCAACGCCCGGGTCGGGCTGAAAGCACCGCTGGCCCGGATCGGAGCGGTGCTGCCCGGCGACTTCAAGATCAAGAAGGCCAAGCTTCGCGGCGTCGAATCCCAGGGCATGCTTTGCGCGGAGGCCGAGCTTGGCCTGTCCGATGCCAGCGCGGGCCTTATGGAACTGCCCGCCGATGCGCCCGTGGGCAGTGACCTGCGCGAGTATCTGCAGCTGGATGACCATTTGATTGAAATCGGCCTTACCCCTAACCGCGCAGACTGCCTGGGCATTGCCGGTATTGCCCGGGAAGTGGGCCTGCTCAATGGGCTGCCGGTCAAGGCGGTCAGCTGTGAGCCCGTGCCCGCCGTTGTCGAGGACACCTTGCCGGTGCAGCTGGAAGCACCGGAGCGTTGTCCGCGCTATGTCGGCAGGGTGATCCGCAACATTGATATCACCCGCCCGTCTCCGCTGTGGTTGCAGGAAAAACTGCGCCGCTGCGGTTTGCGCAGCATTGACGCGGTGGTGGATGTTACCAACTACATCCTGTTGGAGCAGGGCCAGCCGATGCACGCCTTCGACCTGGAGCGGCTGCAGGGCGGCATCGTGGTGCGTACGGCAAAAGCGGGTGAGAGCCTGGCCCTGCTGGATGGCCAGACTGTCGAACTGCGTGACGAGACGCTGGTGATCGCTGACCACAGCGGCCCGGTGGCCATGGCGGGTATCATGGGCGGCGACCCGACGGCGGTGGGCGAGGGCACCCGCCACCTGTTCCTGGAGTCCGCGTTTTTCGCGCCGGGTGGCCTGGCCGGGCAGGCACGCAGCTATGGCCTGCACACGGATTCCTCCCACCGCTTCGAGCGCGGTGTGGACTTCCGGCTGCAGCGCGCAGCCCTGGAGCGCGCCACCCGCCTGCTGCTGGATATCGTGGGTGGCGAGCCCGGCCCGGTCACAGAGGCGGTGGCTGAGCCGCAGCTGCCCGTGCGCGCGGATGTACCCCTGCGCCGCGCCCGCATTCCCCGCCTGCTGGGGTTCGAGCTGGCCGATAGCGAGGTTGAACGCATCCTGTCCGGGCTCGGTCTCGGGGTCACCGCAACTGCCGAGGGCTGGCTCTGCAGTGTCCCCAGCTGGCGCTTTGACCTTGCGATCGAAGCGGACCTGCTGGAGGAGCTGGCACGGGTCTATGGCTACAACCGCTTGCCGGTGAGCCACATCCAGGCCGATCTCGTTATTCCCCCCAAGCCCGAGGCGCGCCTGTCCCTGCGCAGCCTGCGTCGCCACCTCAGCGCCCGCGGCTATCGCGAGGCGATAACCTACAGCTTCATCGACCCGAAGCTGCAGCAGCTGTTTGATCCCGCAGTGGAACCTGTCGCGCTGGAAAATCCGATTTCCGCGGAAATGGCGGTGATGCGCAGCAGCCTGGTGCCCGGACTGGCCAGTGCCGTGCAGCGCAGCGCGCATCGCCAGCAGAGCCGGGCGCGCCTGTTCGAGACGGGATTGCGCTTTGTGCCCGGCGCCCGGGGAGCGGGCCTGGCGGAACTGCGGCAGGTACCCACCCTGGCCATGATCATCAGCGGCCCGCGCTTTGCGGAGTCCTGGGCGGTGGCTTCGGCGGCGGCAGATTTCTACGACCTCAAGGGTGATCTGGAGAGCCTGTTGGGCCTGGGCCGCAGCCAGGGGGAGTTTGCCTTCCGCGCCGCTGAGCACCCTGCCCTGCACCCGGGCCAGACCGCGGAGATAACCCGATCGGGGCAGGTGGTGGGCCGAATCGGCGCCCTGCATCCGGCGGTGTTGACAGCGCTGGATATCAACGGCCCCGTGCTGGCCTGCGAAATTGACCTTGAGGCACTGCTGGAAGGTGAGCTGCCGGCCTTTGCAGAACTGTCACGGTTCCCCGAGGTTCGGCGGGATTTGGCGGTTTTGGTGGATAAATCTGTTCCCGCAGCCACGCTGATGGAGAATGTTAGAGCCGTGGCGGGTGCTTACCTGCGTGAGTTAAGGTTATTTGATGTCTATGAGGGGAAAGGTGTTGATCCTAAACGGAAAAGCCTTGCATTTGGTTTGACTTTCCGGGATCAATCGCGCACTCTTAGCGACGATGTTGTGAACGAGGCCATGGATCAAGTCATTGATTCCTTGGAAAAAAACTATAACGCTGAGCTCAGGAACCAGGCGCTGTAAAGACGATGACTGCTCTCACCAAATCCGAAATGGCCGAGCGCCTGTTTGAAGAGCTGGGGCTCAACAAGCGGGAAGCCAAGGAGATTGTTGAGCTGTTTTTCGAGGAGATTCGCGCCAGCCTGGAGGGCAACGAGCAGGTCAAGCTTTCCGGCTTTGGCAACTTTGACCTGCGAGACAAGAGCCAGCGCCCCGGCCGCAATCCCAAGACCGGGGAAGAAATTCCAATCTCTGCACGGCGGGTCGTCACTTTCCGTCCGGGGCAAAAGCTGAAGGCACGGGTAGAAGAGTATGCTGGAACCGAGTCACAATAACGAACTGCCGGCGATTCCCGGCAAGCGCTACTTCACTATCGGTGAGGTCAGCGAGCTGTGTGCGGTCAAGCCGCATGTCCTGCGCTACTGGGAACAGGAATTCCCCCAGCTGAAACCGGTCAAGCGCCGCGGCAACCGCCGTTACTACCAGCGCGAGGACGTGCTCACCATTCGCCAGATCCGCGCCCTGCTGTACGATCAGGGCTACACCATCGGCGGCGCTCGCCAGCGCATGACCTCTGAAGAGTCAGGGCCCCAGCAGCTGGACATGCAGGCGGTCATCAAGGAGACCATCGAAGAGCTGGAAGATGTGCTGAAGGTGCTCGCGCCGGGCAAATAGGCTTGTCATCAGGGGCTCATTCAGTATAATGCCGGCCTCGCATTCGCGACTTCTCGGGGCGTAGCGCAGCCTGGTAGCGCACCACACTGGGGGTGTGGTGGTCGCAGGTTCAAATCCTGCCGTCCCGACCAAATTTCCCTTTATAAGCAGCATCTTACGAATGAGCTCTTCCCAGGGCTCTCGGCTCTACCCCATAAACGGGGGGATGCACCGATATTCACTAAACCCTGTCAATCATGCCATCGGAACGTCGCATCGCCCATCCGCAATGGGTCAGCACCCGCAGTCGGTAATTCTCAAATTTCTGAATCTATAGGCCCTTCTGGGCACCATCTCTATCTTGTTATGAAAGCCTTCAGTGG
>JBFHFJ010000333.1:0-3258 GCA_041583655.1 Haliea sp. | reverse complement strand
TCATCGCACCGGTGGACATCCGCATCGAGATCCTGGAGTCCTTCGCCGCGGGCAACGAAGTGGCCAACCATGTCAACCTGACCATCACCATCGACGGCGGCGAGGGCAAGACCCTGCAGCAAAAGGTTCACGGTATTTTCACCTACCATGTCGACGCCGGCGGCAAGCTGCTCTCGCTGCGCGGTTACTGGGAGACTGACGATCCGCGCAACGCCCTGATGGAGGTGGACGCGGAGGGCAACCTGAAGCCACTGGCCTGAACGCTTCCCTATCCCGGACGGGATCAGTATGCTTGCCGGGAGAATAATGATCCCGGAGAACGGGCGCTACAGGGAGCGGCATGGCGAGCATCCGACAATTACTGAGGGACATTGAGGCAGCGCCCAGCGGGCCGGAGGTTGCTGCCATCTTCGATTTCGATGGCACGGTCATCTCCGGTTACTCAGCCACCCTGTTCATTCGCGAGCAGTTGCGCAGGGGCGACCTCAACGCCCGTGAGCTGATTGAACTGGTGCAGGCCATGGCCAGCTTCGGCCTCGGCAGCATGGGTTTTTCCGCGATGATGACCGTGACCGCCCAGTTCCTGCGCGGCATCGACGAGGACAGCTACCACGAGTTCGGGGAAACCCTCTACCGGGACCAGATTGCCCGCCGGGTCTACCCGGAGTCCCGGGCCCTCATTGACGCCCATCGCGCCAAAGGCCACACGGTGGCCATCATCTCCTCCGCCACCTGCTACCAGGTCGAGCCCGCGGCGCGGGATCTCGGCATAGAGCATGTCATGTGCACCGCGCTAGAGGTCGAGGACGGCAAATTCACCGGCGGCGTCGTGCGCCCCACCTGCTTCGGACAGGGCAAGGTGGACGCCGCCGAACAGCTGGCAAGCGCGCAGGGGGTCGACCTCGACCAGAGTTTCTTCTACAGCGACAGCCAGGATGACCTGCTGTTGCTGGAGCGGGTGCGCTTCCCGCGGGTACTGAATCCGAGCACTCAACTGCTGGGCACTGCCCGTGACCGCCAGTGGCCGGTGGCGCGCTTCACCAGCCGCGGGCGCCCGTCGGTTTCCCAGTACCTGCGCTCCGCCGCGGCCACGGTCAGCCTGGTGCCCACTTTCCTGGCGGGACTGCCGGTGTACGCCCTGACCCGCTCCAGACGCCAGTCGCTCAATTTCTCCCTGTCCCTGTTTGCGGACACTGCCAGCGCCCTGATCGGCCTGGACCTCAATGTCAGGGGCCAGGAACACCTGTGGTCGCACCGCCCCGCCGTGTTTATTTTCAACCACCAAAGCAAGGCCGACGTGGTGATCATGGCCAGCCTGCTGCGCCGCGACATGGCCGGGGTCGGCAAGAAGGAAATACGCGACATGCCGGTGATCGGCAAGGTGCTGGAGCTTGGCGGGGTGGTCATGATCGACCGCGCCAATTCCGCCAGCGCCATCGAGGCGATGACACCCCTGGTGGAAGCCATGCGCGAGGAGGGCAAATCGGTGGCCCTGGCGCCTGAAGGCACCCGCAGTGTCTCGCCGCGACTGGGCGCGTTCAAGAAGGGCGCCTTTCACCTGGCCATGCAGGCCGGTGTCCCCATCGTCCCCATCGTGATCCGCAACGCCGGCGATGTGGCACCCAAGGGCGAATTCGTGTTCCGGCCCGCCACCGTGGACGTGGAGGTACTGGAGCCCATCGACACCTCGGGATGGGATGCCGCTACCCTGGACCAGCATGTGCGCGAGGTCCGCAACCTGTTCCTGCGCAGCCTGGGCCAGCCCCTGGACGAGGCGTCGGCAAGGGCAGCCGCCGGGCGGCGTGCTTCGGGCGCGGCCAGGGCCGGCACAGGCCGCAAAGCCGAGGCCAAAGCCCTAACCAAAACCAAAACCAAAACCAAGGCCAAAGCCAAAGCCAAAGCCGTAACCAAAACCAAGACCAAGGCCAAGGCGATAGCCGGGCCGAAGGCCAGACCCAAGACCCGGCCGAAAGTCCGACCCAAAGCCAAGACGGGCACGGGGGCTGGCGAGGCCAGACCACGGGCTCGCAGATCGTGAGCCTGGACAACAAGTTCCAGGCCAGCCCCTGGCCCGCGGGGAAGGGGCCTGTCGTATTCCTCCTCGACGCGCGCAACACCTTCGAGCAGGACCTGCTGGAGCGCTGGATCGCCACCCACGCCGATGCCGAACAGAGCCGGGCCGGGCAACGCCTGTGCCTGAACCTGGGCGACGACCGCCGCGGAATCGACCCCAGCAGCCTGGACGACAAGCTGTCGCTTAGCGACGACACCATCATCGCCCCCCTGCGTGTGGCCTGGACGCCGCCGGCAGCCGCCATCAACTCAGGGCCACGCCTGCAGGACCTGATCCTCGGCGACCCCCGGCGCCCGCGCCAGGGCAGGGCGCGGCGCATCGCCGCCCGCGAACCCGAACGCCTGCACCTGGTCAGCGGTGAGTCTGACTCCCTGGGCAACCTGCGCGGCCGCTACCTGGCCAAATACGCCGAGGACAGCGCCGCCGATACCCAGGCGTTCAGCATATTTGTCGCCCGCCAGGCCGCGGTGGTGCTGGATATCGCCGAGCGCCGCCTGCAGGGCGGGCGCTACAAGGTGCCCCGCTACGTGGCGGAGAGCCTGCGCGCCAACCGCAGTTACAACGAGGCACTGAAACAGCTGGCAGCGGAACAGGGCAGCAGCCGGGGCGCACTGCTCAAGGAAGCCTCGGCCTACATGAAGGAGATGATCTCGATTCCCAGCACCTTCTGGCTGGACGTGTGGGCGAGCTTCTGCGGGTTCTGCCTGCGCCTGGGTTACGAGCGCAAGATCGTCTGTGACCCGGCGGCGATCGAGGAAATGCGGCAGATCGTCCGCGACCATCCCTCGATGTTGCTGTGGACCCACAAGACCTACCTGGACGGCATGGTGGTCCCCAAGGTCCTCTATGACAACGACTTCCCGATGCCGCACATGTTCGGGGGCGCCAACATCAATTTCGCCGGCATCGGCTTCATGGTGCGCCGGGCGGGCGGCATCTTCATCAAGCGCAGCTTCAGCGACAACACTCTGTACAAACTGACCCTGCGCCACTACATCGGCTACCTGATGGAGAAGCGGTTCCCGATGAACTGGTCCTTCGAGGGAACCCGCTCGCGCCTGGGCAAGCTGATGCCGCCGCGCTACGGATTGCTCAAGTATGTGCTGGAGGCCTGCCACGCCACCGATGCGCGGAATATCCACATTATCCCCATCTCCATCAGCTATGACCTGATCCGGGATGTG
>JBFHFJ010000332.1:0-3360 GCA_041583655.1 Haliea sp. | reverse complement strand
GCAAATATATGCATGGCTTGTCGGTCCTCGGTCCGGTGCGTGGACGGCGGCGGTTGGGCGGGGGCAGCTCACCGGATTGCCGCCGCGGCCGGGTAGGCGCACCCTTACGGCACCCGGCGCAGCAGGCGAAATCCCGCGGAAATATAGTCCGCGCGCCCCGCTGCATCCTCGCCCAGGAAGGCGATGGACTGTTCCGCGCTGCTGCCCGGCCAGCGAGCGGCAAAGCAGTCGCTGTCTATGGGAGTGAGCCGGCTTTCGACCGCAGTATCCGGCTGCGCAAGCTCGCGGCGGCGGGCCACCAGGCCGTGATCGTCGAGCAGGACCTCAACCGACTGCGCCATGTTCTGGTAGCAGCCAACGAAACGCTCCGCAGGCCCGGCGGGAGCCTCGCGACGGGCGTCACGGGGCAGAGTAATCCCGGCGATATACTGCAACAGTTCGTCTTCAAGCTCCTCATACAGCGCCATGCTGTCGCTGTTGGTGAGCACTGCGAGCGCCAGTCCCCGGCGAGGGAAGCAACGCAGATAGGCGACCTGGCCCAGCGTGCCACCGTAGTGTGTCGCCACGGTTTCCCCGTTATTGCTGCCCAGGATCCAGCCCAGCCCCCAATGGGTCATGCCCGGCGGAGAGTGGCGGGGCAGGGCCACCTGGGGCTGCTGCATCGCCTCCCGGGAGGCAGCCGACAGCAATGCGCAGGTATCGCTGCCGCCATCCATGTGGGCGCGTGCGAAACCGAGAAGATCGGTCGCCGACATCGACAGCACCGTACCTGCGGGAGCGTGACTCAGGGGCAGGTAGCACTTGGGCGCCACAGCCGGCGCAGCGTCTTTGTCGTCGCCTTTGAGGTGGCCCATGGCAACGCGGAAACGCAGCGCATCTGCGGGGTCTACCAGCGCCTGCTGCAGGCCCAGCGGCTGAAGGATCCGCTCCCGCATCAGACGCGCCCAGGGCCGCCCGGTGACCACCTCGAGCAGCCGCCCGACGATGGTGTAGCCACTGTTACAGTATGAGAACCGCTCCCCCACCGGGTGTAGCTGTGGCAACAACCGGCAGCGCTCGACAAAGCCGGCGATGGATGGGCCGAAGGGATCATCCTCGGGAAAAAAGTCGCCCTCCAGGCCGCTGGTATGACACAGCAGCTGGCGGACCGTGACCTGCCGACTCGCCGCTGCCTGTGCGGTGCAGAATTCCGGAAGATAGACCTGCACCGCCTGATCCAGGTCGACTATTCCCTCATCGACCAGCTGCATGACCAGCGTCGCGGTGAACAGCTTGGTAATGGACCCCACCTGGAACAGTGAGTCAGCGGTAACCGGAACGAGAGTCTCCCGGTTCAGCACGCCACTGACCGCAGTCTCCACTACCCCATCCCGGAGTATGGCCAGCGATGCACCCACGACCCCGTGCTCCTGCCGCAGACGATCCAGCGTCGCCTGTAGATACCCTGTCTGATTCTGTCCCATGATTGCCACACGTCATCTGCTGATACAGGACAGAATGGCAGAGCTGTGCAGCGCAGATGCTGCATATCGTCACGGAGTTTTAGCGCGCAGTCACTCTGGACACCGGGCGGCCCAACGCTGCTCCGGCTGTCGCTGCCAAGGGCAGGAATCCACCGATGCCGCCATAGCAACGCGATTACCGGTCGTAGGGGTCGTGGAAATCCGCATCAAGAGTCAGCGATGCGCGAAAGAAGAAGAGGACCGAAAGTGGCAGGAAGAGCACGCTCATCAGCAGCGCGATGCGCAGCGAGTGCAGCTCGAAGAGAGGATAGATCAGGTCACTCAAACCGCCGATCAGGAGAGGACCGAGGCCACCACCGATCAGCGCGGAAAACATGCCCAGCAGGGCCAGTCCCATGGCGCGATGTTCCACCCCGCAGATACCGAAGATACAAGCGAATATGCACGGCGTCATCAGACCGAGGAGCAACCCGGATAGCGCGCTCATGGCGACTACCAGGTATACGGAGCTCAAGGTGTACACCAGAATGTTGACGGGCACATTGAGCAGTACAATCGCACAGGGGAACAACAGGTAACCACGGACGCTGCGGGCGCCGATAAAGTTCGCGACGTAACCACCCAACAGCGTGCCAAGGATTGTGGCACTGCCCACCGCCATGCTGAATATCCCGGCGATTTCATCCAGGGGCAAATCGAAGGTGCGCACGAGGTAGCTGATGCTCCATTGGGTGCTTCCCTGGCCAAACAGGCCGAATACCGTGAAACCGACGATGCAGTGCAGGAAACTGGGCCGCACGAACAGGGTCCTGGCAGCAAGGAGCAGGTCCCTGCCAAAGGCCTCCGAGAACGAGGGCAGACGACAGTGCTGACGCGGCTCACGCAAGGTAAACCGGATCACCAGCGCGAGGAAAATCCCCGGAATACCCATGACCAGGAATGCAATCCGCCAGCCCCATAGGGAGGCAATTGCCGCTCCGCCCCACATGCCGACCACGCCCCCGATGCTCGCCCCGACCAGGAACAGCGCGGTGGCCACGCCGCCCTGGCGAATCCGGAACAGTTCGCTCAACAGCGACAGCGCCGCAGGGTTGCCACCGGCTTCACCGATACCCACGCCCACCCGGGTCAGGAACAGCTGGATAAAATTCTGCGCCCCCGCGGCCAGGGCAGTCATCAGACTCCACAGCCCCACCGTGAACGACAGGAGTTTCGGCCGACTGCCGAGATCCGCCCAGCGTGCGAAGGGTATGCCAAGGGTGGCATAAAACACCGAAAATGCCACTCCGGAGATGAGCCCCAGCTGCAGGTCACTGAGCTGCATCTCGGCCTTGATCGGCTCCAGCAGTGCCACCAGCACCGAGCGATCGATCGCGTTGAAAACGGACACCAGGATTAGCAGCGTCAAGGCATAGCGCAGATATCCCTTGCCAGCCTGTTCTTCCGCCTGCTCCCGCTCCGCAGGCACAGCCTGCAGTACCGCTCCGGATTCACTCATGCGGCGTGACTCCCAACTGGTTCCCCGCAGGATTGCCACCGGGGGCCTGCACTCGCGCGGCCATACTCTGCGGATACCGAGCGGTCACTGACATCAGTCCGCCAGAGACCCGGACGCGGCGCGCAGGCGCGACAGGTCCAGAACCCTGAGCTCCGGCCACTGCTGGCTGAGCCGAGACAGGACGCCCGCAGGCTGACCCGAGCCCACGCCGCGAAGGTGGTGGTCAAAAAAGGCGACACAGGCGGCCGAGGTGACCGCCACCATACGCTCCCCGGAGATAGTGCCCAGCCCCAACAGCCGGCGCAGCAGGCGCCCGCGAAACACAGTCGAGTCAGTGAAGTCCATGTGAGCGGCGCCGTCCACGACCGCCCGCTCCACCCCCGGCTCCAGGCCGGCCGT
>JBFHFJ010000331.1:0-3362 GCA_041583655.1 Haliea sp. | reverse complement strand
TTTTCCTCGCCGTGCGCACCACGGGTATCTATTGCCGCCCGGTGTGCCCTGCACGTCCCCCGGCGGAGCGCAATGTCGAATATTTCCGCGAAGCCAGCCAGGCCGCGGCGGCCGGCTACCGGCCCTGCCTGCGCTGTCGCCCGGAGACAGCTCCGGGAAGCCCCGCCTGGCAGGGGAGTCCGGTCACGGTACAGCGGGCCCTGAAGCTGATCCGCGCGGGCGCGCTCAACGAGGGCAGCCTCGCAGACCTGTGCGCGAGACTGGGGGTCGGTGAGCGCTATCTGCGCAAGCTGTTCCAGCGCGAACTGGGGGTGTCACCCCTCGCTGTTGCCCAGAACCAGCGCCTGCTGTTCGCCCGCCAGCTGCTGCAGGAAACCGCCCTGCCGATCATCGACATTGCCCACGCCGCGGGGTTTGGCAGCGTGAGGCGCTGCAACAGCGCCTTCCAGGACAGCTTCGGCAAGCCACCCAGCGCCATGCGACGCCCCCGCGAAGACTGGGCCGCAAGCGCCCCCATCCGTCTGCAACTGCTCTATCGCCCCCCCTATGACTGGGACGGGGTGCTGGATTTCTTTGCCCGTCACGCGGTAGAGGGGATCGAGGCGGTTGAGAACGGGAGCTACCGGCGCAGGATCCTCTGGCGACAGCAAGCGGGAGAGATACGTGTGCGCCACCTGCCTGCGCGCCGGGCCGTGGAGCTGGAGCTGCGGCTGCCGGATCCCGCTGGAATGATGCCGGTAGTGCACAGGGTGCGACGCATGTTCGATCTCGACGCCCATCCCACGGTCATCGCCGCAGCGCTGGGGCAGGAAGCGGCACTCGCCAGCCTGTTACAACAATTTCCCGGCGTCCGATCACCGGTGTGCTGGAGTGTCGCCGAGGCGACGGTGCGGGCCGTGGTCGGCCAGCAGGTCAGCATCGGGGCGGCACGTACCGTGTGCTCACGCCTGGCCGCAGCAGCAGCGGGCGCCGAAGGGGTGCGCGATTTTCCAACACCGGCGGCCATTGCCGCGCTGGACGACTGCCACTTTCCCATGCCCACCCGCCGGCGCGAAACCCTGCGCACGGCCTGCAGTCTGTTGGCAAGCGAAGGGGAGCCGACTGCAGAGCAGCTGCTGACGCTACCCGGAATCGGCCCCTGGACCGCGGCGATGGTCGCGATGCGCGGGCACGGCCAGCCGGATGCCTTCCCACCCCGGGACCTGGGCCTGATGCGCGCATGGGAAGCCCTGCCCCAGGCGGCGGAACCACTGCACACGGCCAGTGAGCGCTGGCGACCCTGGCGAGCCTACGCCGCCAACCTGCTCTGGCGCAGCCTCGGCAAGGAGACGACCCCGTGAATACCCTGACAATCGACAGCCCCATTGGCCCCCTGCAGTTGCGCAGCGACGGCAGCCACCTGACCGCAATCAGTTTTCCGGGGCAGCATGACGGCACGGCGGACAGCGCCGAACCGGACAAGGTGCTGTGCGCGGCAGGAAAACAGCTCGGGGAGTATTTCGCGGGGCGGCGCAAGCGCTTCGACCTGCCCCTGGCCGCGAGCGGCACCCACTTCCAGCAGAGGGTATGGCAGGCGCTGGCGGACATTCCCTGGGGGGAACTGCGCAGCTATCGGGACATTGCGCACGCTATTGGCAAGCCCGGCGCGGTGCGTGCGGTGGGGGCGGCGAATGGCCGCAACCCCCTACCGATCGTAGTGCCCTGCCATCGGGTGATTGGCGCCGACGGGTCGCTCACCGGCTTCGCCGGCGGCCTGGAGTGCAAGCTGCAGTTGCTGACCCTGGAGGGCAGCTACCCCTGAGCTGACCTCAGGGGCTGTTGGCGATAAAGCTGATCCAGGTGGCTTCGTTGATGAAGCCGCCACCCCAGCCGGCCCACTCCTCACCGAGCCCCTCGGCGACGATGCTCTCCACCGACTTGCCTGCGGCCAGCTGCGCCCGGACCGCGGCGCTGGTAGCCACCAGCATGTCCCTGTAGCCCTGCAGATCCGCCTGGTTGGCGAGGGCGCCGTGGCCGGGAACAATGACCGTGGCGTCGTCCACTTTCGCCAGAACTGACTCTACGGCCGCAATGTAGCCCGCGACAGAACCCCCGGAGCCCAGGTCGACGAAGGGGAAGCCCCCGTTGAAGAAGAGATCCCCCATGTGGACCACGTTCTCGCTGGTGAAGTAGACCACGCTGTCGCCGTCGGTGTGCCCGGCGGCATGGTGCTGGACCTCGATATCATCGCCGTTGAAGTGCAGCGCCAGCGAGTCGCCGAAGGTGATCACCGGCAGGGCGCCCGCAGGGCTTGGTTCGACCACGCGGTCGAAAAACTTCATGTCCTGCCGGGTCGCCATGCGCTCACGGACATTCCTGTGAGCCACCACCACCGCGCCGCGATCGGCCCAGAACAGATTGCCTCCCACATGATCGAAGTGCCAGTGGGTGTTGATGATAAAGCGCGGGTTCGCGTCGGCACCCACCAGGTCGGTGAGGGCAGCCTCGTAGGCAGGCACCATTTCCATGTAGTCGTCATCAATGATCAGGACGCCGTCCTCGCCGATGGAGGCCACCACATTGCCACCGCGGCCCTGCAGCAGGTGCAGGGTGCCGGTCAGGGAACTGGTGGTGACTGTCGGCGGTGGCCCGCTGTCCTCGGCCTCCGCTGTCGGCGCCAGGGCAAGGGCCAGGGCGCAGGCGGTGCAGAATGCCATGGCGAGAATGGCGGGGGTGGTGAAAGGGCGGCGGCGCGCCGCCGGACCCTGTCTGTTGGGCTGATGCATGGGAGTCCTCCCTGGAAGTCAGGCGTTGAGATCCGGAATCAGTTCGTCCTTCAGGCGCTCTATGCTGTCCTTGAGGCGCAGCTTTTCCTTCTTCAGGCGCTGCAGCAGGATCTGGTTCTTGTAGGGAAATTCGTACAACTCGGCGATCTTTTCGTCCAGCGCACGGTGCCGTGCCATGAGCTGCATCAGCAGCATGGCGGGGGTAATCTCTTCATTGGCAGCGTCCTCCTGACCCTTGCCAACAAGGCTGCGCGGTGGCTCATTCATTATTCGACTGGCTCCTGCCCAGGCAGATTCCCGGTAACCACCAACTCTATACCTTCTTGCTTTACTGACACAAGCATGTCGTCAGTGCCCATCCGCGGAAGGGGCGAACTGGCGCTGATGGGCGAGCAGGGCCGGCCACAAGGGGTTGCCGGCGTCCCCCACGGCCAGGAAATGCGCGCTCAGCAGTGTATTGCGGCAGTTGTAGCACAGGGGTTTGCCGTCCAGCCCCAGCACGCTGCCGCCGGCGGCCTCCAGCACCGCCTGGTCGGCGGCGACATCCCACTCGCAGCAGGGCGAGAAGCGTGGGTAGACATCGCCCCGGCCCTCGGC
>JBFHFJ010000330.1:0-3388 GCA_041583655.1 Haliea sp. | reverse complement strand
GTCAGGATGACTTTCCCCCGCGCCCGGCGCTCCATCATACAAGCATAGGCGGCTTCGTACTCTTCCAGGGGGAACAGGTCAGTGACCACCGGCTTGAGCTTGCCTTCCGCAAACAGGGCCCACAGCTCGTGGATATTCTGCAGGTTAACCGCGGGCTCTTCGGCCATAAAGCGGCCCCAGAATACGCCGACAATGGCACATCCCTTGAGCAGGGTCAGGTTGAGCGGAATGCTGGGGATAGGCCCGCTGGCAAAGCCGATCACCAGATAGCGCCCGTTCCAGGCCATGCTGCGCAGGGCCGGCTCCGTGAAGTCGCCGCCTACCGGGTCGTAGACCACGTCCACACCCTTGCCGCCGGTCAGCTCCTTGAGCGCGTCCTTCAGGGCAACCTTGCTATAGTTGATCACCTCGTCGGCGCCAAGCTGCTTGCACAGCTCAAGCTTTTCATCAGTGCTGGCGGCGGCAATCACCTTCGCGCCCAGCAGCTTGCCCAGCTCCACAGCGGTGGTGCCGACACCGCCCGCCGCGCCCAGCACCAGCAGGGTTTCCCCGGGCTGGATGTTGGCGCGCTGCTTGAGCGCGTGATACGAGGTGAAGTAGGTAACAGCGACTCCCGCCGCCTGCTCAAAGCTGAGCCCCTCGGGGATGGGGAATACCGAGTTCTGGTTGGCGGCGATGCGCGAGCAGAAGGCGCCGTGGGCGCCCATGGAAATCACCTTGTCACCGGGCTTGAGCCGGGTCACATTCTTGCCGACTGCCGCCACCACACCGGAGCACTCGCCGCCGGGAATGAACGGCAGGTCGGGCTTGGTCTGGTATTTGTTCTGGATGATCAGGACGTCGGGGAAATTGAGGCCCGCGGCCTTCACCTCGATCAGGACGTCATCGTCACCCGGTTCCGGGTCGGGCCAGCTGGCCTCGAAGGCCAGCTTGTCGGGGAGTCCGTGTTCCTTGCATACGACTGCTTTCATGCTATGCCACCTCGAACAGGCCGGCGGCACCCATTCCCCCGCCGACACACATGGTAATAACGACGTATTTCACTCCGCGGCGCTTGCCCTCGATCAGCGCGTGTCCGATCATCCGCGAGCCGCTCATGCCATAGGGATGGCCGATGGAGATCGCGCCGCCGCTGACATTGAGCTTGTCGTTGTCGATGCCCAGTTTATCCCGACAGTACAGCACCTGCACCGCGAACGCCTCGTTCAGCTCCCACAGGCCGATGTCGTTGACCGTCAGGCCGTGCTGCTTGAGCAGCTTGGGCACTGCGAATACCGGGCCGATACCCATTTCATCAGGCTCGCAACCCGCCACGGCGATACCGCGGTAAATGCCCAGCGGCTCCAGGCCTTCCCGCTGCGCGATTTTCGCGTCCATCAGCACCTGGGCCGAGGACCCGTCGGACAGCTGGGAAGCGTTGCCGGCGGTAATAGTGCCACCCTCAATCACGGTTCGCAGGCCAGCCAGTCCCTCGGCGGTGGTGGCACGCAAGCCCTCATCGGCACTGACCGTGGCCTCGGCCTCGGACTGCTCACCGGTCTCCTTGTTCCAGACAATGCGCTTGCAGGTCACCGGTACCAGCTCGGCATCGTAGCGGCCAGCCTCGTAGGCAGCGGCGGTGCGCTGCTGGGACTGCAGGCCGTATTCATCCATAGCCTCTCGGGAAATGCCGTAGCGCTTGGCTACCACCTCAGCGGTTTGCAGCATGGGCATGTGGATATTCGGGTGCATGGCCATCAGCTCTTCATCAACCATGCGGTGCAGGTTCATGTGCTCGTTCTGCACCAGGGAAATGGACTCCAGGCCGCCGCCGATCACACAGCTCATGCCGTCGTACATGATCTGCTTGGCCGCTGTCGCCACCGCCATCAGGCCGGATGAGCACTGGCGGTCCAGCGTCATCCCCGAGACCGTCACCGGCAGGCCCGCGCGCAGGGCGATCTGCCGCGCCACGTTGGAACCCGTGGCTCCCTGCTGCAGGGCACTACCCATGATCACATCGTCGACCCGGGCCGGATCAATACCCGCCCGCCTCACTGCTTCGGCCACAGATGCGGCGCCGAGGCTGGCGCCTCCCAGGTTGTTGAACCCGCCACGGTAGGCCTTGGCGATCGGCGTGCGGGCGGTGGATACGATAACTGCTTCTTTCATAAGGGTCTCCTGGCGGTCCGCAGGTAGCGGCTACGGCCTGCTGATTTCAGTCGAGTTTGATGCCGAGGCCTGCCGCAGCCTCACCAATCATCTTCATGCTCTGCTCAAAGCCGGCGGTGAGTTCGCGCTCGCCATCCCGCTTGCTGATCTGCTCCCAGTGGGCGGCAATGCCCTCCGGTGTCTGTTCTTCCAGGGGCAGCCAGACACTCTCGGTCTCCACGATGCGGGACACGGCGAAGGAGCCGGCACCCGCGGCGAGAATAGTGCGGTTGGGGGAGTCTTCGCTGACCAGATACAGGACTGCGGGGGTTACCGTCTCCGGGGTCAGCAACTCGAAGGCCTTCTCCGGCAACAGCCCCTCGGTCATCCGGGTGCCTGCGGTAGGGGCCAGGGCGTTGACCCGGATATTGTACTTGGCCCCCTCCTGCACCAGGGTGTTCATCAGGCCGACCACGCCCATCTTGGCCGCGCCGTAATTGCTCTGGCCGAAGTTGCCATACAGCCCGCTGGACGAGGTGGTGACAACGATGCGGCCATAGGCCTGTTCGCGCATGATCTCCCACACCGCCTTGGTGCAGTTCACGGTGCCCATGAGGTGCACATCCAGGACCAGCTGGAAGTCTTCCAGGCTGCCCTTGGTAAAACTCTTGTCGCGGAGAATACCGGCATTGTTGATCAGGATATCGACCCGGCCCCACTTGTCCATGGCCTGCTGCACCATGCCCTCGACTTCGGCATATTTGGCAACGTTGGCGCCGTTGGCAATCGCCTCGCCACCGGCGGCCTCGATTTCTGCCACCACTGCGCGTGCGGCCTCGCTGGAGGCACCGGTGCCATCCCTGGAAACGCCGAGGTCATTGACCACCACCTTTGCGCCGCGCTGAGCCAGGGCGATCGCATGGCAGCGCCCCAGCCCCTGGCCCGCGCCCGTCACGATGGCGACCTTGCCGTCATAGCGAATTGTCATTCCGTATCTCCTCTGTATTTACACTAGCCCACGATGACCATGGACAACCATTCGGCTACCAGGGCCGGTGTTTGTTCGCCCTCGATCTCCACCGTAATACCCTGCTTGATCAGGAAACGTTTTTCATCCTTCTGTTGCACATCGAGCATTTCGATATGGCCACGAACTCGCTTGCCCGCCTTGACCGGAGCCAGGAACCGGACCTTGTCAAAACCGTAGTTCAGTCCCATGACCATGCCTTCCGGCATGATGCCATTGCCCTCGCAAAGC
>JBFHFJ010000329.1:0-3396 GCA_041583655.1 Haliea sp. | reverse complement strand
TTTCAGGGTCAGGGTGCGCCCTCGGGCGGGCTGGCGAACAACGCGCTCCCAGACAATGGCGATGATCTCGTCAAGGGCCGCCACCAGTTCAGCGTCCTGCTGCAGGTCCTGCGCGTAGGTGCGCTCGCCACCGATGGATTTGCGCTGCCGGTCGGGCCGCACCGGCCGTTCGTCCTCGCCGCGGCTGGCGCGGTACAGGTACTCCGCGGATTTGCCGAAGTGCTGCTGCAGGAAGCCCAGGCTCCGGGCCCGCAGGTCCGCCCCGGTGTGAATGCCGAGTTGGGCCATGCGCTCTGCCGTGCGCGGCCCCACGCCATAGAAGCGGCGCGCCGGCAGGCTGGCGACGAAGGCCGCACCGTCCCGGGGCAGCACCACGAACTGGCCATCGGGCTTGTTCTGGTCGGAGGCGATCTTGGCCAGGAATTTGTTGTAGCTGATCCCGGCGCTCGCGGTAAGGCCGGTCTCGGCGAGGATTTCCTGGCGGATGCGCTGTGCCACCCGGATCGCACTGCCCACAGCCTGTTTGTCGCGGGTGACATCCAGGTACGCCTCGTCCAGCGACAGCGGCTCGATCAGGTCCGTGTAGCGCGCAAATACCTCGCGGATTTGCTGCGACACCGCTTTGTACACGTCGAAACGCGGCTTCACGAACAGCAGCTGCGGACAGCGCCGCTTCGCGGTCACCGAGGGCATGGCCGAGCGTACGCCGAACACCCGTGCCTCGTAGCTCGCCGCAGCCACCACGCCGCGCCGGGCGGAGCCGCCCACCGCGACCGGCTTGCCGCGCAACTCGGGGTTGTCACGCTGTTCGACACTGGCAAAGAACGCATCCATGTCTATATGGATGATCTTGCGGTGCGCTGCGGGGGCCTCGGGTTGCATGGCCGGAATGGTAGGCGCGGAACCTTCGGGCGACAAGTGGGACAGGCGCTGCCGGCGAAGAAGATGCGCCGGCCCCGCGGACGCCCTGCCGGGGTTTGCTACACTGGAGGGACCACTCCACAACCCGGGCGACGTGTCGCAACGATGGAAACGCCACAGCAACGCAAGATCCGCGAGGCCCTGAACGGGCCGTCAAACGCCGACTCCGGCGCGCATGCGGGCAGCGAACCGGAGGGGGACACGTCGCTGCAGGCACACGCCCTGGAGCACACCGACCCCGACTACATCCCGAAGACCCTGACGCCCCATGAATGGGAACAGTGGTACGCGGAGCACGGTGTTCCCGAATCCCACCGGCAGGCCGCGCCGCCCGCGCCGGCCGCCGCATCGTTCTGGCAGCGCCTGCTGCGGGTTTTTCGCCGCTCGTGAGGTGCAGGAGCGGGCTCGCATTGGCGTAAACTCACGCTACAATGCGGGACCTGACCCCACACTCCCACAGCCGACACAGGTAAGCAGCAGTGCCAAGAACCCGAATCGCTCACGCCATGATCTGGTCCCTCGCCCTGGTGCCGACCCTGTTCTTCGCGTTTGGCCTGGGAGCGGCGGACTTCGCCTCGGCCAGTGCCGTCCTCAATCTGCTGGGCCGGCTGGCCGGGGTTGTTGGCCTTGCATTGCTGCTGCTGGCGGCCGCCCTGAGCGCCCGGGTGCCGGGGGTAGACCTGCCCTTCGGCGGCCTCACCAAGCTGTGGCGCACCCACCACCTGCTCGGCGCGGGCTCGCTGCTGTTGCTCCTGGTGCACCCGCTGCTGCTGGCCTTTGCCGCCTCGGGCTGGGGCCAGCACCTGGCCTTCAGCACCCTGTTCCCGCCACTGACAGACCGGGCGGCCTGGGCCGGCTGGCTGGCGCTGCTGTTGATGATGGTGTTCCTGGCACCCAGTTTCGCTTTCTTCGGCCAGCCCCGGTATGAGCGCTGGAAGCGGGTGCACGCGCTGGCCGGGCCGGCGGTGATCCTGGCGCTGGTTCACACCTTCCTGCTCAGCCGCACCATGCCGGGGCCGACGGCCACCATCGTCTGGTCCCTGTTCGCCCTGCTCGGCGTCGGCGCCGTGTGCTGGCGCCTGGTTTTTTCCAGCCGGATTGGCCGCCTGCATTACACCGTGAGCAAGGTAGACGCGGTCGCCGACGGTGTGGCCGAACTCAGCCTGCGGCCGGAAGCCAACCATCTCGCCTACTCCGCCGGCAACTTCGTGTACCTGACGCCCTTCGACCCGGGGCTGGCGGCGGGCCACCGCGAGGAACATCCGTATACCCTGTCATCGTCACCCCTGGAGCCCGAGCTCCGCATTGCCATCAGGGCCCTGGGCGACGCCAGCCGTGCGATCCAGACCATTCCCGTTGGTACGCCGGTTACGGTGGAAGGGCCCTACGGCTGCTTCTTCCCGCCCGACGGCAAAGTCAGCACGCCAGAGCTGTGGGTAGCGGGCGGCATCGGGATCACCCCATTCCTAGCCCGCATGCGCCATCTCCGTGCGCTGGGGGAGTCTGGCGATATCCACCTGATCTACGGAGTGCAGGATGAAAGCCGCACCGTCTACGGCGATGAACTGCGGCAGTTGGCAGCGGATATCCCGGGTTTCGCCCTGACTTTCCACTATTATTTCCAGGAGGGCCCGGTGACAGCCGCCTTTCTGGGCACTGCCTGCCCGGATCTCGCCCGTCGCGAGGTTTTTATTTGTGGACCGCTGGCTCTGGGTCAACTGATCAAGGATCATGTCCGCAGGGCCGGCGTCAGCGCCGACCGCATTCATTCCGAGGAGTTTGAGCTGCTATGAAAAAAGTCGTGTTTGCCGCTTTTGTCGCCTTCTGGTCCAGCATCGCCACCATCGCCACCCTGCACGCCATGGGGCCTGAGGATGCCCCGGCCGCTGCCGCCCAGGCGACGGCTCCCGATGCCGCCGCGGTTCCAAGCTATACCCTGGCACAGGTCGCGGAGCATGCCTCGCTGGACAACTGCTGGATGGCCATCGAAGGCCACGTGTATGACGTGACCGCCTATGTGCCCAACCACCCCACACCGCCCTTCGTCCTTGAGCAGTGGTGCGGCAAGGAGGCCACCGAGGGCATGCGCACCAAGGGCTATGGGCGGGACCACTCCCCCGCTGCCTGGAGCATGGCGGAGCAGTACCGGATCGGGGTACTGGCAGAGTAGGGGTCGGCGGGAATCACGCCGGGCCCGGGCGTGTCAGCTTTTTTTACAGCTACTACTGCCCGGGAACCGGGTCCGCCCGCCACGACAATATTAACCATCTGATTTATCAGCCTATTTTTCTGCTTGGCCGAGACCTTGCTTGAAACTCACCAGCAACCCGCCTCTCTTCAGGAGAGTGACACCATGGCCTTCAAACCGTTTTTCCACAAGCCAGCGCTCACCGCAGTTCTCGCCCTCGCGATGCCGCTCTACGCCAATGCAGACCTGCTGCCGCCACCCAACGAATTAACCGTTATCCAGTACAA
>JBFHFJ010000328.1:0-3428 GCA_041583655.1 Haliea sp. | reverse complement strand
GCGTACCCCAGGACAGCGGCAACATCCATGGCGTCCAGCGTCTCCGCCGGGGATACCCGGACATCGTGGCTGCGCAGCAGGCGGATGAAACTGACCAGATGGTTTTGCACGGGCGGCCTGCTGGCGTCAGGCCGTGCGCCGGGGCAGCAGGTCCCGCAGGCCGGCGTTGGCGGTGTCGATGTCTTCCTCGAACTTGAGCAGTACGTTCAGTGTGCTGTGGACAATTTCCGTGTCCAGCTCGCGCGCGTGCAGCAGGAGCAGGCTGCGGGCCCAGTCGATGGTTTCGGAAATGGCCGGCGCCTTCTTCAGATCCAGGTCGCGCAGGGAATGGACGAACGCCACCAGTTGCTGGCGCAACAGGTGGTCGATGTCCGGCACCCGGCTGAGTACGATCCGTTCCTCCAGTTCGACACTGGGGAAAGGTATGTACAGGTGCAGGCAACGACGCTTCAGCGCGTCGCTGATGTCGCGGGTATTGTTGCTGGTCAGGAACACCATTGGCGAGACGCTGGCTTTGACAGTGCCGATTTCAGGAATGGACACCTGGTAATCCGAGAGGATCTCCAGCAGCAGGGACTCAAACTCGTAGTCTGACTTGTCAACCTCGTCAATCAGCAGAATCGCTCCGCGCTCCTGCTGCATCGCCTTGAGCAGGGGCCGCGGCTCCAGAAACTGTTCGGAGTAGAAGATGTCGCCGAACTGGTGCAGGCGCTCCACCGATTCCGCCAGGCCGTGGGCACCCTGCAGCAGGTCGCCAAGTTTTTCCTTCAGTACCTGGGTATACAGCAGCTGCTTGCCGTACTTCCACTCGTACAGGGCCTTGGCTTCATCCAGGCCCTCATAGCACTGCAGGCGGATCAGCGGTACATCCAGCAAGGACGCAGTGGTCTTGGCCAGCTCGGTCTTGCCCACGCCGGGCGGGCCCTCGACCAGGATGGGCTTGCGCAGTTGGAAGGCGAGGAACACCGCAGTTGCTATCTTGGGGCTGCAGATGTAGCCGAAGGACTCGAAGCCCTGCTCAATGACCTCAATAGAGGCCAGCTGTGGAAAGTCCTGGGTGTGCACGTGGATACCTCGTAGAGCCAGCTAGCCGCCGGTCATGTTCATGAAGCGCAGGATCTCGGGTTCCTCGCCGTGGGTGAAATGGTGCTTTTCCGGTTTCAATGCCATGGCCGCGACGATAGCGTGTTCCAGGTCGGCCCGGCTGGAACCCGCGGCGCGCAGTACCGGCCGCAGGTCCGCCGAATGTTCATTCCCCAGGCAGAGCAGCAGGCGCCCCTCGACGGTGACGCGTACCCGATTGCAGAGATGGCAGAAGTTGTTGCTGTGCGGTGAAATAAAGCCGACCCGGCTGCGGCTGTCGGCCATGCTGAAGTAGCGGGCGGGACCGGCGCTGCCGCTGGGGTCGCCCTGCGGCTGCAGCGGATAACGGCTGCCGATGAGCGCTTCCAGCTCGGCGCTGCTGCAGAAGCTGAGTTCCCGGCTGTGTTCATCAATGCGCCCCAGCGGCATTTCCTCAATGAAGGCGATGTCTGTCCCCCGCTGGCGGGCGAATTCCACCAGGTCCAGCACTTCATCGTCATTGCGGCCGCGGAGGATCACGGCGTTGAGTTTGATGCGCTCAAAACCGGCGGCGACTGCTGCATCAACCCCGGCGATAACCTGGTCCAGGTTGCCGAACCGGGTCAGCTCGCGGAAGCGGTCCGGGCGCAGGCTGTCGAGGCTGATATTCACCCGGCTGACGCCCGCCGCGCACAGGGGCGCTGCCAGTTCGCCGAGGCGCGAGCCATTGGTGGTCAGCGCCAGCACTTCCAGGCCGGGGAGCTTGCCCAGGCGCTGGACGAGGGAAAGTATATTGTTGCGAATCAGCGGCTCGCCGCCGGTGAGGCGGATCTTGCGCACCCCCAGTCCCACCGCCGCTTCGGCAACACGGTACAGCTCCTCCAGCGTCAGCACCTGGGATTTGGGCACGAACTGCATGTCCTCCGCCATGCAGTAGACACAGCGGAAGTCGCAGCGGTCGGTGACCGACAGGCGCAGGTAGCTGATCCGGCGCTGGAATGGGTCGACCAGTGTGGTGGGGAGTTCTGGGGCCATCCGGGCAGTGTACTGCCTGCGGGCGCCAGGCTCTAGTGCCGCTCTGGCTAGCGCAACGCGAACGAGCCGCCACTTTACAGAACACGCGAGGCTGGGCAGGATGCAAAGCCTGCTCAACGAGGATTGATAATGCGCATAACATCGCTCCGTGCCCCCACCGCTGCCGCCGTTCTCCCGGGCGAGGCTTGTCCCGGCTCCCGGATAGGCGACCGGCGCCTGTGTCTGCCCGCGCCCGGAGCAGCCAGCGAGTGACCGCCTGGCGCAGTCTGTTGCTCTGGGGTACGCCGCCACTGGCGGTGGCGCTGGCGTTGCTGTTGCTGCGCGCGGGCTACAGCGACGATATTGCCATCGTTGGCATGGTGGCGATCTGGTGCGTGCTCTGGTGGGTGTTCGAACCGGTGCCGATCCCCGTCACTTCCCTGTTGCCCATTGCCCTCCTGCCCCTGCTGGGGGTGCTGACGCCGGCGGAGGTCGGGCAGGCCTACGGCTCGCCCCTGATCCTGCTGCTGTTGGGTGGGTTCCTGCTGTCCAAGGCCATGGAACACTCCGGTGCCCATCGCCGCATCGCAATTGGCATGGTGCGGCTGGTCGGTGCCAACAGCGGGCGTCGACTGGTGCTGGGATTCATGATTGCCGCCGCCACGCTGAGCATGTGGATTTCCAACACCGCGACCACGCTAATGCTATTGCCGGTGGCGCTGGCTGTGCTGGAGGCAACGGACCGGCGCCGGGAGCTGGCCGTGCCATTGCTTTTGGGGGTGGCCTATGCCGCCAGTGTCGGCGGTATCGGCACGCCCATCGGCACTCCGCCCAACCTGATCTTCATGCAGGTTTACGAGCAGACCACGGGGACGGCGATCAACTTTACCCGGTGGATGGGCTGGGCGGTGCCGGTAGTGGTGGTGATGATTCCCCTGATGGCGCTGCTGCTGACCCGCAACCTTTCCGGGCCTGTGGCCGTCGAGTTACCCCATACCGGTCGCTGGCGCAGTGAAGAGAAGCGGGTGTTGCTGGTGTTTGGCCTCACCGCCCTTGCCTGGGTGACCCGCGGTGAGCCCTTCGGCGGTTGGCAGGCCTGGCTGGGCCTGCCCCAGGCCAACGATGCCTCGGTGGCGCTGCTCGCTGTAGTGGTGATGTTTGTACTGCCCAACGGCAAGGGTGGACGCCTGTTGGACTGGGAGCGGGCCGTGAGCATACCCTGGGGCGTGCTGCTGCTGTTCTCCGGCGGCATCTGCCTGGCCAGCGGCTTCGTGGCCTCGGGGCTGAGCGAGCTGATGGGGCAGTGGCTGGTGGGGGCCACAGACATGCCGGTGTGGCTGTTGCTGTTGCTG
>JBFHFJ010000327.1:0-3429 GCA_041583655.1 Haliea sp. | reverse complement strand
GGGCGCGCGGACCACCACGACATCGCCCTCTTCCTTACCGATCAGGGCCCGGGCGATGGGCGACCCGACGGAAATCAGGTTGTTCTTGACGTCCGCTTCGTCCTCGCCAACGATCCGGTAGGTTACCGTCGCCTCGGTCTCTGTATTCACCAGGTCCACCGTGACACCAAAGATCACCTTGCCGGTGCAGGGGATTTTGGTGACATCGATCACCTGGGCGTTGCCCAGCTTGCCCTCGATATCCTGTATCCGCCCCTCGGTAAAGCTCTGCTGCTCGCGGGCCGCGTGATACTCGGCGTTTTCCTTGAGATCACCGTGCTCCCGCGCTTCGGCGATAGCCTGGGTAATGCGCGGGCGATCAACCCGCTTGAGCCTGTCCAGCTCTTCCCGCAGGCGGCGCTCACCGGTGACTGTCATGGGTACCTTGCTCATACACCGATACTCCTGTGCAGGTCCTGCAACCTGCGTACTGTCTTGTCCGTCTCCAGCTTCAGTGCCATGGTCATGGCTTCGGCGGCGGCCAGGGTCGTGGTGTAGAACACCCGGTGCTGTTCGGCACTGGCGCGGATGGGCGCCGAATCGGTGGTGGCGCGCCGGCCCTCCGTGGTATTGATGATCAGGTCCGCTTCATCATTCTTGATCATATCAACAATATGCGGGCGGCCTTCAAGTACCTTGTTGACCCGGCGCACCTCCAGCCCTGCCGCTTCCAGCGCGTTGGCGGTACCGCCAGTGGCCGCCAGCTTGAAGCCCAGGGACACCAGTTCACGGGCCACGCGCACGGCGCCGGGCTTGTCCACGTCGCGCACGCTGATCAGGGCAGTGCCGCTGCGCGGCGGCGGCTCGCCGGCGCCAAGCTGGGCCTTGGCGAAAGCGCCGGCAAAGGTATCGCCCGTACCCATGACCTCGCCCGTAGAGCGCATTTCCGGGCCCAGGATGGGGTCCACGCCCGGAAACTTGTTGAAGGGCATCACCGCTTCCTTCACCGAGTAATAGGGCGGAATGATCTCCTTGGTGAAACCCTGGGAAGCAAGGCTCTGGCCAGCCATGCAGCGCGCCGCCACCTTGGCCAGGGAAACGCCAATACACTTGGACACGAAGGGCACCGTGCGCGAAGCGCGGGGGTTGACCTCGATCACGTAGATCTTGTCGTCCTGCCAGGCCAGCTGGACGTTCATCAGGCCCTTCACACCGAGTTCCAGCGCCATCTGCCGGACCTGCTCGCGCATCGCGTCCTGCACTTCCGGCGCCAGGTTATAGGGAGGCAGGGAGCAGGCGGAGTCACCCGAGTGAACGCCGGCCTGTTCGATGTGCTGCATGATGGCGCCAATCACTACCTGCTCGCCGTCGCTCACCGCGTCGATATCCACTTCGATGGCGGCGCTGAGGAAGGAATCCAGCAGTACCGGTGCATCGTTGGACACCTGCACCGCATCGCGCATGTAGCGCAGCAGGTCTTCCTCCCGGTAGACGATTTCCATGGCCCGCCCGCCGAGCACATAGGAGGGGCGCACCACCAGCGGGTAGCCGATGCGCGCCGCGCCCTCGATGGCCTCCTCCACACTGCGCACCGTGGTATTCGCCGGCTGCAGCAGATCCAGTTTCTGGATCATGTGCTGGAAGCGCTCCCGGTCCTCGGCGCGGTCAATCGCGTCCGGGGTGGTGCCAATGATCGGGACGCCGTGGGCTTCCAGATCCCGCGCCAGCTTCAGCGGGGTCTGGCCGCCAAACTGGACGATCACGCCCTTGGGCTGCTCCAGGTCGATGATCTCCAGGACGTCTTCCAGTGTCACCGGCTCGAAGTACAGGCGATCGGAGGTATCGTAGTCGGTAGAAACGGTCTCCGGGTTGCAGTTGACCATGATGGCCTCGTAGCCATCCTCGCGCATGGCCAGCGCCGCGTGCACACAGCAATAATCGAACTCGATGCCCTGGCCGATACGGTTGGGGCCACCGCCGAGCACCAGGATCTTGTCCCGACTGGAGGGTGCGGCCTCGCACTCTTCCTCGTAGGTGGAGTACATGTAGGCGGTGGCGGAGGCAAATTCCGCGGCGCAGGTGTCCACCCGCTTGTACACCGGGCGCACCCCGAGGCCGTGGCGATGCTTGCGCAGCTCGCGCTCGCTGACGCCGAGCAACACCGCCAGGCGGGCGTCGGAGAAGCCCTTGCGCTTGAGGCGGAACATGCGTTCGCGGTCGATTTCCGCCAGAGCTACCGGCTTCAGGGCGTCCTCGGTGGCGATGATGTCCTGGATCTGGATCAGGAACCACGGGTCGACCCCGGAGTACTGGTAGACCTCGTCCACCGTCATCCCCGCGCGGAAGGCGTCGCCGATGTACCAGATGCGGTCGGCCCCGGGGTTACTCAGTTCCGACACCAGTTCCTCGCGCAGGTCGGGGTTCCCCACGTCGATCATGTGTTCGAACCCGGCGGAGCCCACCTCCAGCCCGCGCAGGGCCTTCTGCAGGGACTCCTGGAAGGTGCGGCCGATCGCCATCACTTCACCGACGGACTTCATCTGCGTGGTCAGGCGCGGGTCCGCGGCACTGAATTTCTCGAAAGCAAAGCGCGGAATCTTGGTGACCACATAGTCGATGGCGGGCTCGAATGACGCCGGGGTCGCGCCGCCGGTGATGTCGTTCTGCAACTCGTCGAGGGTGTAGCCGATGGCTAGCTTGGCGGCGATCTTGGCGATCGGGAAGCCGGTGGCCTTGGAGGCCAGGGCCGAGGAGCGTGACACCCGCGGGTTCATCTCGATGATGACCATGCGCCCGGTTTTCGGATCCATGCCGAACTGGACGTTGGAGCCCCCGGTCTCGACACCGATTTCACGCAGCACCGCCAGCGAGGCGTTGCGCATGATCTGGTATTCCTTGTCGGTCAGGGTCTGGGCAGGGGCCACCGTGATCGAGTCGCCCGTGTGCACCCCCATGGCATCGAAGTTTTCGATCGCGCAGACGATGATGCAGTTGTCGTTCTTGTCCCGCACCACCTCCATCTCGAACTCTTTCCAGCCGATGAGGGACTCGTCGATCAACAGTTCCTTGGTCGGGGACAGGTCCAGGCCGCGGGTGCAGATCTGCTCGAACTCATCGCGGTTGTAGGCTATGCCGCCGCCGGAGCCGCCCATGGTGAAGGAGGGCCGGATAATGCAGGGGAAGCCGATCTGGTCCAGCACCTGGAAGGCCTCTTCCATGCTGTGTGCCAGTGCCGCGCGCGGTGTTTCCAGGCCGATACGCTTCATCGCCCTGTCGAACAGCTGGCGGTCTTCCGCCATGTCGATGGCTTCCTTGGTGGCGCCGATCATCTCCACCCCGAACTTCTCCAGCACCCCTTCCCGGGCCAGGTCCAGGGCGCAGTTGAGTGCGGTCTGCCCGCCCCTGGTCGGGAGCTGGGCGGCGGGTCGCTCCTGCTCGAAGATGCGCGCC
>JBFHFJ010000326.1:0-3443 GCA_041583655.1 Haliea sp. | reverse complement strand
GAGGAAGAGTTTGAGAAAAGGTCGACGGGTTCTGGCCATGGTCTCGCAGTTTACATCACACCCGGTTGCAATGGGTGGGGGGGCAGCGATAATAGCGCGCTGGCCACTGGAGTACGAACAGAGAATGAAAAAATACGCCATCTACGGCATGGGCGCCGCGCTGGTCGACACCGAAATCCAGGTACGGGATGACGAACTCGTCGCCATGGGCGTAGACAAGGGCCTGATGACCCTGGTGGACGAAGCCCGCCAGGCAGAACTGCTGCTGCAGCTGCAGGGCCACCTGGTGAAAGCCAGCCACGCCAGCGGCGGCAGCGCGGGCAACTCGATGATCGCTGCAGCCCAATTCGGCGCCCCCACCTTCATGAGCTGCAAGGTCGCCGATGACCCGGATGGCGTCATCTATGTCCGCGACCTTGAGGCGGCCGGCGTCGACCACAGCATGGCCAATGGGCGCCCTTCGGGCACTACCGGCAAATGCCTGGTCCTGATTTCCCCGGACGCCGAGCGCAGCATGAATACCTTTCTCGGCATCAGTGAGACGCTCTCGATCGAGCAGCTTGACCCGGCCGCACTGGCCGCGTCCGAATACCTCTATATCGAGGGCTATCTGGTGACCTCGGATACCGGTCGCGCCGCGGCCATCCGCGCCCGCGAGCTGGCGGAGGCGTCCGGGGTCAAGACCTCGCTCAGCTTCTCCGACCCCGGCATGGTCGAATACTTTCGCGAAGGCATGCAGGCTATCATCGGCACCCGGCTGGACCTGGTGTTCTGCAACCGGGACGAGGCCCTGTGCTGGGGACGCACAGAGCGCCTGGACGTCGCCATTGAACGGCTGAAACCGGTCGCCCGCAGCTTCGTCATCACCTGCGGCGCCGATGGCGCGATCACCTGGGACGGCGAACAGCTGGAGGAGATACCTCCGCACCGGGTGCAGGCGGTGGACACCAACGGTGCCGGCGACATGTTCGCCGGAGCCTTCCTCTACGCCCTTGGCCGCGGCGAGGGCTACGCCTCCGCCGGGCGTTTTGCGAGCCTTGCGGCAGGTCGCGTGGTGGCGAATTTCGGGCCGCGGCTGCCGGCGGCGGACTACCCGGCATTGCGGGCGGAGTTCTTTGGCGACTAGTGTCACCCCCGCGTGAACGGGCACCAACTCAGAACAGGTCGATCTGACGGCCGGTCACGGCGCTGAAGGAGGTCCCCAGCAAGCCCAGGATACCATCCGCCACTGGCTCCAGCTGTCGCTCGACGTAGTGCTCGTAATCCAGCGGTGCACTGGGTGCAGCGGCAGGTTCCGCCCCGATGGTGGTGATTACATACTCCACCCAGTCACCGCGGCGCGGCGCTGGCAACCCCCTTTCGGAGTAACGGCGCGCCGCCTGCACATGCGGCGGCAGGTTGCGCTGGTAATCGTCCAGCCGGCGCCGCAGGCGCTTGCGATACACCAGCTCCGTATCGAAACGCCCTGCCAGCAGTTCGGTGGTTATACCGCGGACATAGTCCTCCCAGGGCTCCCCGAGGAAGACCCGCCGGTACAGCTCCTCCTGGAAATCCCGCGCCAGCCGGGTCCAGTCGCTGCGCACACTCTCCAGCCCCTTGAACACCAGCCGCTGGCTCGCTCCGCTTCCCACCAGCCCGGCGTAACGCTTCTTGCTGCCTTTCTCAGAGCCGCGGATGGTGGGCATCAGGAACCGGCGGTAGTGGGTTTCGAACTCCAGCTCCAGCGCGCTGACCAGCCCGAACTCCTGCTGTAACCGCTCCCGCCACCAGCTGTTCAGGTCCTCCTGCAGGGACCTGCCAGCCTGTTCTGCCTCCGCGTCGCTGCGCGCATCAGCGATCCAGACAAACACTGAATCAGTATCGCCGTAAATGACACGGTGGCCGCCCTCCTCGATTCGCTCGCGGGTACGCAACAGAATCTCGTGGCCACGGCGGGTGATACTGCTGGCCAGACGGGGATCGAAGAAGCGACAGCCGGGACTGCCGAGTACGCCGTAGAAAGAATTCATGATGATCTTGATGGCCTGGGACAGCGGCCCGTCCGCAGCGGCCTTGGCCGCGTCACGCTGCTCCCAGAGTGCGCTTATCAAGGCTGGCAGGATATGGCCTGTGCGGGCGAAACGAGCGCCCGCAAAGCCCTCCACGGTGTCGCTCTCCTTCAGTTCACCGTACAGGCCCAGTGCCAGCCCCAACGGGTCGATGGCGAAGGTGCGGATGATACTGGGATAGAGGCTCTTGAAGTCCAGCACCAGCACGTGGTCGTAAATGCCTGGCTGGGACTCAAGTACGAAGCCGCCGGGGCTCGCACTGTGATCGGTACTGGCGTTGGGCGCCACAAAGCCGACCCGGTGCAGCCGCGGCAGGTAGAGATTATCGAATGAGGCCACCGAGCCGCCGAGGCGATCCGGGTTCAGGTCGGTCATGACGCTGCGGGCCAGGGCGAAATCCAGCAAACGGGTCTCGGCGAAAATTCTGGACACCAGTTCACAGTCTCGAAGGTTATAGGACGCCAGTCGGGCCTTGTCTTCCCGGAACAGGCGTCCGATCTCCTCGCCGCGATCGTTGCCATGCAGCAGCTTGCCCTCGCCCAGCAGCTCCCGAGATACCGCTTCCAGAGAAAAGCTGTCAAAGCGGTAAAACGCTGCCCGTAGCAGTTCGATACCGTCGAGCAAGAGACGCCCCGGCACCCTTGCCGTGCGCCGTTCGCCGTCCTCGTCGAGCTCCCTCCACTGTACCGGCGCGCTCGCACGGCCCAACCCCAGGGGCACACCCAGGCTGTCCGCCAGGCGCTGCAAGTACCAGGTGTCAAAATTGACCACGTTCCAACCCACCAGAACGTCGGGGTCGTAGCGCGCCACGAACTGCAGAAAAGCCTCCAGCAGGGCCAGCTGCGTTGGCGATGGCGTGACATGTTCACCCGACGCGTCCTCGCCAAGCATAAATACCTGCCGGTGTTCGCCATCGGGCCCAGTGCCGTGAACCGCAATGGAGTATACATACAGGCCCTCCATCGCGGTTTCGATGTCGAATGACAGCACCCTTAGCCCGGTGCGCAGGGACGCCGGGCGCAGCGCCGCCTCCTGCATTCGGGTGAAAGCACCGCAGTTGACCGGGACACCCGCGATGCAGGCCCCCCCGGCAATGAAACGCTCCATTAGGAAACGGTCCGCGGGGTTGATATCCGACTCCAGGGGTTCGGCACCTCGCTCGCGCAGCTGGTCAGCGAGCTGCCGGGCCTGGCGATAGCTGCGGCTGTACACTGCGACCACCGGTTGCAGGCGGAAGCTCTTCAGGTCGACTGGCACCACCTCGATCCCGGAATGCAGCGCGAGCAGACCACTGTGCTGCTCCGCCTCCGTGGCGGCCAGGAAAAAAACGCTGCGCTCGCCGTCGATAACCACCTGCAATGGCCCGGCGGTGGAGGCAAACCACAGCTCCAGCTC
>JBFHFJ010000325.1:0-3485 GCA_041583655.1 Haliea sp. | reverse complement strand
GCCGGGAAGGATTCGCAGCACTCCTGTGTGATTGCCCTCGCGCGCAAGGGAGTCCAGGGCGGTTTCTAGCTGCTGGTCCACTGTTTCCCCGGTTGCACCGTAAAGCAGGAGCATGAACCGGTTGCCCAGGCGCTCCAGAAGCCATTGCTGTCCACCGTCGAGGCTGGTAACCGGAGCATCGAGGCAGGCCGAACCCGGGTGCATGCGCTCGCTGAACTCAGCCAGATCGGGTGTGTTGAGGGGGCTGTCGTCGTAGGAGCAGGGCGTCGACAGCCTGCCGCTGTTGACCAGGCTGCGGGCAAAGGGATAGTCGCGGGCCAGCTCCAGCACGGTGTCCCGGAACAGCCGGGTAACCGCATTCTTGGGAGTCATGAAATCGGTAGCCCGCGTGGAATGCAGGATGTTTTCCCGAGCCCCGTGCTGGCGTTCGGTATCGTAGGTGGCGAGCAGCGAGGCCGGCGCGCGCCCGTCGAGAATCGCCGCCAGCTTCCAGCACAGGTTCTCGACACCCTGCAAGGCACCGTTGGCACCGCGGGCGCCGAACGGGGAAACCTGGTGTGCGGCATCGCCCATGAATACCACCCGTTGCTGAATGAAGGAGTCCATCTTGCGGCAGCGGAAGGTGTAGACGCTGGCCCACTCCAGCTCCCATTTACGTTCCTTGCCCAGCATGGCTTCAACTCGCGGCCGGATGTTGTCTAGTTTCTTTTCCTCCTCAGGATCTGCGTCCCAGCCAAGCTGGAAGTCGATTCGCCAGACGTTATCCGCCTGTTTGTGCAGCAGGGTGGACTGGCCCGGGTGGAAGGGTGCATCGAACCAGAAGCGGCGCTCTGCGGGAAACTCCGCTTCCATGACGATATCCGCGATGAGGAAACGGTCCTCGAATATCTGCCCCTTGCTCTCCAGGCCCAGGGATTCGCGGATCGGGCTGTTGGCGCCATCGGCGACCAGCAGGTAGTCACAGCTGAGGCGATAGGGGCCATCCCGGGTATCGACCACGATGTCGGTCCGGCTGGCGCTGCTTTCGACCTCTGTCACCTTGTGCAGCCAGCGCAGGTCGATTTGAGGCAGCTGCCGGCAGCGGTCGACCATGTACTCTTCGAAATAGTACTGCTGCAAGTTGATGAAGGCGGGAATCTTGTGGTGCTGCTCGGGAAGCAGGTCGAACTCGTAGATTTGCTCTTCGCCGAAGTAAACCCGGCCATGCTTCCAGATCACGCCCTTGTCGATCATCGGGCGGGCGCAGCCGTAGCGGTCACAGATCTCCAGCGTGCGTTTTGCGATACAGATCGCCCTGGAGCCGACGCTCACGGTGTTGTTGTCATCCAGGACGACGGAATTGACGCCCTGGAGCGCCAGATCCATGGCCGCCGCAAGGCCGGCGGGGCCCCCGCCAACGATGATCACCGGGTGGTGCACCGGTGCGGCGGCATCCTGGTCGGGGCTCCTGCGATAGGGGTACTCCGGGTTGGTGTAGGTGCTCGCCATGATCCGCGTCCTCCGGGGGCTGGTCTTGCTTATAGTTGCAAACGAGAGTAAATATAACGGATAGGCGGTTTGCTTACAACAGAAAATAGCTCTTTAAATATAAGCTTGTTTTGTATTGTTGGGTGTATCTGACAATTAATTAAAGTTGGCTATGCAACTAGTGTGTGGTATGTTCGCTCCAATATGTGACTGAAAGGACGAGTACTCATGGCCAAGAAACCGTTTGCATCCTCCGCCGATCTGGGCGAGAAAGTGGAAACCCTGGAAGTCCTCGCGGACGGTGTCTACGCACTGACCGCGGAGGGCGACCCCAATATTGGTGCTATTGAAGGCGAGGACTTCGTGGTCGCCTTCGAGGCCCGCGCGACTCCCCGTGCCGCCCTCGACTGGCTGGCCAAACTGCGCGAGCACACTGACAAGCCGGTCCGATACCTGGTGCTGTCCCACTATCATGCGGTGCGTGTTCTTGGGGCATCCGCATTCGAAGCCGAATCCATCATTGCCCACGAGCAGACCCGCTTCCTGATCAACGAGCGCGGTCAACAGGACTGGGACAGTGAGTTCGGGCGCATGCCGCGCCTGTTCCGGGAGCCCGAGGGTATTCCCGGCCTGACCCATCCGGATATCGTGTTCAACGACCGCCTGGAGATACCCCTGGGCGGGGACCGCGGCGACCTGGTGCTGCAGTACTGCGGGCGCGGCCACACCGCAGGTGATATCTGCGCCTGGCTGCCGAAGCACAAGATCCTCTTCGCCGGTGACCTGGTGGAGGCCGAAGCGGCGCTGTATACCGGCGATGCGTTTCACTTTGACTGGTCCACGGGCACGCTGGACCGGGTCAAGGCCTTTGGCGCCGAAACCCTTATCGGTGGTCGCGGCGCGACGGCGAAAGGGCGGGCGGCGGTGGATGCGGCGATCGAGCAGACACGCGGGTTCCTTGAGGGCATGATCGCCAAGGTGGGCGAGGTACATCGGGCCGGCGGTAGCCTGAAGGAGGCCTTCGAGGCCACCCACGTTCATCTCGAGCCCAAATTTGGTCGCTGGCCCATCTTCGAGCACTGCCTGCCCTTTGATGTGCAGCGCCTGTGGGACGAATTTGAAGGCATCGACTGGCCGCGGATCTGGACCGCAGAACGCGACCAGGAAGTCTGGGACCAGCTCCAGGATTGATGCTGCGTGGAGAGCAGGCAGATGGTTGAGCCGGCGCGGCGGGAGCTGCAACTCGAGAGCTTCCTGCCCTATCTGGTCAACAACCTGGCGGACCGGATCAGTACCGGGCTGTCCCGTATCTATGCCGGGGAGTACGGTCTGAGTGTCCCCGAATGGCGCGTACTGGCCAACCTGGCTGAACACGGCGTGCTCAATGCCACGCAGATTGTCACCACCACGGGCATGGAAAAGAGCAAGGTGTCCCGGGCGGTGAAGAGCCTGACTGCCCGCGGCCTGATCGTCCAGCGCCGCAAGGAAGTCGACAACCGGGCGCGAGACCTCGCCCTGACAGCGGCGGGCCTGGCGTTGTATGGCGATCTGGTGCCTCGCGCGCTGGCCTGGGAAGGGGAGCTGCTGGAGTGCCTGTCGGTCAGTGAGTACCGTGATTTCATGTATCTTCTGGGCAAGCTGCGGCAGCGGGCAATAACCATGGAACAGGAGTTCCCGGGATGACGGCAATGGATCAGTCGAAGCTCGAGTTCGTCTACGATCCACTGGTCTACGAACAGGCAGTGCCTTTTGCGGAACTGTCCACCCTGCGGGCGCAGGGGCCGTTGGTGTGGGTGGAAGAGCACCAGCTGCCCCAGTGGCCAGGTGGCAAGGGGTTCTGGTTTGTCACCCGCCACGCCGAGTGCCAGCAGGCGCTCAAGAGCGCGAAAATCTTTTCCTCGCAGCTGGGCGGTACCCAGTTGCGCGACCCGGCAACAGCCGACGATCTCGCCTATGTCCGGCAAATGATGCTGAACATGGACCCGCCGGACCACACCCGCCTGCGCCGCATGCTGATC
>JBFHFJ010000324.1:0-3490 GCA_041583655.1 Haliea sp. | reverse complement strand
TTCGGCTTTGGCACTAAAAGTTTTCATGAATAAACGCCTCTTGGAGGGCTCCAATTTCGAGAGCGCGAATACTACTGCTTCGCACCCGGCTTTTCAAGCTCAAAAATAACGATTGCCGGCGCCCCGCCGCCAGGGCCGCCACCAAGCTGTACCACAGGATCTCGATGTCAGGGACGATGCTCCCTGGCCAGGTATTCGTGGGACTGCATTTCCTGCAAGCGGGACACAGTGCGCTGAAACTCGAACTGCAGGCGACGGCCATCATACAGGCCGGACAGGGGTCTGTCAGCTGCCATGACGAGTTTTACGTTACGGTCGTAGAACTCATCCACCAGGTTGATAAAGCGGCGCGCCGCGTCCTCATTGCCGACACCGAGAGCGGGCACCCCCGACAGCACCACCGCGTGGAAAATCCTGGCCAGCTCTATGTAGTCATTCTGGGAGCGCGGCCCGCCGCAGAGCTCGCTGAAATCGAACCACACCACATCGTCCGCCAGGCTGCGACTGCGGATCTGGCGGCCATTGATCAGCAGGCTCTCGCCGGGGTGACCCGGATGGGGCGCCAGGCGCTCGAAGCTCTGCCGCAGGCTGAGGTCAGCGCCCTCGTCGAGGGGATAGTGATAAAGCTCGGCCTGCTCCAGGGTGCGCAGGCGGTAGTCTATCCCCGCATCCACGTTCACCACCCGCGTATAACGCTCCAGCAGGGCAATGGCGGGCAGGAAGCGCTGCCGCTGCAGGCCGTTCTCGTACAGGTGGGCGGGCTCGATATTGGACGTGGCGACAAGGGTCACGCCGCGGGCGAAGAGGGCCTCCATCAACCCCCCCAGGATCATCGCATCTGCTATATCAGTGACGAAGAACTCATCGAAGCAGATCACGCCGGCCTCGGCTGCGAGCCGGTCAGCGACCAGCAACAAAGGGTTCTTCTCCCCGCCGAGCTGCTTCAACTCCGCGTGCACCCGCTGCATGAAGCGGTGGAAATGCACCCGCAGCTTGGCCTCCATGGGCAGGCACTCGAAAAAGGTGTCCATCAGGTAAGTCTTGCCGCGGCCGACTCCGCCCCACAGATAGAGCCCCTGCTCGGGCTCCTGCACCGGCTGCTGCCAGAACCGCCACCAGGGCCGGCGCCGTGCCTCCCGGGCCAGCAGGCGCTCATACAGGTCCTGCAGCAGGCGCACCGCCGCCTCCTGGGCGGGGTCGCGGGAAAAACCCTCCCGTTGCAGGTCGGCCTGGTAGCGTTGCCAGGGGCTGGGTAAAGTCTGGCTCAAGCGGATATCCGGTCAGAGTCTGGCGATAATGTCGGCGGCACACTCTAACGATGCCCCGGGTCCTTGGCAACCAGTGGGGCAACTGCTGCGGGGCCATTTCTCGCCGAAAGCGCAACGAAACAAGACCTGCCCCCCAGGTCCCGGTATACTTGGCGGGCCCCTATCGCTGGCTAGAGGAAATCCCGTGTATAGTATGACGATACTTGTCGCCACCGGCGCCATTGCACTCCTGATTGGTTTGGGCCTGGGCATGCTGCTGGGCCGCCGCACATCCGATGATGGACAGCGTCTGCGCGAGACCGAGCGCAAGCTGGACCAGCTCACCCAGGACAAACGTGCCTACGAGGAAGAGGTCGTAGAGCACTTCACCCAGACCGCGGCGCTGCTCAACACCCTGACCGACAGCTACCGGAATGTACACAACCACCTGGCCACGGGTGCCGAAGCCCTGTGCCATGAACGCGGCCCGGTCTCGCTGGAGCGGCTCCAGGGCCGCTCCGACGACGCGGAAATCCCCGCACACCTCGCCCGCATCCAGCCCCCGCTGGACTATGCACCCAAGACATCACCCGAAGAAAAAGGCATGCTCAACGAGGAGTTCGGGATTGAGCGCGCGCGCAACCGCGAGGCCCGGGACACCGAAGCCTGAGTCCACGACTCAAACCGGGTTGTCGATATCCACAAACCGGTGCTCCAGACCGAAGCGCTGCGCAAGGTGCTCACCGAGGGCCTGGACCCCGTAGCGCTCGGTAGCGTGGTGGCCCGCGGCGACAAAGTGCATGCCCTCCTCCCTCGCGATATGCACCGTCTGCTCCGAGGCCTCCCCGGTCAGGAACAGGTCCGCGCCCGCGGCGACCGCGGCGCCAATGTAGGACTGGGCAGCGCCGGTACACCAGGCAATGCGCTGCACCGGCTGGTCCGGGTCGCCAATGTGCAGTGGCGCGCGCCCGGTCAGCTCCTCCAGCCGCGCGACCAGGTCCCCGGCCCGCAGGGGTTGCGGCAAGCGCCCCACACTACCCACGGACTCCGGACTGCCGGCGCCCATATCCTCCGGCTCCGCAATCCCGAGCAGGGCCCCGAGACGCGCATTGTTGCCGAGCTCAGGATGGGCATCCAGCGGCAGGTGATAGGCCAGCAGGCTGATGTCATGTTCCAGCAGGGTGCCCAGGCGACGACGCTTCATGCCCACCACCGGCTGCGCCTCGCCCCGCCAGAAGAAACCGTGATGAACCAGAACCAGGTCTGCACTGAGGCTCGCGGCGGCGTCCAGCAATAACTGGCATGCGGTTACACCGCTGACAATGCGCTGCACCCGGGGACGCCCCTGGACCTGCAGGCCATTCGGGCAGTAATCGCTGAAGCGGCTCGCCTGCAGGAGCTCATCGGTGTAGGTGACCAGTTGTTGGAGATCGACGGGCATAACGCACTTCCGGCTAAAGGTGGTGGCGGGTTCGGAGCTGCTGTATCGCCCGCCATCATATACAATGCAGTCGCGAATCGACACACGGCCCCTGCTCTATGATCAACAGCCTGCGTTTTATGATCTGGCCTGCCATCGCCGGCCTGCTGGCGGCGCTGCTGATCCTGGATCGCTGGGTGCTGCCGCGCCCCGCGGCGGTCAGCGCCGGTGGCGCCACCGCCAGCTACGCCCCCGCCGTGCGCAGCGCCACCCCCGCGGTCGTCAACATCTACACGGCAAAACTGGTGCAGTCCCGCAGCAACCCGCTGCGCGACGAAATGCTCTTCCGGCGCCTCGACACCCCCCCGGCGCAGCGCCAGCGCATCGAGCGTTCACTGGGCTCCGGCGTGATCATGACCGAAGAGGGCCACATCCTCACCAACAACCACGTCATTGACGAAGCCGACGCGATCCAGGTCCTGTTACACGATGGTCGCTCGGCCAACGCCGTGGTCATCGGTACGGATCCGGCCACTGATCTTGCGGTCCTGCAGGTGCAACTGCCCGATCTCCAGCCCATTTCCATCGCGGATTCCGACACCGCCCGAGTCGGTGACGTGGTGCTCGCCATCGGCAATCCACTGGGCTTCGGGCACTCGGTCACCCAGGGGATTGTCTCCGCCCTCGGCCGCTATGGCTTGCAGTTGTCAGTGTATGAGGACTACATCCAGACCGACGCCACCATTCACCTGGGAAACTCCGGCGGCGCGCTGATCAATGCCCGGGGTGAACTGCTGGGGATCAACACCCTGATCTACACGGG
>JBFHFJ010000323.1:0-3564 GCA_041583655.1 Haliea sp. | reverse complement strand
TCGTGGGCGGGGATCTAGCCAGCGTGGCTGCCGATCTGGATGGCGGCCTGATTGCCGATCTGAACCTGCCGGTCGGGGTGGAAGTCGTCCTGGTGTTCCTGCTGCTCGATTTCTGGCGCTACTGGGAGCACCGACTTCTGCACGAGGTCCCCCTGTTGTGGCGCCTGCATCTGGTACATCACAGTGACACCGGGATGGATGTGACCACCGGTCAGCGCCACCATCCCCTGGAGTCCGTCTTTACCACGGTCGTCATGTTGATCCTGCTGTTCTCGATGGGTTTTGCGCCGGTCGCCCTGGGAATCTACCTGCTCTGCGGCACCGTGAGCGCGCTGTATACCCATACCAGCCTGACCTTGCCCGAGAGCATGGATCGATATCTGCGCTACTGGCTGGTAACGCCCTCCGTGCACAGGGTCCACCATTCTGACTATCAGCCCCAGACCGATTCCAACTACGGCAGCATACTCTCGGTGTGGGACCGTGTGTTCGGCACCTATAGCGATCCTTGTGTGGTTCGCGTCGAACGCCTGGGCCTGGGCCAGTTCCGCGGGCCGGCCGATACGACTCTGGCTGCGGCCTTGCTGCAACCACTGGAATACAAGGCCGGCGGCGATACGGTGATCCCCCCGAGCCAGGCATCCCCGAGGGCTGGGGAACCGGTGGATATTGTTCAGTGGCGCGGCCCGCTGCTTGTCGGCGGCGCCGGCGCGCTGCTCGTGCTGGTGGCAATGTGGCCCGCGGTGCAGGACTTACTGCGAATCTGGACTACCGCAGACCCTTACCGATACGCATGGCTAGTACTGCCCACGTTCGTTTACCTGCTGGGCTGGCACCACCGCGAGGTACTGGTTGAGACGGGCCCCGCTCCGGGCCTGGCGGGGCTGCCACTGGTGGCCTGCGCGTCACTACTTTGGGTGCTCGCGTCGCTGGTCGATATTCGCCTCGGGCAGCACCTCTCGCTGGTGCTGGCGCTTCAGGGTGTTCTCCTCTGTACGCTGGGTTGGCGCACTTACCGCGGTCTGCTGCCGGTCATGCTGCTGCTGTTTCTGGCCGTGCCCAGTGGAGACCTGTTGCAACCGATACTGCGGGAATTGACGGTACGCTGGATCGAGTGGTTTGCACTGGGCGTGGATCTGCCGTTCAGTCGCGAGGGGTACACTGTCTATATCGGCAAGCACCGTTACGTGGTGATCGACGCCTGCTCCGGATTGGCGACGTTCACCCTCGCCGGGTTCCTCGGCTACAGTTTTGCTGCGATGCTCTATCGCTCTCTCGCGCGAGTACTGGCCTTCGCTGCCCTGGCTGGACTGATTGCCATCCTCAGCAATGCGGTGCGGGTATGCACGATCGTCACCCAGGACTATCTGCAGGGCCGCCAAATGGGTCTGGAGGGCCACGGTGATATCCAGCTGGTATTGCTGTTTCTCGTGCTCGGTGTACTGCTCTATCTGGCCCACCGTGTACCGGGTGAGGTTTTGCACAGCTCCCGGCCGCCGGGCGTGCATCCACAAGGGCCGGGTGCCAGCTACGCGCCGGCTGTTGCGGGTGCCCTGGTTTTCCTGATCGTCGGCTCCTTCCAGTGGTTTGTTCCCGCGACAGCTGCCCGGGCCGGCGATGCGGACACGCCGTTGCGTGATCTCGCCGTCCATTACCGGGACAGCCACTGGATTGGCGAAGCCGGGGAAGGCATTCTTGAGCTACCGCTGTCGCCCGAGCTGACAGCGCGGCTCCATGCCAGCGTCACCGGTGCCGGACGCATGCCGGAGGCCGTGGTGGTGCGCCCGACGGGGGAGGGCTGGCGTCATTCGGCCACGCACAACCACCGGCAGTGCGGTGCCACCGGCTGTGTTGAGTTCACGGAAATGGTGTGGACCAGGGCTGGTGACAAGAAGAGCCAGCACAGTTTCCACACCTATTTCGTGGGTCAGACATTGACCCCTTCCAGGCTGCGGCAGCGCCTGCTGAGTGGTTGGCAGCGATTCCGGGGCTCCGGGGATGTCACCGGCGTACTCGCCTTGCTGTCTTCAGGGGATCAGGTCACTGTTGGCCTGGCGGACAGGTTCGGTGAGATGCACCGGCTGGTTGGCAGTTCTGCCGTCGGTGTTGTGTTCGCCGCTGGCGGGCACGCTGCGGGCCGCGAATCCCGGGGGCCGGTCAGCCCTCAGAGTGTACTTCCACCAACGCCTCCAGCAACGTCGCCACCACCCGGCTGGGCGGCGGTGACTGGCGCAGGATCGCGCTGAACTGGCACACGTACTGGAACCTGTCGCTGGCCAGAGGGCGCATGCGCCCGGCGCTGACGAAACCGTCGGCGTAGTGCTGGGGCAGGTACCCCAGGTAGCGGCCCGACAGCACCAGATGGGCAACCGCCTCCTGGTCCCAGGCGGTCGCGTCGCGGCGCTGGCCGCGCTGGCGGGTGACCTCCATGTTGGGGGAGTGATAGCCGATGCCGACGTATTTGCTGGCCAGGATCTCGCTGTCCTCCAGCGCCGTGCCCGCACGTGGGAACAGCGGATGGCCCGACCCGCAGTACAGGTACATTTGCTCGTCGAACAGAGGGTGGTAGCTGAGAGTGCTGGAGGGGCGGTGGTCGGGAATTATACCGAGGTGAAACCGGCCTTCGATCACGCCGCGCTCAATGGCGTTGATCGGTTCGACGTGGATCTGCAGGTGAACCCCCGGCGCCCGCTGGTCAAACAGCGCCAGGGCGCGGTCGATACGGCAGGTGGGGTTGGAGGCGGTCTTGTCGAAGATGGCGATCGCCAGAGAGCCGGTCAGGCGCTGGTTGATGTCGTTGACGTCGTGCTGGTAGTCCTCCAGCGCAGACATGACCTTCTGCGCCGCGCCATAAAACTGTGCGCCCTCGTCGGTGAGGGCAAAGCCCCCCCGGCCCCGCCGGCAAAGCGTGAAACCAAGGCGGGTCTCCAGGTCTTTGATATGGCGCGATATGGTGGAGCGGTTGATGTTCAGCTCCAGTTCCGCGGCAGCGAAGCCGCCGCAGGCGACCACGGCGCGGAACACCCGCAGCAGGCGCAGGTCGTTGTCGGTGACGGTGCCCAGCAGGGCTTTGCGAGACATGGCTGCGCCCCCGGTGGTGGCTGGAAAATGTTTCATGATAATGAATGTTTATAGTGATAGATAATAATTTATGCAACGTTGCGAGGGGCCTAGAATGCGCACCACAGCCCTCAGGAAACGTGTCATGACCTTTATGCCTGCCAGCCAGAAACTGACCCGGGAACAGCTGGAATCCCACTGGATGCCCTACACGGGCAACCGCCAGTTCAAGCGCGATCCGCGCATGATCGTGGCTGCCGAAGGTGCCTATTTCATCGACGACGATGGCCGTCGGGTGCTGGATGGCCTGTCCGGCCTCTGGTGCTGTGGTGCAGGCCACAACCGCCCGGAGATTGCCGAGGCCGTGCACCGGCAGCTGACCACTCTGGACTATGCCCCGGCCTTCCAGTACGGGCACCCGAAGTCCTTTGAGCTGGCCAACCGGATCAAGGCGCTGACCCCGGAGGGGCTCGACTACGTATTCTTTACCAATTCCGGCTCCGA
>JBFHFJ010000322.1:0-3571 GCA_041583655.1 Haliea sp. | reverse complement strand
TGCGCGGCCGCTACCTGGCCAAATACGCCGAGGACAGCGCCGCGGATACCCGGGCGTTCAGCATTTTTGTCGCCCGCCAGGCCGCGGTGGTACTGGATATCGCCGAGCGCCGCCTGCAGGGTGGGCGCTACAAGGTGCCGCGCTACGTGGCGGAGAGCCTGCGCGCCAATCGCAGCTACAACGAGGCCCTGAAACGGCTGGCGGAAGAACAGGGCAGCAGTCGGGGTGCGCTGCTCAAAGAAGCATCGGCCTACATGAAGGAGATGATCTCGATTCCCGGCACCTTCTGGCTGGACGTCTGGGCGAGCTTCTGCGGGTTCTGCCTGCGCCTCGGTTACGAGCGCAAGATCGTCTGCGACCCGGCGGCGATCGAGGAGATGCGGCAGATTGTCCGCGACCACCCCTCGATGCTGCTGTGGACCCACAAGACCTACCTGGACGGTATGGTGGTCCCCAAGGTCCTGTATGACAACGACTTCCCCATGCCGCACATGTTCGGGGGCGCGAACATCAATTTCGCCGGCATCGGCTTCCTGGTGCGCCGGGCGGGCGGCATCTTTATCAAGCGCAGCTTCAGCGACAACGCGCTGTACAAACTGACCCTGCGCCACTACATCGGCTACCTGATGGAAAAGCGGTTCCCGATGAACTGGTCCTTCGAGGGTACCCGTTCGCGCCTGGGCAAGCTGATGCCGCCGCGCTACGGATTGCTCAAATATGTCCTGGAGGCCTGCCACGCCACCGATGCGCGGAACATCCACATCATCCCCATCTCCATCAGCTATGACCTGATCCGGGATGTGGAGGAATACGCCACCGAGCAGACCGGGCGCGGCAAGGGCGCCGAGTCCCTGCGCTGGTTTATCGGCTACGTGCGCAGCCTGGCCCGGCCCATGGGCAAGATCTACATGGATATCGGCCGGCCCGTGGTGCTCGAAAAAGCCCCGGAGCCTGACGACAGCCTGGCCCTGTCGAAGATCGCCTTCGAGGTGGCCGTGGAGGCCAACCGGGTCACCCCCATCACCTTCCCCTCACTGGTGACCATGAGCCTGCTGGGCGCCGCGCCCAAGGCGCTCACCGAGGCGGAGGTAATCGAGGAGCTGCGGGCCCTGCTGGCCTGGGCCGAGGCGCGGCAACTGCGCATTTCCGCGGACTTCGACCGCTCCTACGCCGAGCACATCGACGGACTGCTCGGCATCATGATCAACGAGGGTATCGTGACCCGCTACGACCAGGGCCCCGAAATCGTCTACGGCATCGCCCTGGAGCAGCACCCGGTGGCCAGCTACTACCGCAACACGGTCATTCACTTTTTCGTCAACAAGGCGATCATCGAGCTGGCACTGGTGAAAGCCACCGAAGTCGGCGAAGCGCAGGCCCTGGAGGTATTCTGGGCAGAGGTCGACGCATTGCGCGACCTGTTCAAGTTCGAGTTTTTCTACGCCCCCACGGCCGAATTCCATCGGGAGATCCGCGAGGAGCTGGCCCGCTACAACCCGGGCTGGGAGTCGCTCCCGGAAACCACGCCCGGCGGTTTCACCCAGCTGCTGCTGGGCATGACCCCGCTGGTTGCCCATGTCACCCTGCTCACCTACGTGGAAGCCTATTCCGTGGTTTCCGACCTGGCCGCGAGGCTGCCTGCGGACCAGGGCATGGAAGAACAGGCCTGCGTAGGCGAAGCGCTGAAGCTGGGCCGGCAGCTTTACCTGCAGCGCCGTATCAGCAGCGAGTCCTCCATCGGCAAGCTGCTGTTCCGCAACGGCTTCCAGATGCTGCAGCACCGCGGCCTGACCAGCGGCAGCGGCGCTGAACAGGGCGAGCGGCGGCAGCAGCTGGCCCGCCAGTTGAGGGAACTGAAACGCAGGCTGGAAGTGATCCGCGCGATCGGCCTGACCGGCCGCGATCGATTCAAGGAACCCCTGTCATGAACAATCTCAAGGTCGGCCTCCTCGGGGGCGGCTCCTGGGGCACCACCGTCGCCGCGCTGGTGGCACGCAACGCCCCGGCCACCCTGTGGGCACGCAACGCCGAAACGGTGCGGGAAATCAACACCCGGCACAGCAACGAAACCTACCTGCCTGGCGCCCGCCTGCCGGAGAAGCTGCGGGCCACGGCGGATATCGGCGAGGCCGTGGCGGGCGCCGATGTTATTGTCATGGGCGTCCCGTCGCAGAATTTCCGCAGCGTACTGGAGCAGGTGCGCGAGCACATCCGGCCCTGGGTCCCGGTCATCAGCCTGACCAAGGGGCTGGAGCTGGATACCCGCATGCGCATGACCGAGATCATCGCCGATGTACTGCCCGGGCACCCGGTGGGGGTACTCACCGGCCCCAACCTGGCGCGGGAGATCATGGCGGGTCAGGCGGCGGCCAGCGTCATCGCCATGGAAGACGCCATTATCGTCCGCGAGCTGCAGTGCCTGTTTTCCAGCGGCCTGTTCCGGGTCTACACCAACACCGACGTGGTGGGCTGTGAGCTGGGGGGCGTGCTGAAGAACATCATTGCCATTGCAGTGGGGATGGGCGACGGCCTCGGCGCCGGAGACAATACCCGGGCCGCGCTGATCACCCGCGGCCTGGCCGAAATCAGCCGCCTCGGCTGCGCCATGGGCGGCAAGCCGGAGACCTTTGGCGGACTCGCGGGCATGGGCGACATGATCGCCACCTGCACCAGCCCGCAGAGCCGCAATCGCCACGTCGGCCTGGAACTGGGCCGCGGCAAGAGCATGGCCACCATCAGCGCCGAGATGTTCATGGTAGCGGAGGGCGCCAAGAGTGCACCCGCCGTGATGGCGCTGGCACAACAGCACGGGGTGGAGATGCCCATCGTCAGCGATGTCTACAAGGTGCTGAGCGGCGAAACCTCTGCCCAGCGTATTTTCCGCGGCCTGTTGCGAGTCTCCGCGGGCGCCGAATCGGAACCGGGTTGAGTGATGCCTTTCCGCGCTGGCGCCGATCCGGGTGCTGGTGCAGAATAGGTCCGGAGAAACCGCCCCGACCACCGCAGCAGCGGATGGCCAAAGCCTGTCAATTCGGAAGCCGAGAATGAAGAAGTCACTGTGGGCCCTGTTCCTGATGCTGGTGTTGCCAGTCAGCGCACTTGCCGCCGGCAACAGCAAGTTCGCCCAGCTCCACGGCAACCCGGGGCTGAAGTCGGCCTCAGCCATCGTGCTGGACGCCGAGGGCAACGTCATCTACGGCAAGGATACCGACACCGTTCGCCCCATTGCCTCGATCACCAAGCTCATGACCGCCATGGTCATCCTGGATGCGGGGCTGGACCTCGAGGAAAAGATCACGGTCACCAGCGCCGACCGCGACCTGATCCGGCTTACCGGTTCGCGGCTGGAGTACGGCGCCACCCTGACGCGGCGGGAAATGCTGCTGCTCGCCCTGATGTCCTCCGAGAATCGTGCCGCCAGTGCCCTGGGGCGCACCTACCCCGGCGGCCTCAAGGCGTTTGTCGCCGCGATGAACCTGAAGGCGGAAAGCCTGGGCATGCGCAACAGCCAGTTTGCCGACCCCGCGGGCCTGCACGGCGACAACCTGTCCACCGCCCGGGATCTCGCCGT
>JBFHFJ010000321.1:0-3577 GCA_041583655.1 Haliea sp. | reverse complement strand
GGCTTAAACTTTGCATTCATAAGGAGACTCCTAATGTGTTTTTTACTTCACAACCAAGTTACAGATTGCTAGCGCTATTATTGCCGACTGCAGCTCGCTGTCAACCGCAAGACCAGACTAGCCGTTAGCGCTGTGCCACCACTCGCCATCGATGCTAACCCATCTCTCGCGAATCGTTGAAGGCACAAAGCCAAACTGAGCCGATACTGCAGTTTGTTTGGTCGATTTGGACATGACCCGAACCGCCACACTCGCCACAGCTGCCTCGGCATCATAGGCAAGGACTTCAATAGCTGTCAACTGCCAATCCAAGGTATAGGAAAAATTCCGAATAAACATACCCTTGGAGAAAACTGCTCTGTAATTGGGTGAAGCGTATTCATAGGCGGCCGCAAAGTCCCTGGCGATCAGCGCCTCCCAGCGTCCGCGCACCCGTTCCTCGAGAGCGGCGATGTCCTCTTCGGATAGCGTTTGGGGCTGGGGAGCGAGGCCACTGCAGCCCGCAGTGAAGGCCAGGGACAGGGCCAGGCAGAGGCCGAGCAGGCGGCGGGTCATTGTCTCTAACATATTGATATTAATACCTTTTAACGTCAGGGGCGCGGATTATACCGCGCCTGTTGGGGGGAGTGAACGGCGCTTCCGCTCAGGCCGGGGCGCCGCAGCGGGCGGCGCGCCTTTGCAGTGCCCACTGGTACAGGGACAGGTCCTGGGCGTGGTAATCCTGCACCTCGCGCAACAGCTTGCGGGGCAGCCGCTCGGGGCCCGCAGGCACTTCCGCGGCGTTGGCAAACGCCGGCTCGGCATTTATTCCGAGGAATTGTGTGGAAAAATCACGCAAATCTTCTGCGAAATATTCGGTAATTCCCACGAAATCGAGTGCCCGCAAGGGGAAGGCCCAGAGGAATTGGCTATAGACATTGCGCAGTTCAGGCGCCAGGCAGAACTGCTCCAGGGTCCACTCTTCCTCAACCACCCGCCGGTGCAGGCTGGAGGTTTCCTCCGCCGCCGGGTCGTAGCTGCGCTGCCAGTAGTAATAGTGGGACACCAGGCGCTGCACCGGCTCCCGCAACCAGGTCACGAAACGACACTCCATGCTGTCAGCCAGCAACAGGTACTTGACCGGCAGGAAGTGACCGTGGATGCAGCGCACACCCTCATAGGCGGCGGGCTCCGCCCCCAGGCTGTGTTCCAGCGCTGCGGCGTGGCGCTCGGGCAGGGGGCTCGCCAGCGGGTAGTCCGCATAGTCGTGACGGAAACCGGCGCCGTAGTGCTGTTCCAGGGTTGCCCGGAAACTCAGCCCCGCGGTCTTGGGCATATGGACAGAAACCAGCATCCGGGCCTACTCGGTATCCAGCGGGGATTTGATCAACTCCATGTGGCGGATCCGGGAGCGCAACTCCGTGCTGACATCGCGCAGTTCCTGCTCATTGTTGATAACGCGCGGGGTGATGATCACCAGCAGTTCCGTGCGGCGGTTACTGCGGTTGGTGGACCCGAACAGGGCACCCAGCAAAGGTACCCGATGCAATACCGGCACTCCGGAGTCGGTGTTCGAGGCGTTCTCCCGGATCAGGCCTCCAAGCACCACGGACTCATTGGAGCGTACCGCAACCCGGCTCATGATATTGCGCTCGAGGAAGCTGCGCTGGCCGGTGGCGGAGTCGACCGTGCCCACATCGGTGACCGACTGCTCGACATCCATGGTCACCAGCTGGCCCGCGTTGACCGAGGGCTTCACCATCAACTTCACACCGGTATCCCGGTAGGTGATGCTCTCGGTTACTGTGCCACCATCAGTGGTGGAGCTACCCTGCCGGACAGGCACCTGATCGCCAACATGAATGTAGGCGGGGTGGTTGTCCAGAACCATTACCGACGGCGAGGAGATTACGTTGATCAGGGAATCCTCGGACAGGGCATTCAGCACCGCGCTGATATCGCCCAGGGAATTGGTCACCGTGTAGGAAAAGCCCGGCGAGACCGCGGATGGACCGCCGCTGGCATTGCTGAACTGGCCGAGACCGTCGTAATCGTTCCCCAGGCCATTCTTGAAAGTCCACTCCAGGCCGTAACGCAATTCGTCGGTGAGGGTTACCTCGAGAATACTGGCTTCTATTATTACCTGGGTCGCAATCACGTCCAGCTGCTTCAGGGCATCCTTGATCAGATCGTACTGCTTGCCCGTGGCATAGATCATCAGGGAGTTGTTTTCGTCATCCGCCACCACCCGCACGTCGGCTACTTCGGATTCCCCGTCGCCGCCAAGGACTGCCGAGCTGCTGGATCCACTCCGGTCGCTGGTGCTGCCCGAACTGCCGAAGCTGCCCGAACTGCCGAAGCTCCCGCTACCCAGGCTGCCGCTGCTGGAACCCGTGCTGCTACTACCGCTACTGCTGCTGCCGGAGCCAATGGACTCCATGGACAGGCCCGGCGCAACTCCCCGGTCCGTGCTGCGGTCGGCCCGGCTGGTGGATGAGGTGCCACCGGCACTGCCACCGGCGTAAATCGTGCTGATCAGGTCGGCGAGCCGACCGGCGGTGGTGTTTTGTACCGGGTACACATACAGGCGCTTCTCAAAGCGGGAGTCAGGGCGCGAATCCAGGCGTTCGATCCAGGTCTGCACCGTATCCAGATAGTGCGCACGGGGGGTAACCACCAACAGGCTGTTAAGACGCTCGACCGGGATGATCTTGACCAGCTGGCCGAAGTTCTCGCCCTCTCCCCGACCACCGCCGCCGAGCATGCCTTCCAGTACCTCGGCGGTTTCCAGAACCCTGCTGTGCTCGAGCGTAAAAAGACCCACGGACATGCCCTTGAGCAGGTCCACGTCGAAGGTATCCACCATGTCCAGCCAGCCGTCCAGCTGGTCACGGGTACCGGCGAGGATCAACAGGTTGCGCATGTTGTCCACGCGCAGGAACGATTGCTCCTCAGCCACCGGGCGCAGGATCTCCGCCATGTTGGTGGCGCTGATATAGCGCAGTGGCACCACCACCGTGCTGTAGCCCGCCCCCGGATCACGGGGATTGGACAGCCTTGGCGCCAGCCGCGTGGCCTGCGGGGAACCGGTAATGAGATAACGGCCATCGCTGCCGCGCACCATCAGGATATTGTTGGCCTTGAGCAGCGACTCCAGGATCTGCAGCAGCTGGTCACGGGGAATCGGGGTACGGGAACGCAGGGTTATCTTGCCCGGCACGGGATGGTCGAGGATGTAGTCCATGCCGAGGATATCACCCAGCACCGCGTGCACCACCTCACCCAGGGGCGCCTCTTCGAAATTGAGACTGACATCCTCCCCGACCAGGCGCACCGGCTCGCGCCGTTCGGGCATTTTTATCTGGTTGTCGGTGCCGCGGTACAACACGGGCTGGACCCGCTCCTCACGGGAGGCGGCCAATCCTTCGGCGCCAGTCGCAAGCTCGCCGGACTCCTCCACCGCTGCGGAGGTTTCTGCCGGCTCGGGCTTGTATGGCTGCCCGCGGAACTGGTTATCCAGCAGCGAGCAGCTGGCCAGCAGCGGTACCAGCATCAGCAGGGTGTAGGGCCGTCGCAACATATTCAGGCCTTGGACTTG
>JBFHFJ010000320.1:0-3581 GCA_041583655.1 Haliea sp. | reverse complement strand
AGGATTCTTTGACGAGGATGTGGGGCGGGTTGAACCCGCCACCAATCCTTTCGTACCGGAACTGTAAACCATGTGTCCGGCGGCCGGCGTACCGGTATAATCTGTAAAGGATGTCTCCGGTACAGACCTTCGGAAGATGGCCCGCCCGAGAGGATTCGAACCTCTGACCTCTGCCTCCGGAGGGCAGCGCTCTATCCAGCTGAGCTACGGGCGGTTGATGTGGCGCTCATGCGGGGAGGGCTTCGACGTGAGTGTACTCGGCAGCCCCGCAAGGGCGCGGACTATAGCAAAGCCGGCGCCCGCGCTCAATAGAGGCAGTTTTGACCCGTCAGGGGGTGCTCGGGGCTGGTTGGCCCGGCGGGAAGGCGGCGAAGATCGCTTTGGCGGCCTCGTTGTACAGGGTCTGGTCCTGCATCTGCTTGCCGCTCAGGCGGGACTGGACCACGCCGCGCCAGACCGAGCGTTTCATGCCGGGGTCGATCAGGTCGACGATGAAGGTGCCCTCAGTGTAGTTGCGTGATACCACATCGGTGCGCGGGCCGATGCAGCTCCAGCAGTCGTACATGCTGTAGCGGTTGTAGCCGCGGTACCAGGCCATGCCGAAGCCGCTGTCACGGGTCTGGACATCGGTTTTGAACTGGGTCACCAGGTGCCAGCTGAGCAGCATGTCGGCCGCCGCGGGGTCGTCCACTAAAGTGAAGCCCTTCTGGCCCAGTGCGTAGCGGATGGCGGTATCAATGCGATCTTTCTGGATATCGCTCAGTTGCAGGGGGTTGTCCCCCCGGACGGTGCCCGAATCCTCAAGGAAGGCGAAGCTGCGCACCTGGCTGAAGTCGTGGTCAGCCTTGTAGTCCACGTCCGGCTTTGGTGGTCCGCTGGCACAGGCGCCCAGCAGCAGCGCGGCAGCGGCAATGAGGATGATGCGGGCGTGGCGCAAGGCGTGTTTCACAGTGTTGGTCTCCAATCGATGGGCAGCGGTGAATGGCTGCGGTTACCTGCTAAGACCTGCATGGCCGGTACAAGTTTCAAGGGCCTGTCCCGGTGCCCTGTTCGCAGGGGGCCAGCACCTGTTGCAGCTCGCCGACATGCTGGCGCGGGGCCGCTGCCCAGGCTTGCATACTCGCGTCCCGGTGGCGCTGCCAGTCGCGGTAGGCCGGGGGCAGGGCGGATTCCAGTTCGGACTCCAGCGCCGTCACCAGCGACAGCAGCTCGTGCTGGCGCCGCCCCAGCGCCGCGGACCAGGGCTGCACCTCGCCGACAAAGAACTTGCCAATGACGTTGCGCAGGGTCGTGGCCGCGGCGGGCCGTATCAAACCGCTGCACAGGGGGCCGCGCTGGCGCCGCGCCTGCAATAGTGTGTCGCCCGCCTGTAGCCAGCCCGCCTGCAGGGCCAGGGCCTTGAGCAGGGCGCCGCCGTCGGCCTGTGCCACCTCGCTCAGCTGGATCTCGAAGTCCAGGTTGTGCGCGCGGTAGTCTCCGCCCAGCCAGCGGCGTGCGCTGGTGTTGATCGCGGCCAGCGCGGTCAGAGGCGCGCTGCTGGTTTGCGCCGGGTAAGCACCCAGGTTCTGCGGCGGCTGCCACAGCTTGCGGTATTCGGGCCCCCCGAGAGTGGCGTTGAAGATCAGCGCCGGCAGCTGTTGCTGTTTCAGGTCAAATGCACTCTGCAGCAGGTCCGCCAGCTCAACCCGTTCTTTCTCCCGCATATGGTCAATGCAGGCCGGGGCCAGGCGCAGGAATTCCAGTTCCAGCAGCAGGCGCTGGGAAGGGCCGGCCATCAGCCCCAGGCTGGAATTGCGTTTGCCGATGGTGACCTGCACTTCGCAGCCGCTGAGGGCCAGGAAGTCCAGGGTGCCGAGGTTGCTGCCCTCAATATCCAGCCGCAGCTCGCCGCGCGGGGGCAAGCGTGGCAGGTCCGGCAGTGTCACGGCCGGGACAGGCTGGTCCAGGGTGCGCTCCAGGCGCTCCAGGTAGCCGGCCAGTGCCGCCTCCGGTTGCTGCCCACCGCAGCCGGCGAGGAACAGGCACAGGCCCAGGGCCAGTGCCCGGGCGAGCCGTGGGGCGGATGCGGTGGGGTGGTTCATGGGAGCATGTTATAACGCAATTTCCACGCCGGCGCTGCGCTCCAATGCGCTCGCGGTGCCGCGCCGGCTGTATGCTCGCAATGGCAACAGGCGTTATGATGAATGCCTGACCAGCGCAGGAGAACACCATGCTCCGCACACTGCTCGCTACACCGTTTTGCCTGCTGGCACTCGCCATGCCGGCTGCCGCGCTGGATGCGGACAGCATTGTGCGCCAGGCCATTGACCATTACCGGGGGCAGAGCTCCCGCGCCGACATGACCATGACCATCCACCGGCCGGACTGGGAGCGCAGCATGCGCATGCAGGCCTGGACCGCCGGTGACGAGAAAACCCTGGTGCGGGTGACCGAGCCGCGCAAGGACGCGGGCAATGCGACGCTCTCTGTCGACGGCAACATGTGGACCTTCAGCCCCAGCATCAACCGGGTGATCAAGGTGCCGTCCTCGATGATGGGGCAGAACTGGATGGGCAGCGATTTCTCCAACAAGGATGTGAGCAAGGACGCGGACATCGTCAGCGAGTACGAGCACACCCTGTTGGCGACGGAGGAGCAGGACGGGCACCGGGTCTGGGTCATCCAGTCGGTGCCGCACGAGGAAGCGGCGGTGGTCTGGGGCCGGGAGGTCCTGCGCATCCGCGACGACTGGGTGCTGCTGGAGCAGCAGTTCTGGAGCCAGGATGGGGAGCTGGTGAAAACCCTGCGGGCGCTGGCGGTCGAGGAGATGGCGGGGCGGCCGGTGGCGACCGTGATGCGGATGGCGAAGACCGGCACGCCGCAGGAGTACACCGAGCTGCGCACCCACGCCGTGGAATTCGACCTGGAACTGGCGGACAGCCTGTTCACGCTTTCCAGCCTGCGCAATCCCCGGCAGTGAATATCACCTGGCGCCTGGCCTGGCGCAACCTGTGGCGGCACCGGCGGCGCACCTGGCTGACGGTGGGGGCGATGGTGTTCTGCAATGCGCTGCTGATCTTCCTGATCTCGGTGCAGCTGGGCTCCTACCAGATGATGATCGACAACAGCCTGGGTGCCTTCTCCGGCCACCTGCAGCTGCAGCATGAGGGGTTTGACGAGGACCAGCGCATCCGCCAGAGCGTGCCAGCGGTGGCCGCGCAGGTGTTGCGGGTTGAAGCGCTGCTGGGCGGGGACGCAGTGGCCGCCCGCGGCATCGCCTATGCCCTGGCTTCCAGCGAGGAGCGCTCCTTCGGCATTCAGGTCACCGGCGTGCAGCCCGAGCGCGAACCGGGGGTGTCCACGCTGCCCGGCCTGCTGCGGGAGGGGCGCTACCTGTCAGGCGCCGACGGCGAGATCGTGGTCGGCGCCCTGCTGGCGCGCAACCTGCGGGTGGGACCCGGAGATGAGATCACCATACTCGGCAGCGGTCGCGACGGCTCGTTTGCCGCCGCCATTGCCACGGTGGTGGGGGTTGTCGAATCGGGCATTCCGGAACTGGACCGGGCCCTGGCCCAGGTGTCCCTGCCCTGGTTCCAGGCCGT
>JBFHFJ010000319.1:0-3587 GCA_041583655.1 Haliea sp. | reverse complement strand
GCGGCTCTCTGTGACCTGCCTGAACTGATGGCTCATGCCAGAACCGGGTAGCCCGCCTTCTGCAGCAGGCTGGTAAGGGCTATCAGCGGCAGGCCTTCGAGGCTGGTGGGGTCATCCCCGCGCATGTGCTCAAATAGGGCGATGCCCAGCCCCTCACACTTGAAGCTCCCCGCACAGTCAAAGGGCTGCTCGCGGGCGAGGTAGCTATCGATGGTCGCGCTGTCCAGCGGCCGAAACTGGACGGTGAACGGTTCCACCACAGTTGCCTCGAAGCCAGTGTCCCGGCAGCAAAGGGTGAGCCCGGTAAAGAACTGGACCGCCTTGCCGGAGCTCGCCAACAGTTGCGCCCTGGCGTTGGCGTGATTGCCGGGCTTGCCGAGCAATACCCCCTGCAGGGAGGCCACCTGGTCGCTGCCAATGACCAGGCTGGACGTCAGCATGCTGGCGACAGAGTGCGCTTTGGCCAGCGCCAGGCGTGCAGCGAGGGCAGCGGGAGCCTCTCCGGGCTGCGGGGTTTCCTCCACGTCCGGTGCCAGGCAGCGGAAGGGTAGTTGCAACCGCTGGAGCAGGGCCCGGCGGTAGGGCGAGGTCGAGGCGAGAATGAGCTCCATCAATGATTTTCCGTGGCGGCAGACTGGTGTCCTGAACTGGTTGTATTCTAAAGAATTTTTTTGACAAAGGGGGAAACCGCCCCTATGATGCGCGCCTATGTTGACCGACCCCCTCCCCGGCACGCTGGATGTCCGCAAGGCCGCCTCGCGTGGCGCGACCGTCAGGGGCATGTTGAAACCGCTGGAATTGCCCCGTTTTCGGGATCTGCTGGCTGCAGACGAGGGTGTTGTCGAGGCGGAGTTGACGTTGTCCCGGGACGAGGAGGGCAGGTATCTTGTGCAGGTTGTCACCGACAGTACGGTGACTGTAACCTGCCAGCGGTGCCTGCAGCCCATGCCGGCGCAATTGCATACAGACAGCACCCTGGCGGTGGTCTGGACGGATGAACAGGCCCGGCATTTGCCAGCCTGGCTCGACCCGGTGATTGTGACGGAGGAGGAGTATTCGCTGCGGGAACTGGTCGAGGACGAGCTGATTTTGGCGCTGCCGCCCTTCAGCTACCACGAACAGGCGGATTGCAACACAGTTTTGGCGGACCTGACCGCGGAGCCCGAAGCAGACGAGCCCGCGAAAAAGTCCAACCCGTTTGACGTGCTGGCGCAGTTAAAGCCCGGCGATACCCATCAGGAGTAAGACATGGCTGTTCAACAGGACAAGAAATCACGTTCGCGCCGCGGCATGCGTCGTTCCCACGACTCGCTGACCGGCCCGACCCTCAGCGTGGACCAGACTTCCGGTGAAACCCACCGCCGTCACCACGTTACCGCTGACGGTTTCTACCGCGGCAAGAAAGTCGTCACTACCGGCAACGACGAGTAAGACCGTCGTCCGTCCAGTTGGCGCTGCAGGCATCACGCTGCATCTGCGCCGGCTGTACATGCCACCGCAAACGGGAGCCCAGGCTCCCGTTTCGCGTTTCTACATCACTTTTTCCCATGTTCTACACTGTCGTCAGGCACGGTGGGCCAGCGCCTGAACCGTCCCGTCGCTTGCAAAGGAGAGTTCCCGACCATGACCACCAGTCGTACCGCGTTTGTATTTCCCGGCCAGGGCTCGCAGAAGGTTGGCATGCTCGCCGCTGCGCACGCAGAGTTCCCTGTTGTTCGTGATACATTTGCCGAGGCCGGAGAGGCGCTGGGCTGTGACCTGTGGGCCCTCGTGCAGTCCGGCCCCCAGGAAACACTGAATTTGACCGCGAATACGCAGCCGGTATTGCTGACGGCCAGCGTGGCCCTGTGGCGCGCCTGGATTGCCGAGGGCGGAGCAGAGCCCTCACTGCTGGCCGGGCACAGCCTGGGTGAGTTCTCAGCCCTGGTCTGCGCTGGATCCCTGGGCTTTGCCGACGCCGTGCGCCTGGTGCGCCAGCGCGGTGAGTTCATGCAGACCGCAGTGCCCGTCGGCGAAGGGGCGATGGCAGCCATCATTGGCCTCGATGACGAGAGCATCAACCGCATCTGTACCGAAATAGCCGCGGAAGGGAAAGGGGAAGTGGCGGCGGTGAATTTCAATTCGCCGGGACAGGTGGTGATTGTCGGTCACGCTGCGGTTGTGGAGCAGGCGGGTGCCGCCCTCAAGGCCGCTGGCGCCAAGCGGGCCATGCCCCTGCCGGTCAGCGCGCCTTTCCATACGGTTCTGATGCGTCCCGCCGGTGAAAAACTCAAGGCCGCGCTGGCATCTGTGGCGTTGGCCGCTCCTGCGATCCCCGTTGTCCACAATGTCCACGCGCAGCCGGAGGCGAATCCCGAGCGCATCCGCAGCCTGCTGGTTGAACAGATCTACAGCCCGGTGCAGTGGACGCGCTGCGTCCAGTACATGGCGGCCCAGGGTGTGCACCATGTGGTGGAGTGCGGCCCCGGCAAGGTGCTCAGCGGTCTCAACAAGCGCATCGATGGGGGCCTCAACAGCTACTCGCTGGAAGAACCCGCGGGACTGCGGGACGCGTTGGCCCAGCTTGCAGCGGCCTGAATGACACTTTGACAGTACGGGGAAAGAGGATATGAGCAACGAGAGCAAAGTAGCCCTGGTGACCGGTGCGAGCCGTGGAATCGGTCGCGCGATAGCCGAGCAACTGGCTGCGGATGGCTATACCGTCGTCGGTACCGCGACGACGGAAGCCGGTGCGGTGGCCATCAGTGACTATCTGCGCGCAGGCGGTTTTTCCGGTTGCGGTATGACCCTGGATGTCGCCGACCAGCTTGCTGTCGACGATGTGGTGAAAGGCATCACCGCGCAGTTCGGCGCGCCACTGGTGCTGGTGAATAACGCCGGCATCACCCGCGACAACATCCTGATGCGGATGAAAGAGGACGAGTGGCAGTCGGTTATTGACACCAATTTGAACGCGCTCTACCGGGTCAGCAAGGCCTGCCTGCGCGGCATGACCAAGGCGCGTTGGGGGCGCATTGTCAACATCACTTCGGTAGTTGGCGCAATGGGCAACGCCGGGCAGAGCAACTACGCAGCCAGCAAGGCTGGTGCAGAAGGGTTCTCCCGCGCCCTGGCGCGGGAGTTGGGTTCCAGGGCGGTAACGGTGAACTGCGTCGCCCCCGGCTTTATTGATACGGATATGACCCGCGCCCTCAGCGACGAACAGCGCGGCCTGATGCTGGGGCAGATTCCCCTCGGCCGACTGGGTGAGGCAGAAGAAATCGGTGCGCTGGTTGGCTTTTTGTGCAGCGAAGTGGCAGGCTACATCACCGGCGAGACGATCCACATCAACGGCGGCATGAACATGGCCTGAATGCCAGGGCCTGGGCGGGGCTGCAGGGCTGACTCTCTGGGCCTAAAAAAAATTTATTACTCGGCGTAAAAACAGAGTAAAATGCCGCCTCGGACCGGGTGACCAGGTTTCATTCAGAATTTATTTGTCAGGAGTTATCAATACAATGAGCAGCATCGAAGAACGCGTTAAGAAAATTGTCGCAGAGCAGCTTGGCGTTAAAGAAGAAGAAGTCCAGACCGAGGCCTCATTCGTT
>JBFHFJ010000318.1:0-3592 GCA_041583655.1 Haliea sp. | reverse complement strand
TTGACCGCGGCGCGCATGAAGCCAAACAGTTCGCGGCCGGTGCCATATTCCGAGCTGTTATCACCGCGGTGAACAGCCTGTCGCTCGCGCCATTCGTCCGCCGGTACCAGTGCCTGCAACTCCCCGCGTTCGCTGTCCAGGCGGATGATGTCACCCTCGCGCACCCGTGCCAGTGCGCCACCGGCTATGGCCTCGGGGCTGACGTGAATGGCCGCCGGCACTTTGCCGGAGGCGCCGGACATGCGCCCGTCGGTGACCAGGGCCACCTGGAACCCCCGGTCCTGGAGGATGCCCAGGTAGGGGGTCAGCTTGTGCAGCTCGGGCATGCCATTGGCCCGGGGCCCCTGGAAGCGCACCACCGCGACCAGGTCGCGCTCCAGTTCGCCGGCTTCAAAGGCCAGCTTGAGCGCGTCCTGGGATTCAAACACCCTGGCCGGCGCCTCGATCACGCGGTGCTCCTCCGCCACTGCGGAGACCTTGATCACGGCACGGCCGAGGTTGCCCTGCAGCAGGCGCAGGCCGCCCTCGGCTGAAAACGGCGCTGCGGCCGGGCGCAGTACGGCCGTATCCCCGCTGCTGGCTGCGCCCTCGACATAGCCCAGGCCGGTGGCGGCGAGGCGCGGCTCGCGGGTGTAGTGGTGCAGGCCCGGCCCCCAGTTGGTCAGTACGTCCGCATGCATTAACCCACTGTCGAGCAGCGTCCGAATCACAAAAGCGGTGCCGCCGGCGGCGTGGAAATGATTCACATCGGCGCTGCCGTTGGGGTAGACCCGGCTTACCAGCGGGGTGATGGCAGACAGTTCGCTGAAGTCCTGCCAGTCGATGATGATGCCGGCGGCACGGGCGATCGCGATCCAGTGAATACTGTGGTTGGTGGAGCCCCCGGTCGCCAGCAGGGCGACGATGGCGTTGACGATGGCCTTCTCGTCCACAATCTCGGCCAATGGCGTGTATTCCCTGCCCAACGCGGTAATCCGGCACAGGCGCTGGGCCGCGGTTTCGGTCAGGCGCTGGCGCAGCTCGGTGTCGGGTGGCTCGAAGGCGGCGCCGGGGATGTGCAGCCCCATCGCCTCCATCAGCATCTGGTTGCTGTTGGCGGTGCCATAGAAGGTGCAGGTGCCCTTGCCGTGGTAGGCGCCGGCCTCGGCTTCCAGCAGTTCCTCGCGGCTGGCCTTGCCCTCGGCGAACAGCTGCCGGACCCGCGCCTTTTCGCTGTTGCCCAGGCCGCTGCTCATGGGGCCCGCCGGGGCGAATACCACGGGCAGGTGGCCGAAACTGAGTGCCCCGATCAGCAGCCCCGGGACAATTTTGTCGCAGACGCCGAGGCAGAGCACGCCGTCAAACAGATTGTGGGAGAGGGCGATGGCGGTGGCGCCGGCGATAATGTCGCGGCTGAACAGGGACAGCTCCATCCCCGCCGTGCCCTGGGTGACGCCATCGCACATGGCGGGGACCCCGCCGGCCACCTGGGCCGTACAGCCCACCGCATGCGCCGCCCGCTTGACGATCTCCGGGTAGTCCCCCAGAGGCTGGTGGGCCGAGAGCATGTCGTTGTAGGCGTTGACGATGCCTATATTGGCCGCTTCCGCCAGCCTGAGTGCCTGCTTTTCCCCGGGCTCACAGGCGGCGAAGCCGTGGGCGAGATTGCTGCAGGACAGGCTGCCCCGCTGTGGGCCCTCGCTGCGCATGGTTGCGATGCGCTCAAGGTAGGCCCGGCGTGAGTCTGCGCTACGCTCGGCAATGCGGTCGGTGATTTGTTGCAGCCGGGTATCAGTCATCGGGAGCCCACCAGATGGTCAGGGGTGTCTGTGTCTGCGCCAGCACGCTCGCCACGGGACAGGCGCGGTCCACGGCGGATTGCAGCACCGCGCGTTTGGCGTCGCCGGTGATGTGCAGGTGAATATGGCGGCTGTCCAGCACTGCGGCGAGGGTAAGGGTCATGCGTGGATGCGGCGCGGTAACCGGGTCGGTCGCGGCTACCCGAGCCGGGTTGCCGGGATCCAGCAGCGGGCCCAGGTTGCACGCCTGCGGAAACCAGGAGGCGGTATGGCCGTCGCCTCCCATGCCCAGGACCACGGCGGCGAAAGGTCGCGGCAGGCGCTCTACCCGGGCGGCCACGGTGGGCACGGCGGCAGCGCAGTCCGACCCGGGAGTCTTCAGCCCCACGAAGTCGGCGGCGGCAGCCCGCTCCCGCAGCAGGCAGTCGCGCACCAGCGCCTCGTTGGAGTCGGGATCATCGGGGTCCACCCAGCGTTCATCGACCAGGGTGATCGCCACACGCTCCCAGTCCAGTTCAGATGCAGCCAGGGCCCGGAACATGTTCCGGGGCGTGCTGCCGCCTGACACCGCGAGGCAGCTGCGGGGCCGTGTTGCGAGGTCCGCCCGCAGGTCCGCGGCGAGCTGTGCCGCCAGCGCCGCATCCAGCTCCGCGCGACTGTCGAACTCGCGCCACTCACTCATACCAGCTGCGGCCGTCCACTGCGACCAGGGCGGTGGCGGCGCCGGGGCCCATGGTGCCGGAGTTGTAGGGTTTGACGGGCGTGCCCGCCTCCTCCCAGGCGGCGATAATCGAGTCGATCCAGCGCCACGCGGTCTCGACCTCGTCCCGGCGCATGAACAGGGTCTGGTCGCCATTGATGGCGTCCAGCAGCAGCCGCTCGTAGGCATCGTAGCTCACCCCCTTCTGCGCCGGGTCCTCGGTGAGGTGCAGCTCCACCGGCTGCAGGCGCAGCTTGCGGGTCAGGCCCGGCTTCTTGTTGAGGGTGTGCAGGCTGATGGTCTCCTCGGGCTGGATCCGGATCACCAGCTTGTTGGTCAGCTCGTTGGGGTCGTTGGCAAACAGCGAGAACGACAGTTTCTTGAACTCGATGACGATCTCGGAATAGCGCCGGCTCAGGCGCTTGCCGGTGCGCAGGTAGAAGGGTACCCCGGCCCAGCGCCAGTTGTTGATGCTGGCCTTGAGCGCCACGAAGGTCTCGGTGCCGCCAGCATCCTTGTATTCCGCCTCTTCCAGGAAACCCTTCACCGCTTCGCCCTTGACCGCCCCGGCATCGTAGCGGCCGCGCACGGTCCGCTCCTTGGCGTTGGCGGCGGTGATCGGTTGCAGGCAGCGCAGGACCTTGACCTTTTCGTCGCGGATATCGGTGGGGTCAAGGCTGGTGGGTGGCTCCATGGCCACCAGGGACAGCACCTGCAGCAGGTGGTTCTGCACCATGTCCCGCAGGGCCCCGGTGCGGGCGTAGTAGCCGCCGCGGCCCTCGACCCCGATCTCCTCGGCAACGGTGATCTGCACGTTGTCGACGAAGGTGTTGTTCCATACCGGGTGCAGCAGCGGGTTGCCAAAGCGCACCGCCATCACGTTCTGTACGGTTTCCTTGCCCAGGTAGTGGTCAATGCGGAAGGTGTCTTCTTCCCGGAACACGCTGGCGACCTGCAGGTTGATCTCATGGCAGGAAGCGAGGTCGTGTCCCAGGGGTTTCTCAAGCACCACCCGGCTCTTGGTTTTCACCGCGCCCGCCTGCTGCAAATGGCTGCAGATGGTGCCGTAGAGGGCCGGCAGGGTGGCGAGATAGAACAGCCGGATGGGTGCGCC
>JBFHFJ010000317.1:0-3631 GCA_041583655.1 Haliea sp. | reverse complement strand
GGGGTAATCCCGGTAGGACCACCAGGGCGGCAACAGGGCCCGGCAGGCCGGGTCGGCGTAGCGGCTGTCGATCAGCAGGGCCCTGCCGCGATCGGTTTCCGTGCGCACCACCCGGCCGATGGCCTGGCTGACCTTCTGCAGGCCGGGATAGCGATAAGCGTGGTCAAAGCCGGCGCCGTAGAGGCGCTGGTAGAGTTCACGCAGCCGCTCATTGGCACTGTTCACCTGGGGCAGGCCCACCCCGACCACTACCACGCTGCTTAGCTGCTCCCCCGGCAGGTCGATGCCCTCGCCGAACGCACCGCCCAGCACGCAGAAGGCCGCGACATTGCGCTCCCGCTGCAGCAGTTCGAGCAGTTCATCGCGCCCCTGGCCTGCCCGGTCCTGAACCCAGAGCCGGCGCCCCCCCGGCCAGCCCTGGTTTTCCATCACCTGAAGACAGGATTGCAGATACTGGTAGGAGGAAAAGTACAGCAGGCAGTTGCCGGGCTCGGCCACCAGCCACTCCTGCAGCAGCAGCGCCAGCTCCCCCAGACTGCTCTCGCGCTGCCGGTAGCGGGTATCCACATGGGTCGCGAGCAGCACCTCGAGTTGCTCCGCGGCAAAGGGCGACGGCGCGCGCCAGGCCACCGTCGACGTATCCAGACCGAGGGAGTCCAGCGCCCACTGTTGCGGAGTCAGGGTCGCCGAGAACGCCACCATGGCGTGCAGCGGCTGTTGCCTTACGCCCAGCATCCGCGCGGGGTCCAGGCAGTGCAGGAGCAGCCGCAAGCTCTGCCGCTCGCGGCTGCGCACCAGCTCGAGGAAGAACTCGTCACCCCACAGCTCCAGCACCCGCAGACACTGCAGCACTGCGAAATAGCTGTCCCGCAACGCCGGGCGGCTCTGCAGCAGGAAGGGGTCCTGCGCCAGCGCCCCGGCCACCGCCTCGGCGAACCGCTCCAGGCCCTGGCCGAGGGACTGCGGCACGGTAGGCAACCAGTGGCTGTCCGGTTGCTGCCAGTCCAGTTTCTGCAGAGCCAGCAGCTCCCGGTTGAGCCTGCCCAGTTCCGCTTTCAGCCCCGCCGGCGCCTCCCGGCGGGCCGCCATGATGTCTGCCTTGGCCAGCTCGGCCCCGTACATTTGCCGGGCCCGGTCCGGCAGGCCGTGGGCCTCATCCAGCAGCACGGTCCAGCGCCGCCCGTCCTCAGTGAGCCGGTTGGCCAGGTTGGCCGTGGGGCTGAAAACGTGATGAACATCCGCCACGATCACGTCGGCCCAGGGGGCCAGGTCAAGGCTCAGCTGGTAGGGGCAGACCTCGTGGCGCCGGGCGATGTCGGCCAGCCCCTCCGGGTCGAGCTGTGGTTGCTCCAGGGCATCCACAAGGGCATCGGGGAGGCGGTCGTAATACCCTCGGGCGTAGGGACAGTCATCACCGTGACAGGCCCGCCCCGGGGACAGGCAAACCTGCTCTTTGGCCATCAGGCTCAGCGCGTTGCCGGCATAGCCCGCCGCCGCAAAGCGCGCCATCGCCTGCTGCGCCGCCCGCCGGCCGCTGATCCGGGTGGTGGCGAACACAATACTGTCGTGGCGACCGGTCGCCAGGGCCTTGAGCGCGGGAAAGAGAACCGCGGCCGTCTTGCCTATCCCGGTGGGCGCCTCCAGCAGCAGGCGCCCCGCCTGGTGTACACACTTGTAGACGCGTTCCGACAGCTCGCGCTGGCCCGGACGAACCCGGGGGTGGGGAAAGGGCAGGGTCTGCAGGCTGGCGTCGCGCGCGGCGCGCCGCTCCGCGACCCGGGACAGCCATGCCCCGTAGCGCTGCAGGCTGTCCTCCAGGAAGGCATCCAGTTCCCCGCGGCTGTAGGCCTGGACCAGGGTATGCTCCTCGCCGGTATCAATCTGCAGCCAGGTAAGCTGCACCGACAGGCCCGGGAGGTCCTCCCCGGCCGCGATCATGGCGGCGTAGAGCCGCCCCTGGGCCAGGCCGAGGCGGGTGACCGCTTCCGGGATCCGCACCGGGTCGATCCGGCAGGTCTTGATCTCTTCCACCAGCCCGCGCTCGCGATCATAGCCGTCCGCGCGCCCGCGCAGACGCAACGCCGGAGCGCCGGTCGGTATTCCCGGGCGAGTGAATTCGACCGCGAACTCCCGCTGGTAGGACGCCGGCCGGCGCTGGAAGATGCGCTGATGGCCGGCGATACCCTCGAGGCCCGTGGGCGAAGGCGTAAAACGGTGATCAATGTCGCCACGGCGATGGCAGAACAGGGCCAGCTCGCGCACCGTGAGCAGGACCTCAGGCACCGGCCCAGCTCACCCGTGCCACGCAGGCGGGAATCGCCTGTTCGCCAAAAAACCGCAGCCAGCGCCGCTGGCTGTGCTGCAACTGGTCGCCTGGCGCTTTTACCTCGATCAGGCGCCAGGCGCCGGGGCTGTCGCCCAGGGCGATCAGGTCCGGAAACCCCCGCCGGTTCTCACCCGGGTCAAACAGCATCCGCTGCCAGATGGCCAGGAGTTGCTCACGGGGCACACAGGCCAGTACCTGCTCCAGCAGGGCCGGGGTCAGCAGCTGCCAGCTGACCCAGCGGCACTGGTAACCCTGGAAACGCTGCAGCGCCGCCAGCAGTTCCGGGTACAGGTCCGTGGCCGCGAGCTCGGCCAGGCGCGCATCCAGCGCAGCCCGGCGACGCTGGTAGAAGCCCTGCTGGTACATATCGGCGGGCACGCTCTGGAAAGCGTTGTGGAAAGCGCCGGCCACAGGAGCGAAAATCTGCTCCCAGAAAGCGAGGCCGAACAGGCTGTTGAACAGGGCGTTTTCAACATAGTGGACTGACTCCCAGTCCGCCGCCAGATGCCTCGCCACCGCGAGCTCCACCCGGTCCTCTGCCTGTGGCAGTACCAGGTCCAGGGTGTGCACCGGGTCACGTCGCCTTGCCGGCGGCGGCTGGCCCAGCTGGCGCAGCAACCGGGGCACGATTCGCTGCGCCGCCTCGAACTCCTCCTCGCACCAGGGCTGGTCCAGCAGCTCGCGGCACTGCTGCAGCGCCCGCTCACAGTCACCGGTATTCTCCAGCACCCGCACATGACGCTCCCGCGCCGGGTGCAATTCGCTGCGCGCGTACAGGCGCGCCGCCAGCGCCAGCTCCCCGGTCCGCTCCAGATTGCGCGCGAGCCGGTTGCACAGTTTCCAGTAGCGCCGCTCGCTGGTGGCGTGGCGCAGCGGCGTGGCCAGCACCTCCCCGGCCAGCGCGGCCAGGCCCTCCGCGTCACCGGCTTCCTGCAACAGCCAGTGGGCATCCGCCAGCTCCCCCCAGTAACGGTATTCGTCCACTGCCTCGCGGCAACTGAACAGGCGCTGCCGTCGATCCAGGGAATAGGGATAGTAGCGGGCGACACCCAGGTCACTGAGTACAAAGTCGGTCAGGCCCTGCCGCCGGTTGCCGAAAAAGAGCAGTTGCAGCAAGTCCACCGTGTCACCGCCAAGCGGGGCCACCAGCTGCTCGCCGGTCACTGCGAGAATACGCTCGAGCAGGCGGGCATCGGGCCACTGCAGCGCGGCAATGGCGGCGAGCAGGTCCGCCTTGGTGCGGGGCTGCGGCGCCGGCAGCTCCGCGGCGAAGGCCCGGCGCCATTCCGCCACCGTGAACAGCCG
>JBFHFJ010000316.1:0-3637 GCA_041583655.1 Haliea sp. | reverse complement strand
CCGCGGAGCTGCGCGCCGCGCTGCAGCTCAGCAGCAGCTGGGAGCTCAACGGTCTGGCGGGCGAGGAGTGGAACGAGTTCACCAGTGCCAACGACGACATCGATGGCGGCTACTGGGATGCGGGCCTGCGCTGGACACCCAACGCTCGCGTGGAAGTGTCGGTGGGTTACGGCGAGCGTTTCTTCGGCGATACACCACGGGCAGATATCAGCTATCGGCACAAGCGCAGTACCGTGAGCGCCAGCTATGCCCGTACCCTGAGTTTTCCCCGCAACCTGCGGGTCGGCGAAAACGGCTTCCTGGAGCCCGATGATCCCCTTCTTTCTGGCGAGGTACCTGATTTCGTCGGCCTGCCCACTTTCATCGGCGATTCCCCCCTGCTCAACGAGCGGCTGGACCTGCGCTACGGCTTCGCGGCCCGGCGTACTTCTGTCAGCCTGTCCGTGAGCGAATCGCGCCAGCGCCGGGTGGAAGATAATTCCGAAGGGACTTTCCGCAGTTCCGGCATCACCTTCACCCGTACCCTGTCCAGCGTAGTGACTGCCAACCTGCGCCTGAACTGGAGCGAGCGGGACGGCGAGGGCGAGAGTGTCAGCGTATTCGGCACCACCAGTGAAACCTGGCGCGCGGGTGTGGGCATCAGCCGGCGTATAGGCCAGGACACCAGCCTCTCCCTGGCCTATGACTACATCACCCAGGACTCCGATTTCGAGGACAACAACTACGACGAGAACCGGGTCACCTTCAGCGTAAGACACGGCTTCTAGGAACCCGCCATGCCAGCATCACAACCGCCCGCGCACATCCTCTGTGTGGTGGGCGCGCGCCCCAATTTCATGAAGATCGCGCCCATCATGCGCGCCTTCAATGCGCCGGGCAGCGGCCTCAGCGCCAGCCTGGTGCACACGGGCCAGCACTACGACGCGGCCATGAAGCACGCCTTCTTCGAGCAGCTGCACATCCCCGAGCCGGACGTGGATCTGGGGGTGGGTTCCGGCAGCCACGCGGTGCAGACCGCGCAGATCATGCTCAAGTTCGAGCCGGTGCTGGATGAACGCAAGCCCGCCGCGGTGCTGGTGGTGGGGGACGTCAACTCCACCATCGCCTGTGCCCTGGTGGCGGTGAAGAAGGGCATACCCATCATCCATGTGGAGGCGGGCCTGCGCAGCGGCGACCGCAGCATGCCGGAGGAGATCAACCGCATCCTCACCGACCAGATATCCGACCTGCTGTTCACCACCGAGGCCAGCGCCGCGGACAACCTGCAGCGGGAGGGCATAAGCCCTAAGAAAGTGCATTTTGTCGGCAACGTGATGATCGACACCCTGCGCTACAACCTCGCTTCGGCCACGCCCGCGGCGGCGACCCTGGCTTCGTCGGGTGCCGGGCCGGATTTCGCCGGTGGCTTCGGCCTGCTCACCCTGCACCGGCCCTCCAACGTGGACGACCCGGTGGTGCTGCGGCGCCTGCTGGAAGAGCTGGTGCATATCAGCAAGCGCACACCTCTGGTGTTCCCGGTGCATCCCCGCACCCGGGGCCGGATCAGCGAGGCGGGGCTGGACAAGCTGCTGGCCTCGGGAACGATTCTGACCCTGCCGCCCCAGGGTTACCTGGAGATGCTGGGCCTGATGCGCGAGGCGCGCCTGGTGCTGACAGACTCCGGCGGTATCCAGGAGGAAACCACCGCCCTGGGCGTGCCGTGCATCACCCTGCGCGAGAGCACCGAGCGCCCGATTACCGTGGCCGAGGGCACCAACACCATCGTCGGCACGGACCCCGCGGCCATCCGCCGCGCCTGGCAGGAGATCGTCGAAGGCGGCGGCAAGGCCGGCCGTCAGCCCGAGTACTGGGACGGCAGGGCCGCCGAGCGCATTGCGGCGCTGCTGGCGGACTGGTGCCGAAGCGCCCGGGCGGCATGACCGGGCCCGGGGCGCAGGCGCTGGTCAACGCCATGACCGTGGACGTGGAGGATTACTTCCAGGTCTCGGCGATGGAGCCCCATGTGCCCCGATCTGCCTGGGAAACCACGCCCCTGCGGGTGCAGGCCAATGTCGAGCGGATCCTGGCGCTGTTTGCCGAGCACCGGGTCAAAGCCACGTTTTTTACCCTCGGCTGGGTGGCTGAGCGCCATCCGGAGATGGTGCGGCGCATTGTTGCCGAGGGCCACGAGCTGGCCAGTCATGGCTGGGAGCACATCCGGGTCAACACCCAGCAGCCCGAGGCCTTTCGCGCGGACGTCACCCGCACCAAGGCGCTGCTGGAGGACCTCGGCGGGGTGGCGGTGACCGGCTACCGGGCGGCCAGCTACTCCATCGGCAGCGACAATCTGTGGGCGCTGGACGTGCTGGCGGATGCCGGGTACCGCTACAGCTCCAGCATCGCGCCCATCCGCCACGACCTCTACGGCATGCCCGAGGCGCCGCGCTTCGCCTTCGCCGCCGCCGGTGGCCGGCTGGCGGAGATCCCGGTCACTACCCTCAGCCTGGCCGGGCGCAATATCAACTGCGGGGGCGGCGGCTGGTTCAGGCTGTTCCCCTACGGCTTTTCCCGCTGGGCCCTGCGCCGGCTCAACCAGCGCGAGGGCCAGAGCGGGCACTTCTATTTTCACCCCTGGGAAATCGACCCGGAGCAGCCGCGCCCCGCGGGCGTGTCGGCGAGGACCCGCTTTCGCCACTACCTCAACCTGGCGCGAATGGAGCCCCGGCTTCAGCGTCTGCTGGGTGACTTCCGCTGGGATCGCATGGACCGGGTGTTTGCACAGCAGATCGAATCACTGGGCGGTGCGCGGCAGCCACAGCCGGTGGTCACCGTTGCCGGGGAGGCAGCGGCAACGGCAGGCGGGGCGAGTCCATGACGGTGATGTTACCGAGTGCGGCCACCGCAAATTGGGCGTCCATGATCGTAGACGTGCGCAGTGCGGCCACGCCAGGTGGGGCGAGTCCATGACCGTGACAGTGCGCAGCGCAACCGCGGCAGACGAGCCTGCCTGGGAGGCCTTCGTCAACGGCTGTCCCCAGGCCACCTTCTTCCACCGCTTCGGCTGGCAGCGCGTGCTGCGCAGTGCCTTTGGCCACCGCTGCCACTTCCTGCTGGCCGAGCAGGCAGGCGCGCTGATCGGCGTGCTGCCCCTGGCCGAAGTGCGCAGTCTGCTGTTCGGGCACAAACTGGCCGGACTGCCCTTCTGCGTCTATGGTGGCATTGCCGCCAACGACGAGGCGGCGGCAACGGCATTGCGCCAGGCGGCCTGCGGGCTGGCCACCGAGCTAGGCGTGGACGCGCTGGAGTTGCGCAACCAGCAGCCCTCCGGTAGCGGTTGGCCGGTCAAGGACCTGTACTACACCTTCCGCAAGCCTATCAGCGCCGATAACGACGCCAACCTCAAGGCCATCCCCAACCGCCAGCGAGCGATGATCCGCAAGGGCATCCAGGAGGGCCTGGAGGGGGAGGAGGTCGAGGGCACCGGGCGCCTGTACCGGGTCTACGCCGAGAGCGTGCGCAACCTGGGCACCCCGGTGTTCAGCCGCCGCTATCTGGAGTGCCTGCGCCGGGAATTTGGCAGCGACTGCCGGGTGCTGATGATTCGCCAGGGCGAGGAGGATGTGGCCGGGGTGCTGAGTTTCTACTTTCGCAACGAGGT
>JBFHFJ010000315.1:0-3651 GCA_041583655.1 Haliea sp. | reverse complement strand
GCGGAGCGATTCTGCTGATTGACGAGGTTGACAAGTCAGACTACGAGTTTGAGTCCCTGCTGCTGGAGATCCTCTCGGACTACCAGGTGTCCATTCCGGAAATCGGTACGGTCAAGGCCAGCGTTTCGCCGATGGTGTTCCTGACCAGCAACAACACCCGCGACATCAGTGACGCGCTCAAGCGCCGTTGCCTGCACCTGTACATACCCTTTCCCAGTGTCGAACTGGAGGAGCGGATCGTGCTCAGCAGGGTACCGGACATCGACAGCCAGCTGCGCCAGCAACTGGTGGCGTTCGTCCACTCCCTGCGTGACCTGGACCTGAAGAAGACGCCGGCCATTTCCGAAACCATCGACTGGGCCCGCAGCCTTCTGTTGCTCCACGCCCGCGAACTGGACACGGAAATCGTCCACAGCACACTGAACGTGCTGCTGAAGTTCGAGGAGGACATCGATACCGCCAATGCCGGCCTGCGGGACCTGCTGCCCCGCCGCACGGCCTGACGTCGCAGCGATCTCCCATGCAAAACCATCTGGTCAGCTTCATTCGCCTGCTGCGCAGTCACGATGTGCGGGTATCCCCGGCGGAGACGCTGGACGCCATGGATGTTGCCGCTGTCCTGGGGTACGCCCGCCGGGAGCGGCTGCGGGACGGGTTGGCCAGCGCCCTGGCCAAAACCCCCGCCGAGGAGGCGGTGTTCGAGCACTGCTTCGAGCGCTTCTTCGACCATGAACTGGCCGACTTTGCCAGCACCCGCGAGGAACGCGAGCAGCTCCAGGGGGAGCCAGGCCCGGCGCCGGAACCCCTTCCGGGTGAAAAGCCGGAAGCAACCGGGCGGGCCAGCCCCGACGACCGCCTGCTGGATGCTGCCGCCGCCGAGGAAGCGGGGCTCCAGGCCCTGCTGGACAGCCCGCTTCTGCGCCAGTTGCGCGACAATGATCGCACTGCCCTGAATCTCGCCATGGGCGAGGCAGCCGCAGGCGTCGGGCTGAGCCAGATCCAGATGTTCACCCAGAAAGGCCAATACCTGCGGCGCATGCTGGACGCGATGGGCGAGGAACAGATCCGGCTGGCCGTCGCTGACCTGGAGCGGCGCCAGAGCCCGGCGCTGGAACCGCTTAAACGTTACCGGGACATACTGCGGGAGCAGGTGCGCGACTATATCGCCCGCCAGTACCTGCTGCAGGCCGAGGGCGACAACGCCCGCTTCATGGACGAGATCCTGAGCACAACGCGGCTGAGTAACCTCGAGCACCGTTACCTGCAGCGTGTGCAGGAACTGGTGCGACGCATGGCGCGCAAGCTGGCGGAGCGCCACGCGCGCAAGCGCCGCATGTTTCGGCGCGGCCGCCTGGACATGGGCAAGACCCTGCGCCGCGGCATTGCCAACGATGGCGTCATGTTCAACACCTACTGGCGCCGGGTACGCAAGGACAGGCCGCAGCTGCTGGCGATCTGTGATGTCAGCGGCTCCGTGGCGGCCTATGCCAAATTCCTGCTGCTGTTCCTCTACAGCCTGCAGGACGTGTTGCCGCGAGTACGCAGCTTCGCCTTCTCCAGCCACCTGGGTGAGGTCAGCGAGCTGTTCACCCGGCACCCGGTGGAGAAGGCGATTGAGCTGGTGAACTGGCGCTACGGCGGCGCCACCGATTACGGCAGCAGTCTGCAGGACTTCGCGAAGCTGGCCCTGGATGATATAAACAGCAATACCACGGTGATCATTCTCGGCGATGCCCGCAACAACAACGGTGAGCCGCGGGTGGACATCCTGCGCAGCATTTACCAGCGCAGCCGGCGGGTGATCTGGCTTAATCCGGAATCGCGCCGGGCCTGGGGTACGGGGGACTCGGAGATGCTGCGCTACCAGAGCGCCTGCCACTTCGCGGCCGAGTGCAATAATCTTGTACAACTGGAGCGGGTCGTGGACCAGTTGTTGAAACTGAACAGGTAGGCAAGCATGGGCTATCAATGTCGCGACTGCAGCTATCGGGGGAACAAGGTTACCAGCGCGGGCAGCTGCCCCGCCTGCGGGTCGTTTGCCGTCAGCCGGGGCACCGGGGGGGTGCAGAAAGAAGAACCCAGGCCGCGCACCCTGCAGCTGGCGCTACTGGTCGCGCTGTGGGGCGCATTCGCCGGACTGGTGCTGTTGCGCCTTGTCTCCTGACACCGCTGTCAGAATGGCCGCGGCTTCTCTTCTTTTTCTTCGAGGCTCTCCAGGCTGAGCTTGAGTGAGCCGTCCGGGGCCCGGATATCTCCCTCCTTGGCAAACTTGATTTTCAGACGCACATTGTTGGGCGAGTCCGCATTGCGCAGTGCTTCCTCCTCGCTGATCAGCCCATCACGATAAAGCTCGAACAGAGCGCTATCGAAGGTTTTCATCCCGACATTTTCCGACTTGGCCATCACCTCCTTGATGCCATCGATGTCTCCCTTGAGGATCAGGTCGGCAATCATGGGCGTGCCGAGCAGGATTTCAATCGCTGCGCAGCGCTTGCCGTCCACGGTCGGTATGAGACGCTGGGAGACAAAGGCCTGGAGATTCAGGGAAAGATCCATCAACAGCTGTGGCCGGCGCTCTTCCGGGAAAAAGTTGATGATGCGATCCAGCGCCTGGTTGGCGTTGTTGGCATGCAGAGTGGATATACACAGGTGCCCGGTCTCGGCAAAGGCAAGGGCGTGCTCCATGGTTTCCCGGTCGCGGATCTCGCCGATCAGGATCACATCCGGGGCCTGGCGCAGGGTGTTCTTCAGGGCGTTGTGCCAGTTCCGGGTATCGACACCGACCTCGCGCTGGTTGACGATGGACTTCTTGTGGTTGTGCACATACTCCACAGGGTCCTCGATAGTGACGATGTGCCCGGCGCTGTTGCTGTTGCGGTAGTCGATGAGCGCCGCCAGGGAGGTGGACTTGCCGGAGCCGGTGGCGCCCACGAACAGCACCAGGCCCCGTTTGCGCATCATGACATCGGTGAGGATCTCCGGCAGGCGCAGGTCCTTGTAGTTGGGGATTTCGGCAACGATATTCCGCGCCACAATGCTGACTTCGTTGCGCTGCATGAAAATGTTGACCCGGAACCGGCCCGAGCCGGCGATGGAGGTCGCCAGGTTCATCTCCAGCTCCTGCTCAAACTCCGCCTGCTGGGTGGAGTCCATCAGTTCGTAGGCGATCTCCCTGATTTCTCCGGGCTTGAGGCGCTCGCTGGCGATTGGCCGCAGCTGACCCTGGAACTTGGCGCAGGGTGGTGCCCCGGTGCTCAGGTAGAGGTCGGAGCCGTTCTCTCTGGCAAGCGTTGTCAGCCATTCGGTAATGCGCACTGTGTCCCCCTTCCGCTGATTCAGGTATGCGACACTCTAGCATTCTTGGGCAACCTGACAATACGGCAGGCAGAAAATCCTACTCGGTGGGCGTCTCCGCCAGCTCCCTGTCCAGCTGCTGGCTGGTCGCCTGCGGTGAGCCGGTGCCCCGCGCAAGCAGCGCATAGGCCATGGGGATCAGGAACAGGGTGATCAGGGTGGCCACGGTCACCCCGCACATGATGACCACCCCGATCACGGTCCGCACCTCGTGCCCCGGCCCGCTCGATACCACCAGCGGCACGGCGCCTATTACCGTGGTGAACGCGGTCATGATAATGGGGCGCAGGCGCCTCG
>JBFHFJ010000314.1:0-3661 GCA_041583655.1 Haliea sp. | reverse complement strand
GCGCGCTTGCTGGAACAGGAGTCCGTAGACTCGAGCCAGAAGCAGGCTCTACGCGCGTTAGTAGCCGACAGGGCAGTCGAACAGCCGGCCGCGCTGTCACGTGTTCCGGTGCGCGCACCTGCCTTTTGTTCTGGTTGCCCGCACAGTACCTCCACGAAGCTTCCCGAGGGAAGCCTGGGGCTGGCAGGAATCGGCTGCCATACCCTTGCGATGTTTCTGCCTGACCGGCCAACCCTGTCGCCGACCCAGATGGGTGGCGAGGGCGCCAACTGGATTGGCGCTGCGCCATTTGTTGACGAACAGCACGTGTTCCAGAATCTGGGTGACGGTACGTACTTTCACTCCGGGTTATTGGCTATTCGGGCAGCGGTTTCTGCCGGAGTCAATGTCACCTACAAGATACTCTATAACGACGCGGTAGCGATGACGGGCGGGCAGCCGATCGACGGCAGTCTCTCGGTGCGCGATATTCTGAACCAGGTGCTGGCCGAGAGAATCGCCGGCGCAACTGTGGTGACGGACGAACCGGACAACTATCGCGGCGTCGACCTGCCGGCGGGAGTTATGGTCTATCACCGGGATGATCTCGATTCCGTGCAGCGCCGGCTGAGAGAGCAGCAGGGTGTCACGGTCATGGTCTATGACCAGACCTGCGCGACGGAAAAACGTCGCCGCCGGAAAAGGAACCGCTATCCCGATCCCCCGAAAAGGCTGGTTATCAACCAGGATGTGTGCGAAGGCTGCGGCGATTGCAGTATTCAGTCCAATTGCGTCAGCATCCAGCCTGTGGAAACCGCTCGTGGTCGCAAGCGGAGGATTGATCAGTCGAGCTGCAACAAGGATTATTCGTGCGTCAAGGGTTTTTGCCCGAGCTTCGTGACTGTCCGCGGGGGACGCTTGCGCAAGCCCGAGGGTTCCGGTCTGCTATCGCTTCCCGGGCAGCCTCCCGAGGTTGACGTACCTGACCTGGAAAAGACCTGTAATGTGCTCGTCACCGGCGTAGGTGGCACCGGCGTTGTCACCGTCGGGGCTATTCTGGGCATGGCCGCCCATATCGAGGGGAAGGCGTGCTCGGTGTTCGACTTGACGGGTCTCAGTCAGAAGAACGGTGCTGTCATGAGCCATGTGCGCCTGGCCAGGCGCAGGGAGGACCTGACGACCACGCGTATCGGTCCTGGGGGGTGTACGGTTCTCCTGGGGTGTGACCTGCTGGTGGCTGCGGCGTCCGATGCGCTGTCGACGGTCAACCGGGGTAATACGGTCGCGGTGGTCAACAGTCACCTGGTGCCGACGGCGGATTTCCAGCACAAGCCTGATATGGATTTTCACGTCGAGGAAGCACAGCGAAGGGTCGCGCACGCGGTGGGTGACGCCAATGCGCGGTTCGTCGACGCAACCCGCATGGCGACGTCGGTGGTGGGCGACACCATCGGTTCCAATATATTTATGCTGGGTTATGCCTACCAATTGGGGTTGGTGCCGCTGTCTGAAGCGAGCCTGATGCAGGCGATCGAGTTGAATGGGGTTGCCGTCGAAATGAATAAGGCGGCTTTCGCGTGGGGCCGTCACGTCGCTGCAGATCCTCTTGCGGTCTCGTCCCACCTGAACGGAGTCAACAGCGTGGAGCCCGCTCCGGTCGGGGATACCGACGGCTTTCCGGTCTTGCTTGACCGGAGGCGCGAGGGTTTGCGCCAGTATCAGGGTGATGCCTATGCGGAGCGATACTATTGGGATGTCATGGCGCTGGCCCAGCAGGAGGATAAACTGTTTCCGGGCGAGAGACGGCTCTCCGCCGCAGTCGCCGAGAATCTGTTCAAGCTCATGGCCTACAAGGATGAGTATGAGGTGGCCCGGCTTTATACGGAGAGTGGATTCCTTGATCGCCTCCGCGAGGAGTTCGAGGGCGACTTCAAGCTGGGCTTCAATCTGGCGCCTCCGCTTCTCGCTGCCAAGGACAAGAGCACCGGCTTGCCGCGCAAACGCGAGTACGGCCCCTGGGTCTTCAGCGCTTTCAAGGTGCTGGCCCGAATGAAACGGCTCAGGGGGACGCCGTTTGACCCCTTTGGCTATCACCGGGACCGGCGCCTGGAGCGGGCTCTCATTGAAGAGTATCGGGCCACAATGACCAGGGCTGTGGCGCAGTTATCGGCGGATAACTACGATACCGTAGTCGAACTGGCTGAGTTGCCGGAACGGATTCGTGGCTTCGGTCACGTCAAGGAGAAATCGGTCGCAGCAGCCCGCGCCAGGACAGCGGAATTGCTGCGGCAACTGGAACAGGCATGATCGGCATCGCCCGCGCCCCACTCCGGGTGGAGGTCACCGCTACCCGGCAATCGCCGAGTAGTGGGGCTGGTCGATGTACAGTTGCCCGGCAACTGTCAGCCGCAGGTGGTCGGCGAGGCCGGGTGACGCCAGCGGGAGGCCGGCGCGCAGTTCCTCGACCAGTTTCCAGCGCAGTTGGTCGAGCTCGCCGCTGCCCACCAGGCCCTGAAGCCGCTGCTGTTCCGCCTGGGCGAGGCGGGGGCCGTAGAGAAATTCGCGCTGGGCGATGCCCAGTGAGTTGGCCGCTACCCTGGCCAGGAAGGAGAAATGGCTGTTTTCACTTGCGGCGACGTCCTCTTTCAGGAATGTCCGCACCCCCTCCAGTAACTCGGCGGGCATCGGTAATTGCGTGCCCCTGTCCAGTTCCGTAGCCTCGGGCAACTGGAAACTGCCGGGGACCAGCAGGTTCACGCAATCCATCTGGGCTTCCGATGAGCGCCGGCCGATCACCGGCCGTTCCAGGCTGGGGGTTTCCCCGCTGCGCCAGGTGGAGGCCATGGCGAGTGTGGTGATTGACCACCAGAAGGAACCAAACACCTGCCAGAAGCGCAGGTCCTCCGCGCTGATCTCGATGCCGGATACCGCCTGGTAGCCGGCGAGCAGATCCTCCACAGTGCCAAACCCTCCCACGGGCAGCTCGGTTTTACCGAACCGCCAGGAGTTGACGCAGAGCCAGCCCAGGTCGCGGACCGGGTCCCCGATCTGGGTGAGTTCCCAGTCCAGCACTGCGTGCAGGCCGCTCTCGTTGATCATCAGGTTGCCATTGCGAAAATCGCCGTGAACCAGAGTCTGGCGCGAATTCTCGGGCAGATTTTCCAGCAGCCAGCGCGCGCTGTAGTCGATCATCGGCGCGGGCACGTTCAGGCCCTGGTACCAGTCCCAGGTTTCCTGTACCAGGGCCGCAGGGCTCACCGTGGGCAAGCGCTTGCGCATGTCCGTATCAATGTCGATGGCGTGCAGGCGGGCCAGGGTTTCGCCGCACTGACGTGCCAGGTGCGGCCTGATGCTAGCGAATTTATCCGACTTTACAATGCGCTGGCCCAGGGTTTCACCCTCCAGCCAGGCCATCAGGAAGCCCTCGCCGAGGCCGTCACTCCCGATCAATACATGAATGACCCGCGGCACGGGAATACCGGCTTTTGCGGCCATTTGCAGCAGGCGTGCCTCTGTGTCCAGGCCAATCTCGCTGAGGGTGGTCCCGCCCAGCTGTGTCGGGGGGCAGCGGCGCAGGGCAAACTGCTGGTCCCCCTGGTCTGTGGAGACCAGAATACGGAACGTCTCCTGGCTGGCTCCGGCGGTGAGTTTCTCGCATTCCTGCAGTTGGCGGAAGCCCTCG
>JBFHFJ010000313.1:0-3668 GCA_041583655.1 Haliea sp. | reverse complement strand
CTGGCGCAGCTGAACAGCGCACCGATCACGGCCTGGGCGGCGCGCCTGCGCGTACCGGCGGTACTGGCCAGTGAATATGCCAGTCGCGGGGTGACCCTGCTGGGGGTGGACCCGGCACAGGAGGCGGCCCTGGGCAGCCTGCCGGAGACCCTGCTGGAGGGACGCATGCTGGCGGGCCCCGACGACCGCGGCATCCTGCTGGGGGCGAGCCTGGCGCGGCGCCTGGATACCGGCCTCGGCAAGCGCGTGGTGCTGATGACCCAGGATACGGAGAACAACGTCGCGGATCGCGGCGTGCGGGTTGCGGGTATCTACGAGACACGCCTGCAGGGTGACGAGGAGCGTTTCGCCTACGTCGGGCGCGCAGCGCTGCAGGAGTTGCTGGGGCTGGAGGGGGAAGTGACCGAGGTCGCCGTCTCGGCCTCCGACTACCGCGCGGTGGACACCTGGCTGCCGGCGCTGCAGGCCAGTGCCGGCCCCGGACTGGAGGTGCGCGGCTGGACCAGCCTGAACAGCTTTCTCGGCACCATGCTGGCGGTGCAGGAGGGTTTCGTGCTGGTGTTCATGGTGGTGGTATTCGTGGTGCTGTCCTTCGGCCTGATCAACACCCTGGTGATGGCCGTGTTCGAGCGCACCCGGGAGCTGGGCCTGATGCAGGCCCTGGGTATGCGCCCGGCGTTAATTCTGGCGCAGGTGCTGCTGGAGAGCCTGCTGCTGCTCGCGCTGGGCCTGCTGCTGGGCAACGGCCTGGCCCTGGCGACCCTGCTGCCACTGCAGAGCGGCGTGGATATCTCGGCGGTCGCGGAGGGCATGGAGATGATGGAGATGGGCACCACCCTGTACCCTTTGTTGACGGTGAATGACATGCTGATGTCCACAGCGGTGGTGTTGACCCTGGGCCTGCTGGCGAGCCTCTTGCCCGCCTGGCGCGCCTCGCGGCTGAATCCGGTCCGGGCCCTGGCCAGGCACTGATGTTGCGAAGAGGAGTGAGCCGAGCGTGAGTTCAATTGTTTGCCAGGAGCTGTGCAAGACCTTCGCCCAGGGCGAGGAACGCATTACCGGTCTCGACCGGGTATCGCTCACTATCGATGCCGGGGAGCTGCTGTGCCTGTCCGGCCCCTCGGGCTCCGGCAAGACCACCCTGCTGAACGCCCTGGGCGGGCTGGATACCCCGGACAGCGGCAGCATCAGCCTGGCCGGGCGGCGCATCGACCAGCTGTCCCGCGGCGCCCTGGCGGATCTGCGCCTGCGCGAGATCGGTTTCGTTTTCCAGGCCTATAACCTGATCCCGGTGCTGTCGGCTCGGGAGAACGTGGAGTTCGTGATGCAGGTGCAGGGCGTGCCCGCGGCAGACCGGCGGGCGCGGGCAGCGGCGGTACTGGCGGAGGTGGGCCTGGCTGGCCTGGAAGACCGGCGCCCCGGGGAGATGTCCGGCGGCCAGCAGCAGCGGGTGGCGGTGGCGCGGGCCATTGCCAGCGAGCCGCGGCTGGTCCTGGCCGACGAGCCCACCGCGAACCTGGACAGCCACAGTGCCACCCAGTTGATGGACCTGTTCCAGACCCTGAACCGGGATCGCGGCGTCACCTTTGTGCTCGCGACCCACGACCCCCGGGTGATGGCCTATGCCCGGCGCCTGATACGCATGGAGGACGGGCGGGTGATCGAGGATATCGCCCAGCAGTCCACGGGGCGGCCATCCGCGGGCGGCGCGGGCTGAGCTGCAGTGCACTGGCCTGCGCCGTCGCCGTTGCGCCGCCCGGGTAAGGCGGCCCCCTGGATGGCCGCCCCGCTGTTGCTTGCCCTGCTGCCCGCGCTCTGCGCCCGGGCTGACGCCCCCGGATTTGCCGGTGGCCATGCCAAGCTGCAGGCCGCGGCCACGCATTATCCGCAGGACAGCCTGTGGCGGGAGGCTCTGGGTGGTTCGGCCATTGAAAGTGGTGCGGAGCTGCGCCTGCGCTGGCAGCAGCGCGCCGGGGGCTGGGAAGTGGCCGCGGACTACCAGCTGCTGGGGCGCCATCGGGAGGCGCCTGTGCTGGCGCTGCCCGCTGCCCGCGGCGCGGGGCAGGCGACGCTTCCCGATGACGACCGCCGCTGGTGGGATCTGACCCATGAAATCGATAGCAGTGAGGACTCGCTTACCCTGCAGCGAATGGATCGCCTGTATGCGGGGTATGCCAATGAGCGCGTGGTGCTGCGGCTGGGGCGGCAGGCGGTGAGCTGGGGCAACGGCCTGCTGTTCAACCCGGTGGATGTCTTCAACCCCTTTGATCCCACCGCCATCGACACGGAATACAAGACTGGTGACGACATGCTCTACGGCCAGTACCTGCTGCCCTCGGGCAGCGATTGGCAGCTGGTGCAGGTGCAGCGTCGGGACGAGCAGGGGCGGACGAACAGTGCGGTGAGTTCAACCGCGCTGAGGTTCCACGGCTTCGGCACCGAGCGCGAGTACGACCTGATGCTGGCGCAGCACTTCGACGAGGTGCTGCTGGCCGCCGGCGCCAGTAGCAACCTGGGGGGCGCGGTGCTGCGCGGGGACCTGCTGTTTGCGGATACGGCGGATGGCTGGGTGGGCAGTGCGGTGGTGAACGCCGCCTGGTCCTGGACCTGGGGCGGGCGCAACGTAAGCGGCGTGCTGGAGTACTTCTTCAACGGCCACGGCCTGCGCCAGTCGGCGTACTCCGGGGTCGTCACCCCGGGCCGGGAGGAGGCCCTGCCGGCGCGCCTGCAGCGGGGCGAACTGTTCAGCATCGGTCGCCATTACCTGGCCGGGTCCCTGCTCGTGGAAATGACGCCGCTGCTACAGCTCACCCCCGCCCTGTTCGTCAATCTCGGGGACAATTCGGCCCTGGCCCAGTTGGCCCTGCGCTGGGATCTGCGCCAGGACTGGCAGGTGCTGGGGGCGCTGAACCTGCCGCTGGGACCTTCGGGCACCGAATACGGCGGTATCCGGTTGCGAGAGGGTGCGAACCTCGACAGCGGTCCCGCGCTCTTCGCCCAGATAGCCTTCTACTTCTGAGTCACTCCCCGGCCAGAACGGCCCGCGCCCGCGGGAGCCAGGCGTGCACATGGCTGCACTCCTCCGGCACAGAGGCCTTTACCCAGCCGGCGAAGTCGACGCACACCAGCAGGTCGATATCGGCCATGGAGAAGTGCTCGCCGGCGATGAACGGGCTCTTCGCCAGGGCCCGGTCCACCATGCGCCAGGCGGCTTCCATGCGCTGCCGTCCGCGCTCCACCAGGGCCGGGATCTGCTCGACACCCAGGGGGCCCGGCAGGGCGCGTCCGGCGAAGGCCGGGTTGCCATTGCGGAACACCTCGGCGATGGCGTGGAAGAGGCTGTTGAACAGGCGGTGGTTCCAGCTGATGATCTGGGCCTTCTCCAGCGGGGTGGTGCCCAGCAGGGGTTTCTCCGGGTGGATGGCTTCCAGGTAGACGCAGGCGCCGATCACCTCGGTGAGCACGGTACCGTCGTCAAGTACCAGGGCGGGCACGGTGCACAGGGGGTTCAGCTTGCGGAAGGCCTCGCCGAACTGCTCCTGCTTCATCATGTCGATCTGCACGGTCTCTACCTCTATGCCCTTGTAGTCCAGGAACATTTGCAGGCGGCGGGGATTGGGGGCCGGGTCATAGGTGTACAGTTTCATGGTGGTGCTCCGTGGTGGAGG
>JBFHFJ010000312.1:0-3683 GCA_041583655.1 Haliea sp. | reverse complement strand
TATGCCATTTTCGGAGGAGGCTGAGCATGCATCAGCATCATCGTCGCCTGTTGACCATCGTCACTGAGTCCGCCATCGAATCCCACCTGTTGCGTGATATCGAGCGCTGGGGGGCTCACGGGTATACCATTACCGAGGCCCGCGGCAAGGGTGCGCGCGGGGTCAGGGAGGGGAACTGGGAAGCCAATCGCAATATCCGCATCGAGGTGGTGTGCGAGGACAGCACTGCGGAGCGGATAGCCTCGGGGCTGCGCGAACACTACTACGATAACTACGCCATGATTCTCTATCTCAGCGACGTCGACGTTCTGCGGCCGGAAAAGTTCTAGCTGCCGGGCCGGGAATCCGATGCGTACCGAAGTCGCCGAAGTCCTTATTGATATCGAAGCCCAGCTGCGGCAGTTGTCACTGTGGGAGCGTCTGCCGCCATCGTCACGGGCGTTGGCCTCGGTGGAACCTTTCTGCGTGGATACGCTGACCCTGCCCCAGTGGCTGCAGTTTGTCTTTCTGCCCACCCTGTACCGGATGCTGGAGGAGGATGCGCCCCTGCCGGAGCGCTGTGCGATTACGCCGATGGCCGAAGAGTTTTTCCGCGGCTCACAGCTGGCAACCGCTGACCTGCTTGAATCCCTGCGGAGCATCGACCGCCTGCTGGGCGGCGAGTGAAGGCTGCGCCCCAGGCGGGCGCAGCGCACGACCAGCCTAGACCCGCTCGACCACCGTGGTAATGCCCTGGCCGAGGCCGATACACATGGTGGACACGCCGAGGGTCAGCTCCCGATCCTGCATGACGGTCAGCAGCGAGCCGGTAATCCGGGTGCCGGAGCAGCCGAACGGGTGCCCCAGGGCAATGGCGCCGCCGTGCACATTGACCTTCTCTTCCATGTCGTCCAGCAGGTCCAGGTCCTTGAGTACCGGCAGAGCCTGGGCGGCGAAGGCCTCGTTCAGCTCCACCATCTCAATGTCCTTGATGGTCAGGCCCAGCTTCTTCAGGGCCTTCTGGGTTGACGGCACCGGGCCGTAGCCCATGATGGACGGGTCCACCCCGGCCAGCGCCATGCCCTTGATCCGGGCGATAGGCGTCATGCCCAGGGCCTTTGCCCGCTCGGCCGACATCACCAGCATGGCGGAGGCGCCGTCGGAGATCTGCGAGGAGGTGCCGGCGGTGACCGTGCCGCCCTGGGGGTTGAAAGCGGGTGGCAGCCCCGCCAGGCCCTCGAGGGTGGTTTCCGGGCGGATAGTCTCATCCCTGTCCACCAGGGTCAGGGCACCGGCCTGGTCGTGGCCCTCGATGGGGATGATCTCGCGGGCGAACTTGCCGGCTTCCGTGGCCTTGTGGGCGAGCTGGTGTGAACGCAGGCCGAGCTGGTCCTGCTGTTCCCGGCCAATGCCGTGGAGCAGGGCCAGGTACTCCGCGGTCATGCCCATCATCCCCGCCGCCTTGGCCACGTTCAGGCCCAGCTTCGGGTTGATATTGACGTCATCGTTCATGGGCAGGTGACCCAGGTGCTCGACACCGCCTACCAGGTACACATCCCCGATGCCGGCCATGATATTCGCCGCCGCAGTGTGCAGGGCGGACATGGAGGAGCCGCACAGGCGGTTGACGGTCTGTGCGGGGATGGTGAAGGGAAGCTGCGCGCGCAAAACCAGCAGGCGCGCAAGGTTCATGCCCTGCTCGCCGCGCTGCAGGACACAGCCCCAGATCAGGTCGTCGATTTCATTGACGTCAAGTTTCTCGTTGCGCGCCAGCAGGCCCTTGATCACGGCGACCGACAGGTCATCGGCGCGGACATTGCGGAAGCAGCCATTCTTGGAGCGGCCCATGGCGCTGCGGGCGAAGTCGACGATAACAGCGTCTCTTGGATTCAGACTCACAGTAATTCTCCTCAGTGCACCCGGTGCTCAGTAGTAGGTTTCGCCGGCTGCAAGTTTTGCCTGCATGCCCGCGGTCAGCTCGTAGGCCTTGCCCAGATGGGCAAACTTTTTCGAGGCTTCGGCGATATATTCAAGACCAACGGTATCGATCCAGCGGAATATGCCGCCGCGGAAGGGGGGGAAGCCCAGCCCGTACAGCAGGGCGAGGTCTGCTTCTGCCGGAGTGCCGACAATGCCTTCCTCGAGGCAGCGGGCGAGCTCGGTAGCCATGGGCAGCATCATCCGCGCGACGATATCATCGGCATCGAACTCCACACGCGCACCGGTAACCTCCTCGAGTAGCTTGTAGGTTTCCTCGCTGACGGTTTTCTTAGGCTTGCCGCGCTTGTCCGGCACGTATTCGTAGAAGCCCTTGCCGTTCTTCTGGCCGAGGCGCTGGTTTTCAAACATCACCTCAACGGCGGACTTGAAGTCCAGTTGCATGCGGTCGGGGAAACCCTCCGCCATGACGGCAGCGGCGTGAACCCCGGTATCGATACCGACGACATCGGTCAGGTAGGCCGGGCCCATGGGCCAGCCCCAGCGCTCCATGACCTTGTCCACGGCCTGGAAGTCGGCGCCGTCACGCACCAGGCGGGCGAAGCCGTCGAAATAGGGGAAGAGGACCCGGTTGACCAGGAATCCCGGGCAGTCCTTGACCACCACGGCCTTCTTGCCCATCCGGTTGGCGTAGGCCACCGTGCGGGCCACCGCCTTGTCCGAGGTCTTCTCGCCGCGAATCACCTCGACCAGGGGCATGGCATGTACCGGGTTGAAGAAGTGCATGCCGCAGAAATTCTCCGGACGCTGCAGGGCTTCAGCCAGGTAGGTGATCGAGATGGTGGAGGTGTTGGAGGTGAGAATCGTGTCCTCGCCGATGTGTTTTTCCGTTTCCGCCAGCACGGCGTGCTTCACCTTGGCGTTCTCGACCACCGCCTCGACCACTATGTCGACGCCGTCGAAGCCGTCATAGGTCAGGGTGGGGTCGATGCTGTTGAGTACCTCGCCCATCTGCGCTGCTGTCATCTGGCCGCGGTCCACGCGCTTGGCCAGCAACTTGTTGGCCTCGGCCAGGCCCAGGTCCAGACCGGCCTGGTTGATGTCCTTCATCAGGATAGGCACGCCCTTGTAGGCGGATTGGTAGGCGATACCGCCACCCATGATACCGGCGCCCAAAACGGCGGCACGCGCGATTTTCTTGTCGGCCTTTTTCTCCCAGTCCTTTGCCTTCTTGCCCAGGAGCTGGTCGGAGAGGAATACGCCCACCAGTGCAGCGGCTACCGGGGTGACGGCAAGTTCGGCAAACCCCCCGGCCTCGACGTCCAGGGCATCCTCCAGCCCCATGCTCCGGGCCTTTTCGATGACGTCCACGGCTTTCACCGGTGCGGGGTAGTTGCGCCCCGCCTGTTGCTGGACCATGGATTTCATGGTGAAGAAGGCCATCATGGCCTCGGTGTCGTTCAGTGGCAGCGGGCTGCTCTTGTCGCGGCGGCGCCCGGCGTAATCGAGTTTGCCGGCGATGGCGTTGTTGAGGGTGGCCATGGCGACCGCGCGCAGCTCCGCGGGTTCCGCCACGGCGTCCACCGCGCCGGCCTTGAGGGCCTTGTCGGCCCGTTGCTCAGCGGCTGTGGCGATCCAGGTTGCAGCCTCGTCGACGCCGATGATCCGGGGCAGGCGCACGGTGCCGCCCCAGCCCGGCAGGATGCCCAGCCTGGTTTCCGGCAGGCCCACTTTCGCAGCGCTGCTCATGACCCGGAAGTCGCAGG
>JBFHFJ010000311.1:0-3687 GCA_041583655.1 Haliea sp. | reverse complement strand
CCCCCCCCCCCCCCCCGGGGCGGGGTCAGCTTGCGAGCTTCTCGAATTCCAGTTCGGGATAGCCCTGGTTGGCTGATTCGTCCATCCTGTCGTAGTAGTTGTTTGCGCCGCCGAAGTAGATCAGTACGCGCGGTGGTTTGTCTTCAATGTTTGCACCCATCATCCACGAGTTCACCTTGTCGCCCTCGGCCATCAGGGTCTGGTTGTGGATTTCTGCGGTATGCGCGGTCCACTCGTCCTCGGCCTCCGGGCGTGGTCTGACAATGTCGTAGCCCTCGCTTTCCACCTTCTTGATGCAGTTGGTGATCCAGATGACGTTCTGCTCGATGGACGTCGGCAGGTTGGCGAAGGGTGCCTGGGGACCCGTGACGATGAACATGTTGGGGAAATCCGCCACGCATACACCCATGATGGACTTGGACTGCTGCTTCCATTTTTCCGCGAGGCTCTGGCCGCTGACGCCGCGGATCGGGAAGGCTTCCAGGGCACCGGTGTAGGCCTTGAAGCCCGTTGCCAGAACGATGATGTCGAACTCGTAGTGGTTTTCGGTGGTGCGTACGCCGGTTTCAGTGATTTCGACGATGGGCTCCCGATCCTTGATGTCCACCAGGTGCACGTTGTCGCGGCTGTAGGCCTCGAGGTAGCCGTGATCCAGCGGTGGGCGCTTGGCGAACAGCGGGTAGTCCTCGAGCTTGGGTACCAGGATCTCCGCAATCTCTGGATCCTCAATGCGTTCCTTCATCTTGTCGATGATGAACTGCGAGGCCATTTTGTTGGCTTCCGGGTTGGAGAGCAGGTCCTCGAAGGTTTCAAACACCCAGCGGAAGCTGCCGGTCCATTTCTCTTCGAAAATACGCTGGCGCTCTTCCGGCGACGTTTCCACCGCCTTGCGGCCCTCGGCAGTATCAAAGGCCATGCCGAACATGTGGTTGCGGCATTTGGCGACGATCTCGTCGTAGTGCTCCTTGATCTCTTTCTCCCACTCCTTCGTCATTGGCTTTTGCATGGCGGGCAGGATGAAGTTGGGTGTGCGGTGGAACACGGTGACGCTTTCGGCGGTCTGGGCCATGACCGGCAGCATCTGTACGGTGGTGGCGCCGGCGCCGATGATGCCGACGCGCTTGCCGGCATAGTCCAGGCCTTCCTTCGGCCAGCGGGCGGAGTGGAACAGGGGCCCCTTGAAGGTGTCCATGCCCTTGATCTTCGGGATCACCGGCTCGGAGATCATGCCCATGCCGCTGACGAAGTACTTGCAGGTGAAGGTCTTGCCTTCGCTGGTTGTCACCAGCCAGTGTCCGGTGTCTTTCTGGTAGTCCGCGCTGACAATTTCCGTGTTCAACTGGATATCCGGCCACATGTCACACTTGTCGGCAACAAAATGGAAGTAGCTGTGGGTCTCCTTCCAGTCCGGGTAACGACGCGTCCAGGACCACTCCTGCAGAAGCTCCTTGGAGAAAGTCAGGCAGTAGTAGTAGCTTTCGCTGTCGGTCATTGCGCCGGGGTAGCGGTTCCAGGTCCAGGTGCCGCCAATGTCGTCTGCCTTGTCAAACACGCGGATGGACAGTCCTGCTTCACGCATGTAGTGAATGAGTGCAAGACCGGCAAAGCCGGCGCCAATCGCGATAACATCGAAATCCGGTTTTTGGGTCGTCATACAGGTGTTCCTCATCTTATTAATACGGGCGCCGGTTAGAATACAGCTAGTCAGGTATTTTGACCGGAATAGCAGACTCTTTTTTTCTTACAATAGTATGCGTTTGTCTTACTGGCCTGAATCGGTTTGAGACCTGTTTCGGGCGCAGAACGATACTATACTTGCTAGGCGCAAACAAGCAAGTTAATCCCACAAGAAATGTAGGCCATTGGCCAAATTCCTCCGCCCGGGTGCTCCCTCAGCGGTTGAGTTCGCCCAGGCCATCGCGGTACATTAGCGGCCTTTTCAGGCCCGGTGGCCAGGTTTTTCCCGCCTCCGCCCCGTGCGCATTTCGTAAAGGCTCTCCATGGCTCACTCGAAATCCCCGACGCCCGGTAACAGGCCCGCCTCGCGGCGCGACGCCCGCTTCGAAGCCGCACTCGCCCTGCACCAGGAGGGGCAGCTGGAGGAGGCGCGCAAACGCTATCGGCAGATTCTCAGGAAGGAGCCGGCACACGCCCATGCCCTGCATTTGCTGGGCCTGCTTGATTTTCAGCAGGGTGACTACGCCGCGGCGGCAGACCGGATTGGCAAGGCCATTGCGCTGAACCCGCGAAACCCTGCGTTCCACTCCAACCTGGCCAATGCACAGCAGCAACTCGGCAGGTTTGAGGAGGCGCTCAGCGGGTATGATCGGGCCATCGCACTCAAAGCCGACTACGCGGAGGCGCTGTACAACCGGGGCACGGCCCTGCAGGCCCTGGGTCGCAATGAGGAGGCTTTGGCGAGTCTTGAGCGTGCTCTTGCGCTTGCCCCGGCAGACCCCGACACCCACTGTGGGTATGGCGCGTCCCTGCAGGCGCTCGGCCAGCACCAGCGTGCGCTGGAACATGTTGAGCGGGCCCTGGCCCTGAATCCCGCATCGGCGGCTGCCTGGTGTCATCGTGGCAATGTCTTGCGGGACCTCGGCCGTCGGGAGGAAGCCCTGGAGAGTTTCAGCAGGGCCCTGGCGCTGGAGCCAAACCTGGTCGAGGCCAGCTGCAACCGCGGCCACGTGTCGCAGGAACTGGGTCAGTACGAGGACGCCCTGGTGGATTACCAGCGCGCCATTGCGCTTGACGGCAGCGGGTCAGCGGCCCGCTTCGGATTCCTGCGCGGGTCCCTGCTGCACGTGCGCATGAGCCTCTGTGACTGGGACGGCCTTGAGGCCGCCATTGCCGAGCTGGAGGAGCGTGTCCTGCGCGGAGAACTCTGTACTCCCTGCTTTCCCCTGCTGACCATGAGTGACTCGCCCCGGGTCCAGCGCACTGCTGCGGAAACCTGGGTGGCGGCGCGGATACCGCCGCGGCCGGAGCCTGACTGGAGCAGGGCGAGTACCCCCGGAAACAGGATTCGCCTCGGTTATTTTTCCGCCGACTTTCACCAGCACGCCACCAGTCACCTGATGGCCCAGCTGTTCGAGGTGCACGACCGGGAGCGCTTCGAGCTGATTGCGTTTTCCTATGGACCGCAGCACCGGGACAGCATGCGGGAGCGGCTGGAATCCGCCTTCGACCGCTTCCTTGATGTCAGCGCCGTGGGGGACCGGGAGGTTGCGCAAATGGCCAGGGAGATAGGCGTCGATATCGCGGTCGATCTGAAGGGGTTTACCCGGGACCATAGGCCTGACATCTTCGCCTGGCGGGCGGCGCCGGTGCAGGTCAGTTATCTTGGCTATCCCGGGACGCTGGGCTGTGCGCACATTGATTACCTGCTCGCGGACCGGGTGCTGATCACTCCGGAGACCAGGCCCCATTATTGCGAGAATGTGGTCTGGCTGCCCGACAGCTACCAGGCCAACGATGCCCACAGGCCCCTGCCCGGTGAGGCTCCCGCCCGCGGTGAGCAGAACCTGCCCGAGAACGCTATTGTTTTTGCCAGTTTCAACAACAGCTTCAAACTCACTCCCTGGGTCTTTACCCTGTGGATGGACATCCTTCGCCAGGTCGAAGGCAGTGTCCTGTGGCTGCTGGTGGAGCATCCGGTGGCCCGCGCCAACCTGCGGCGGGAGGCTT
>JBFHFJ010000310.1:0-3735 GCA_041583655.1 Haliea sp. | reverse complement strand
TTCTGCGTGACTTCGCCCCCGCACTGTCCATCAACATCGATGGCCTGGGTAAAAAGGATGTGCTGGCCGAAACCACCATGTCCATCCGCTTCCAGCACACTGATGCCCAGCTGGCCGCAGAAATTGCCAATGCCCTGGCGGCGACCGCGCAAAGTCGCGCCCTGGCAGGGGTGATGGACGAGCTGCAAACCTTGCTGGCAACCCGCATCCGCATGCTGGAGTCCCGGATCACGCGCAACGCTGAGATTCTGAAACGCCAGGATGAGGACACAGTAGTAAAGCTGCAGGAACAGGACGAACTGAAGCGGTGGCAGTTAAAGGACCGAATAGCCGCCCTGAAAGCGAAGGCGCGCCAGCTGCGCGCAGACAAGATAACTGAGCTGGAGGAAGCTCTGGCAATAGCCCGGGCCCTGGATATTGCGGAGCCCGCAACGCTGCAGATGCTGTCCCGGCGCGACAATGGAACGGAGTCGGTCTCCGTCAGTGCGGATCTCTCCACCGGCCCTGGCGACCCTCTGTACCTGCGCGGCAGCCGCATGTTGGAGGCGGAGCTGTCCATGCTCAGGCAGCGCAGCTCGGATGACCACATGGTGCCGGAGCTGCGCGACCTGCAGGAACAACTGCAACTGCTGGAAAACAATCGCAAGATAGATATCCTCAAGGCACGGGAAAACTACGATGCGCTGGCGGACAATACGGACGCATTGCGCGCGGAAATCAGCCAGTTGCAGGAACTGTTGGCTGCCAGCTACGAGGACGTGCGCCTGGCGCGGGTTGACCAGCCCGCCATTGCCCGCAGCAAGCCGGTGCGCCCGAAGACCTCCCTGGTCCTGGCCATCGCCGCCACCGGCGGTCTCATCCTCGGGGCACTGGTGGCCCTGATCATGGGCGCGGCGGAGAACCGCCGCCAGGGGCTGGCGCGGGAGGGGGCCGATACTGGCGCAACACCTGGTCAGGATCGCCCTCTGCCCTGACCAGCCCCTCCTCTATCCAGATAACCCGGCTACACAGCTTCCTCACCTGGCCCTCCGCGTGGGAGACAAATACCGCGGTGCGGCCGCCCGAGATGCGGTCGCGCATGGCCTCCTCCGCTTTCTGGCGGAACTGGGCGTCGCCAACGCTCAACACTTCATCAATCAGCAGAATGTCCACCTTGGTCAGCAGGGCGGTGGTAAAGCCCAGCCGCGCATTCATCCCCGAGGAGTAGGTTTTCACCGGCTCATCAAAGGATTGCCCAAGTTCGGAAAATTCCCGGATTTCCTCCAGGCAGGCCTCCGCTTCGCGCCGGCTATAGCCCCTGAGCATGGCCGAGAGGAGCGCGTTGTCCCGGCCCGAGAGCTGCGGCTGGAAACCGAGCCCCAGGCTGAGCAGGGAGCAGCTGGCGCCGGGATGGCGCAGGATCTCACCCGAAGTGGGCGCGAAGATTCCGGCCATGAGACGGAGCATGGTGGTCTTGCCCGCGCCATTGCGACCTACGATACCGAGAGTCTCACCCTCCATGAGCTTGAGCGAGACGCCATCGAGCACCTTGTGCACACCGTGCTCGAAACTTTCCTTGCGCGCATGAAAGCTGTGGCTCACATTGCGCAGCTCAAGCATTACCCGTTGACTGTCTTCCGCAGGGGCCGTTCGCTTGTCCGCACTCATGATGTCAGCACCTTCAGGGCGAGGTACTGGCTGCTGCGCCGCAGGACCAGCACCATGCCCAGGGCCAGCACCCCGAAGCCGGCACCGATCCCCAGCAGGTGCCACCCATCCGGCGCCACACCCGCCATGAAAATCTGCCGGTAGGCATCAATCACGAACGCCAGCGGGTTGAGCAGGAGGATGAGGTCTGTGGCCGCCGGGTCCGCCAGGTCGCGGGGGTCCCAGAAGATGCCAGAGACGAAAAGCAGGAAGATGGTCCCCAGGGACACCACGACAATGAAGTCAAACACCAGGCTCACCAGAAAGGCACTGACGAGGCAGCAGGCCACAATCAGAATGTAGTTGACCAGCAGCAGGGGAAACAGCCAGAGCCAGACTGGGGTAATGGCGTAACCGTTGAACAGCAGCACCGTGAGCAACAGCAGGAAAACGCTCAGCTGCTTGTACAGCCCCTCCTGTACCGTGGCCAGAGGAAACAGGCTCTTGCTGACGTTCGCCTTGCTGATCAGGCCACCGCTGTTGATGATACTGCGCGCAGCCTGATTGACCGACTTGGTAAACCAGATGAAGGTGAGTTTGCCCACCATGAGAAAGACCAGGAAGTCCTCCTTGCGGTTCTGCAGGATCAGCTCGAAAACCACGTAGAAAACCAGCACGTACAGGAGCGGCTCCAGTACCCACCAGATGTAGCCGAAAAAGTAGCGCGATGCGTCCGCTTTCAGCGACATGCGCGCCATGGTATCAACCAGGGAGAAATATTGGGTAAGATTCATAAACCCGCGCAGGCCTGATGCCCTCGAAAACCAGCGAGCGAGTTTATCAGCGCGGGGATTTTTCAGCCACAACAGCTGCGCGCGGGCGCGCGGCCAAGTACACTGCCGCGCATGACACCCAGAACCCACGCCCCACGTAAGCGCTTCGGCCAGAACTTCCTCCAGGATGCGGGGGTCATCGCCGACATCGCCAATGCCATCCACCCTCGCCCGCAAGAACACCTGGTGGAGATCGGGCCCGGCCAGGGAGCACTGACGGCGGCGCTGGTCAGCCGGGAGATTCGCCTCGACGTCGTGGAGCTGGACCGGGACCTGGTGGCGGGCCTGCTGGCGGCTTTCAGCATCTACCCTGGCTTCAAACTGCACAGCGCGGATGCACTCACCTTTGATTTCGCCGACCTGGCCCGGGACGGTGTGCCCCTGAGGGTGGTGGGCAACCTGCCCTACAATATCTCCACGCCCCTGCTGTTCCGGCTGCTGGAATTCGCCCCCCTGGTGCAGGACATGCATTTCATGCTCCAGCTGGAGGTCGTCAACCGGCTCGCGGCCAGCCCGGGCAGCAAGCACTGGGGGCGCCTGGGAATCATGGCGCAGTACCATTGCGCGGTGGAGCACCTGTTTGACGTGCCCCCGGAAGCTTTTTTCCCGCCGCCAAAGGTACAGTCCGCCATCGTCCGGCTCACGCCCTACCAGCAGTCCCCCTGGCCCGACTGCGACGTCGACGGCCTGCGAGCCATCGTCCAGGCCGCCTTTGCCCAGCGCCGAAAGACCCTGCGCAACAATTTGAAGGGTATACTCGACGACTCCACGCTGGTGGATCTGGGAATCGACCCCGGCTGCCGGGCGGAAACCCTGCAGCTTGAAGACTTTATCCGCCTGGCCAACTATCTGGGCAACAATTGATACGCATGGATACCCAAGCAGTGACCTCTTTTGATCCCGCCCTCGTGAGCGTCGACGTGCTCACCACCTGGCTCGCCCGCCACTCCCGCCCGGAAGAAGGCCAGTACGCGTTTGCCTACACCATTACCATCAGCAACGCGGCTGAAGTGCCGGTGCAACTGCTCTCCCGCCACTGGGTCATCACCGATGCCGAAGGTGAGGTACAGGAGGTGCGGGGCGAGGGCGTGGTCGGCGAACAGCCGGTCATTCAGCCCGGCAGCTTCTTCCGCTATACCAGCGGCGCGACCCTGCCCACCCCGGTGGGCTTTATGCAGGGCAGCTACACGATGATCGTACTGGATGAGGAGGATACCGACCCGGGAGCGCTGCCCGCGTTTGAGGTACCTATCCGGGCCTTCACCCTGCACACGCC
>JBFHFJ010000309.1:0-3745 GCA_041583655.1 Haliea sp. | reverse complement strand
TTGGAGGTGAAGGCCTGGTCTTCGAGTTCGGCCGGCACAGGGCCTTCCCGGGCGTCCAGCATTTTCACGTAGCCGCCAAGGGGGATGGCGGCTACGGCAAATTCGGTACCGTGGCGGTCGTACCAGGAAAACAGCGGCTTACCGAAACCCACAGAGAAACGCAGCACTTTGACTCCGCAGCGGCGAGCGACCCAGAAATGGCCGAACTCGTGCAGCGTCACCAGAATGCCGAGGGTTAGTGCAAGTGCCAGTACGCTTTGAATAATCTGCATAGACTGTCCGGTTGATAACTGAAAGCCGGCGCAACACGCCCCGCCGGAATCAGACCGATAAAAGGCGAATCTGTTCCATTGCCCGTTCGCGGGCTTCGGCGTCTTTCCGGAAGATGGTATCGAAACTATCCGCCGATACCACTTCGGTGGCCGCCAGTGTTCGCTCTATGATAACGGGGATGTCCGCAAAGCACAGCCCGCCTTCGAGGAATGCCGCCACAGCCACTTCGTTGGCGGCGTTGAGGACGGCTGGCGCGGTGCCACCAGTGGCGAAGGCTTCAGCAGCCAGCCTCAGGCATGGAAAACGCTGCAGGTCGGGTCGCTCGAAGTGAAATCGGCCGATGGCGAACAGGTCCAGCGGCGCAACCCCGGCCTCAATACGCTCAGGCCAGGCCAGGCCATTGGCGATCGGAGTTCGCATATCCGGGCTACCCAACTGCGCCAGCACCGAGCCGTCTGCATACTCCACCATGGAATGGATGATGCTTTCGGGGTGAACGTGCACCTCCACCTTGTCCGGCGAGGTATTGAACAGCCAGCAGGCCTCGATCAGCTCCAGGCCCTTGTTCATCAGGGTGGCCGAATCCACGGATATCTTCCTGCCCATTGACCAGTTGGGGTGGGCGCAGGCCTGGTCGGGGGTGGCCGCGGCAATCGCAGCCGTTGTCCACTGGCGGAATGGTCCACCGGAAGCGGTCAGCAGGACCTTGCTGACACCCGCCAGGCCCGGCCGACCGGAGCTGTCCACGGGCAGACACTGGAAAATGGCATTGTGCTCACTGTCTATGGGCAGCAGCAGCGCTCCGGCGTCACGCACCGCCGCCATCAGCAGATGGCCGGCCATGACCAGCGACTCCTTGTTGGCCAGCAGGATGCGCTTGCCCGCTCGCGCCGCCGCGAGCGTCGAGGGCAGCCCGGCGGACCCGACCACGGCCGCCATGACCGCATCGACGGCTTCATGGGTCGCAATGTGCTGCAGCCCCTCAGCCCCCGCCAGCACCCGGGTATCACACTCCCCGGCGAGCAGGCGCTCTAGCTCGCCAGCGGCATCCGGGTCCATCATCACGGCGTATACAGGCTGGCAGCGCCGGCACTGTTCAGCCATCATCGCCACCGACCGATTGGCCGCCAGCGCCCAGGCCCGCAGCGTTTGCGGATGCCGCGCGATCACATCCAGCGTACTGACTCCGATGGAGCCGGTGCTGCCCAGCACAGCCACATTCTGCACCGCTTTCACCGCTACCAGCCTGCCAGCAGTAAACCGAGGGCAAATACGGGCGCCGCGCTGCACAGGCTGTCCAGGCGATCGAGCAGACCACCGTGCCCGGGCAGCAGTGAACCGCTGTCCTTCACCCCGCTCTCGCGCTTGACCATGCTGACGGTCAGATCACCGAGCACCGATGCCAGCGCCGTCAACAACACCACAACGACCACGGCGGCGAGACTCACATGGGCCATGCGCGCGGGGATAACCCACCAGATCAGCAGTGCCAGCACCACCGCAGAGGCCATCCCGCCCCAGAAACCTTCCCAGGTCTTGGCCGGGCTGACCCGCTCCGCCAGCTTGTGCCGGCCAAAGCGGGTGCCGGCAAAAAACGCGCCGATATCCGTGGCGGCCACTACCAGGACCAGGGCCACCATCAACAGGCCTCCACGGGGGAAGCTCAACAGATAGACCGCTGCCAACCAGGCGCTGGACAGGATCAAAAAACCCATCAGGCTGCGCATGACACGGCTGTGCCACAGTACCGCACTCGCTGGATAGCTCTTTACCCAGAGCAGGGAGAAAGACCACCACAGGCAGGCAACGCCCAGCAGGGGCTGTATCTGCTCGCGTTTGGGTTCCCCGCCCAGCTCGGCATACACGTACAGGACTCCCAGCAGAGCGGCCAGGAGCGCGGTATAGAGTGTGCGCCCTGCCGTGGACTTCCAGCCTGCCAGCCGGGCCCACTCCCAGGCACCGAGCACCACTACCAGCGCGAAGGCCGAGGCCAGTGCAACCAGCGGCAGCATCAGCACGGCCGCGAGAAACAGGCCCGCCATGGCCAGAGCGGTGATGACCCGTTGCCTAAGCATCGGCGCCCACACCCGTCGCCAGGCCATCGGGGTCGCGCAGCCCGAATCGGCGCTCGCGCCGGGCGTAATCCGCCAGCGCCCGGGCAAACTCGAGTTCACCAAAGTCGGGCCAGAGGGTGCTGGTAAAGTACAATTCACTGTAGGCTGATTGCCAGAGCATGAAGTTGCTGATGCGGGAATCACCCCCGGTGCGGATAAACAGGTCTGGCGCCGGCAGGTCACCGATGGAAATCTCCCGGTTGACCACCTCTTCGGTGATGTCCTCGGGTTTCAGGCTTCCAGCCTGGACCTGCTCCGCCAGGCGGCGCGCGGCCTGGGCTATATCCCAGCGGCCACCGTAGTCGACCGCAATCACCACGGTGGCCGCACGGTTGTCGAGAGTCAGGAACTCCGCATTGCTCATCAGGCGCTGCAGGCGCTCGCTGAAGCGGCTGCGCTCGCCGATAAAGCGCAGGCGGACGCCATCCTTGTGCAATTCGCGCACTTCATTGCGCAAATAGCGTGACAGCAGGGCCAGCAGCGCCCGGACCTCGGGCTGCGGACGCCCCCAGTTCTCGCTACTGAACGCAAACAAGGTCAGCACCTCAACCTTGTGCTGGCGACAGGAGCGCAGGACGTCGCGCACCGCTTCAACACCAGCCCGATGGCCCGCGTGCCCCGGCAGGCCCTGGCGCCGCGCCCAGCGATTGTTGCCATCCATGATTATGGCGACATGGCGCGGCACAGCGGCAGGGTTTGTGGAGCTTGGCGTTTCGCTAGTGGACATACCCTGAGGGGGGTTAAATTTCCATGAGGTCGGCTTCTTTCTCCGCCAACATCTTTTCAATACGCTCTACGTAGCCGTCGGTCAGCTTTTGCACGCTGTCCTGGCCGCGGCGTTCATCGTCCTCGCTGATGTCCTTTTCCTTCACCAGCTCCTTGAGCATGTTCATGGCGTCGCGGCGGGCGTTGCGCACCGAGACCCGGGCGGCCTCTGCTTCGCTGCGCGCCTGGCGAATGAAGCCCTTGCGAGTCTCCTCGGTCAGGGCCGGCATGGGGATACGGATGACCTCGCCCGCCGTGGCCGGGTTCAGGCCCAGATCGGATTTCATGATGGCGCGCTCGATCTGGGGGATCATGGAGCGGTCCCAGGGCGTCAGCGCCAGGGTACGGCCATCCTCCACATTGATGTTTGCCATCTGGTTGAGCGGAGTCTCGGCGCCATAGTATTCAACCTTGACCGAATCCAGGATGCTGGGGTGAGCGCGACCGGTACGGATCTTGTTGAAATTGTGCACCAGGGCGTCGACGCTCTTCTCCATTCTCTCTTTGGCTTCACTCTTGACGTCTTCAATCACTTTTTTTCTCCTCGCGGTACGTGCCGGACTACTGGATCAGGGTCCCTTCCTGGCCGCCAC
>JBFHFJ010000308.1:0-3804 GCA_041583655.1 Haliea sp. | reverse complement strand
CCCGTGGACAGCATTGACTCCTACAGCAAGGTCAACCTGCGCACCGGTCTGCGCGGCGAGAACTGGGAGATCATGGCCTATGGCCGCAACATCTTCGACAAGGAAGTGATCGTGCAGAGTTTCGACACCCCTGTCCTGGCGGGCACGCACAGTCAGTTCGTCGACGAAGGCCGGGTGATCGGGGTCCGCGCCAAATACTCGTTCTGAGACTGGCGCTTTCGCCAGGGGACGAAACAGTCCTGCAACAAAAAGCCCGGCTCCTCACAGAGCCGGGCTTATTTGGTCAAACGGCGACGGGCATCAGACCCCGTTGCTGTCCAGCACCAGGTCGACCCGCCGATTCAGGCTCCTGCCCTCGACAGTGTTGTTGTCAGCAATCGGCCGCGCCTGACCATAACCCACTGCGGTAATCTGGGATTCGCGAACCCCGTGCTTGTCGATCAGCATCTTGCGCACCGCGTTGGCACGACGATCCGACAGCCACTGGTTGTACTCGGGAGTGCCGGTGATATCTGTATGCCCCTCGACAATCGCCACCACTTTCGGGTTGTCCTTCAGGAATGCGGCCGCCCTGCCGATTTCCTCATCGAAATCACTGGTAATGATTGAGGAGTTGATCGCGAACTGGACATTCAACGAAACCGCGACACGGTTTTCGCCCACATCGCGATAACGGCTGGTATTGGAGCCGCTGCTGGAAAGGCGCGCCATCAGCGCCTCCTTGTCCACCTCAACCGCGCGCGGCGCCTCCGGCGGGCACAGGGCCTGGCCGTTGGGGTCGTCACCGCGAGACAGTTCGAGATTGTACTGGGCGATCTGCTCTTCGTTCAGGCCGTCGACATCCAGCGCCGCCCGCAGCAGGCCGATATTGGCAAGGGTGCGGGTCTGGGCCGCGCGCAGGGCCGCTTCGGCGTTGATGTAGGCCCGCTGGGTATCAAAGTACTCGTTCTGGGAATCCAGCAGGTCAAGCAGGGTACGCTGGCCGATATCGAACTGGTCCTGGTAGGCGCGCCGGGTCTTGTCCTGGGACAGCCTGTTGCGGTCCAGGAACACCACCTGCTGCTCCAGCGCCTGGATATCATTGAAGGCAATCATGGTGTTCTGGCGCACGTTGAGGCAAGCCTGCTTGCGCTCTTCCATTGCGGCATTGTAGCGGTTGTAGAACTCACGCTTGCGGGCACTGTCGGCACCGCCCCGGAACAGGTTGTAGTTCAGAACCAGCTCCACAGCTTCCTCGTCATAACGGCCATCGAGCCCGTCCGTATCGTGCTCGACCTCGTTCCGATACCGCAGATCCACCTGCGGCATGAAAGGCGCATTGCTGCGGTTGAGTTCAGCCTGGGTGGCGCGCAGGTTTTCGATTGCGGCGTTGATTTCCGGGCTTTTCTCGTATGCAAGGTTCAGCGCCGCCGAGCGCATTTCGGGAATCATGCCGGCGGGGATCGCGGGCATCTGCAGGTTCTCCGCGGGCAAGTCGCCCACCACACGCTGGAAGCGGGCCTGAACATCGTGCAGGTTGGTCATTTCGGTCAACAGGTTGGACTCCGCCAGGGCGACACGGGCCGTAGCCTGGTCAAGGTCTACGCCCTGGCTCACGCCACCACCCGTCCGCTCGGCAATCTTGTCGTATACCTCGCGATGGAACACATAGTTCTCCTCCGCGAACTTCACCAGTTGCTGATAACGCACCGTATCCAGATACGCCTGGGCAGCCTCAAGCGCGATTTCCTCGGAGGCCAGCTGCAACTCGTAATATTGCCGCAATTTGCTGAAACCGAGGGCGCGCACCTCCTCGCGAGTGGCAAAGCCGTCGAACAGCATCTGGGTGATGGTGAAGCGGGACGCATCGCGGGTATAGCTGCCGAGGTCAATCAGCGGAGTCTCCCGCTCTTCGCGGCCTATGTCGGCACTCAGGTCAACGCTGGGAAAATACCCGCCCTTGGCCGCACGCTGCGCCTCACGGGTCGCCTCGAAGTTATACCAGGCTGCATTGACCCGGGGGTTAGTCATCACCGCCTGCGTTACAGCGCTCTTGAAGTCCGCGACAGGCTGCGCCTGCGAGACTGTACCCTGCATAGCGCACAATGCTGCCACCACACCGATGAAGCCAAGTTTCCTTTTCATAATCTCCCTTCCTTGCTCGCGCACCGAATACCACCATGCCACCATGTTGACAGCGGCAGGCCAGATTATAGGTGCCCCAGGGCAAGTACCACGAATGTTGCAGATAAATACCATGAACCGCGTCACAGAATACCATTCACGGCCCCTTTTGCGATACTACGCGGTTCTACGCCGGGGAAATTACGCTAATATCACTCATATGACACTAGCCGGAGGTGACGCGACGGCGGTCCTGCCCCAATGGCGCGCCCAGCCCGGAGGCAGGATTGGCAATGGACTGAAGAATGCTCTCATTGAGTACCGTACAGCGCGGATTACCGGCCTTTACAGCGGCAGCAATCGCGCTGGCTCTCAGCTGTGCCGTGGTGCTCGCCAACGTCGATCTCGACCGCATGGAACGGCTGGCCCTCAGCCGCTATGGCCCCAATACCGCCGCCACAGTGGTGCGTTGGCGTTCGCTGCTGGATGAGATAGCGCCGCTTGGCGAGGTGGAGAAAGTGGAGCGGGTGAATGCCTTCTTCAACAACCTGGTGCGCTGGCGCCAGGACATTGATGTCTGGGGTCGGAATGACTACTGGGCCACTCCGCTGGAGACCATGGCTCGCCGCGAAGGCGATTGCGAGGACTTCAGCGTAGCCAAGTACATGACGTTGCTTTTGGCCGGCATCGAGGTCAACAAGATGCGCATCACCTACGTCAAGGCACAGATCGGCCGCCATGACAGCAACGCCACCGAGGCACACATGGTGCTTGCCTACTATCCCACACCCTCCGCAGACCCGCTGATCCTGGACAACATGATCTCCGAGGTTCGGCCGGCTTCGCGGCGGGAAGATCTGAGGCCCGTGTTCGGCTTCAATAGCCAGGGGCTGTGGGTAGGCAGTGCGGCTGCGCCAGCCACCCGGGACCCGGGCGCGAGGTTGTCGCGCTGGCGTGACCTTTTACAACGGATGGCCGCCGACGGGCTGGGCTGATCCATGCACACTGACGGAGCAACGACATGTCCCTGATGAAACAACTCTGGCTGGCAATCATCCTCCTGCTGAGCCTGGTGTTCGGCGGCAGTTTTTTGGTCAGCAGCCTCTCCGCAAAGAACTACCTGGAGCAGCAGCTCTACATGAAAAACTCGGACAATGCCGCCGCCCTGGCCCTGTCACTCACCCAGCAGGAGGCGGACGCGGTGCTGCTGGAGCTGACCCTGTCCGCCCAATTCGACACCGGGCACTATGAATTGGTAGAGCTGATCGACCCGGAGGGCAACCTGATTGTGCGCCGCGAGGACCGGCAGCAGATCCGGGGGGCTCCCGCGTGGTTCATCAAGCTGTTTCCGATAGAGGTTGCCCCGGGTATCGCCCAGGTCCAGAAAGGCTGGCAGCAAGTCGGCACCCTGACACTGCGCAGCCATTCCCGCTTCGCCTACCAGGAACTGTGGGAGAGCACCCAACTGCTGGCCGCGGTGTTTCTGGTCGCCATGGTGATCGCAGGCCTGCTGGGCAGCTATCTGCTGCGCATCATCCTCAAACCCCTCGACGATGTCATTGACCAGGCTGAAGCCATTGGCCAGCGTCGCTTCATCAGCATACCGGAGCCCTACACACTGGAGTTCAAGCGCCTGGCCAATGCCATGAACACCATGTCGGAGCGAATCAAGGCCGCCCTGCGCCAGGAGACCGCGCGTCT
>JBFHFJ010000307.1:0-3812 GCA_041583655.1 Haliea sp. | reverse complement strand
CCAGGGAGCATCCTGAGCGCGTGGGCCGCCAGCCTTGTGACTGGCGTAGAGTGTCCGCCCTGCTGGGCGCTTCCGGGCGGGCGCCAGGTATGTGCGGATACACCCGGCGGCGCCGGTGTCAGAAACGCACGGCGTCCGGGACCGAGTAGCTGTCCAGCACATCGATGTAGTTGGCCCGCGCGTAGTCCGCCGGGTTCGGGGCGTGGCGATAGCTCAGGCTGCCGCGCAGCTGGGCAACGGAAGCGTATTCCTTGTCATCCAGCCAGTGCTGCATGTCAGCAAGCAGGGTCTCGATGAGGCCCGGCCCCTGCTGCAAGAGGGCGCTGCACAGGTGCACCACGTCGGCCCCGGCGAGCAGGGCCTTGAGCGCGTCGGCGGCGGTGTGGAAACCGCCGGTCACCGCAATATCGCAGCGGGTGTGGCCAAACAGCATGCCCGCCCAGCGCACCCGCAGCAGGGATTCGATAGAGGTTGAGAGCTTGAGCCGGGGGACCATTGCCAGTGTGTCCAGGTCGATATCCGGCTGGTAGAAGCGGTTGAACAGGCACACTCCCTGCACTCCGGTTTGCTCCAGCCTGCGGACGAAGTCCAGCGGCGCGCTGAACTGTGAGGAGAGCTTTATCGTCACCGGGATGCTGACCTTCGGCCGCAGGGCCGCGGCGATATCGAGGTAGCGCTGCTCGACCGCGGCGCCGGTTTCACCGCTGTCGCCCGGTACGTAGTACACGTTCAACTCCAGGGCGTCGGCGCCGGCGTTCTGGATGGCCAGGGCGCACTGCAGCCAGCCGCCTGCGGTCACCCCGTTGAGGCTGGCGATCACCGGGATCTCCAGCGCGGATTTGAGCTGCTGCAGGGTCTCCAGGTACTGGTCCTCGCTGGATTTGAAGTCCGCGGGGATGGGCCGGAAGCTGGTGGCCTCGCCATGGCCCAGGGACTGCTCGTCCAGGAATCGGTCCAGCAGGGCCTCCTCCTGCTGGATCCGCTCCTCGAACAGCGAGGGCATGACAATGGCGGCGGCACCGGCGTCCTCCAGGCGCCGGGCGCTGTCCAGCCCGCCGGTCAGGGGTGAGGAGGAGGGCACGATCGGGTTCTTCAGGGCCAGGCCCAGGTAGCGGGTGCTCAGGTCAGCCATGCTCAGGTGTCTCCCCGTTCTGGTTCTGGTCGCTTTTTTTGCGCAGCTGGGCGCGAGGGGCCGACAGGGTGGCCTCTTCGCTCCAGTCCAGCTGTGACAGTTGCAGGTAGTGCTGGTAGCGCAGGCCTACGTCGTGCTGGGCCTGGGCGACAAATTTCTCCGCCGCCTCCGGGTGCGTGTGCCAGAGCATCTTGAAGCGCGTTTCCGAGTCCGCGAACTCCCGGTAGGGAATACTCGGCGCCGGCGAATCCAGGAGCAGGGGGCTCTGGTGCTGGGCGATTCGCGCCGGGTTGAAGCGAAACAGGGGCCAGTGCCCGCTTTTTACCGCCATGTCCTGCTGCCTGTGGTTGTTGCTGAGGTCGACCCCGTGGGCGATGCAGGGGCTGTAGGCGATGATCAGGGACGGGCCGTCGTGGGCTTCGGCCTCCAGGAAGGCCTTCAGGGTCTGGGTGTCCTTGGCGCCGTAAGCGACATGCGCTACGTACACATTCGGATACTCCATGGCCAGCAGGGCCAGGTCCTTCTTCGCCACCGCCTTGCCGCCGGCGGAGAACTTGGCGACGGCGCCGCGGGGCGTGGCCTTGGAGGTCTGGCCGCCGGTGTTGGAATACACCTCCGTGTCCAGCACCAGGATGTTCAGGTTCTCGCCCGTGGCCAGCACATGGTCCAGGCCGCCGTAGCCGATGTCGTAGGCCCAGCCATCCCCGCCCACGCACCAGACGGACTTGCGACACAGGTTCTCGCTCAGCTGCAGCAGTCGCCGGGCCGGGTCACCGGCAAGTTCTGCCAATCGCTCGCGCAGCTGCACCACGCGCTGGCGCTGCTCGTGTATGCCCGCCTCGTCGCTTTCGTCGGCGCCGAGAATGGCGTCTACCAGCGCCGGATCCAGATCGCCGCGCAGCTGGGCCAGCAGGTCCCGTGCCTGGCTGACCTGCTGGTCGATGGCGATGCGGATACCGAGGCCGAACTCGGCGTTGTCCTCGAACAGGGAGTTGTTCCAGGCCGGCCCCCGGCCCTGGGCGTTGAGGGCCCAGGGGGTGGTCGGCAGGTTGCCGCCGTAGATTGAGGAGCACCCGGTGGCATTGGCGATGACCATGCGGTCGCCGAACAGCTGGCTTACCAGCCGCAGGTAGGGCGTTTCACCGCAGCCGACACAGGCCCCGGAAAACTCGAACAGGGGTTGCATGACCATGGCGCCGGGGATGGTGCTGGTCTTGAGCTGCTCGCGGGGGAACTCCGGCAACTGCAGGAAAAAGTCCCAGTTGGCCTTCTCCGCTTCCAGCAGGGGCTCCACCGGGGCCATGTTGATGGCCTTGTGGCTGGCGTTGCTCTTGTCGCGAATGGGGCAGATGTCCACGCACAGGGTGCAGCCGGTGCAGTCCTCGGGGGATACCTGGTAGCTCATCAACTGGCCAGCCGGGTAGTCCTTGTTGCGCACCGGCGCCGCCTTGAAGGTGGCGGGAGCCCGGGTGAGCAGTTCCTCGCCGAACACCTTGCTGCGGATCACGCTGTGCGGGCAGACGAACGCGCATTTGCCGCACTGGGTGCAGAGTTCTTCATCCCACACCGGAATCTCGAGGGCCAGGTTGCGCTTCTCCAGCGCTGCGGTGCCCAGCGGGAAGCTGCCGTCCGCGGGCAGGGCGCTGACCGGGATGAGGTCACCCTGTCCGGCCATGATGCGTGCGGTGACCCGCTCGGCAAAGCTGTCGCCGCTGCCGATGCCCGCGTGCAGGGGAGCCACCTTGTCCCGCACGCTGCCGGGCGTGACCGGCTGCAGGCCCGCAAGCGCCGCATCGATCGCCTGGAAATTGCGCTCGATGATCCGGCGCCCGCGGCGCCCGTAGGTCTTTTCCACTGCGCCCTTGATGGCGGCGATGGCCTGCTCCGCGGGCAGGATGCCGGAAATGGCGAAGAAGCAGACCTGCATGATGGTGTTGATACGCTTGCCCATGCCGGTGTCGGCGGCCACCTGGTAGGCGTCGATACAGTACAGCTTGAGGCCCTTGTCGACGATCTGCCGCTGGCAGTGAGGTGGCAGGCTGTCCCAGAACCGTTCCGGGGGCAGCGGCGAATTCACCAGGAACGTGGCGCCGGGGGCGGCCTTGCGCAGCATGTCCACCTTGTGCAGGAAGCCCGGCTGGTGGCAGGCGATGAAGCCCGCGCAATCGTCCTCGATCAGGTAGCTGGCGTGGATCGGCCGGGGCCCGAAACGCAGATGGGAAACGGTGGTGGCGCCGGATTTCTTCGAGTCGTAGACAAAGTAGCCCTGGGCGTGGAGGTCCGTGCTTTCGCCAATGATCTTGATGCTGTTCTTGTTGGCGCTGACCGTGCCGTCACTGCCGAGGCCGTAGAACAGGGCCTGCATGCTGTGGGCGTGGGCATCGGTGCGAAAGTCAGGGTCCCAGTCCAGGCTGCTGTGGCTGACATCGTCGTGGATGCCGATGGTGAAATGGTTTTTTGGCTGTGCGCGAGCGAGTTCAGCAAATACAGTCTTGACCATCCCCGGAGTGAACTCCTTGGAGGAGAGCCCGAAGCGGCCGCCGATGACCCGCGGCAGCGCCGCCCGTGCGCCCCCGGTCATCGCCTCCTGGGCCAGCGCGGCGAGGATGTCCTTGTACAGCGGTTCGCCGTCGGCGCCGGGTTCCTTGGTGCGGTCCAGCACGGCGATGGCCCGGGTGCT
>JBFHFJ010000306.1:0-3829 GCA_041583655.1 Haliea sp. | reverse complement strand
CTCAACGCCACCACCGAGATGCTGGCGATCACCTGGCCGGAATTCGCCGGCATGCACCCTTTCGCGCCTGCGGACCAGACCGAGGGCTACCAGCAGCTGCTGGCGGAGCTGGAGCACATGCTGAAGGAGTGCACCGGTTACGATGCTATCTCCCTGCAACCCAACGCCGGCTCCCAGGGCGAATACGCCGGCCTGCTGGCTATACGCCGCTATCACGAGAGCCGTGGTGATCACCAGCGGGATATCTGCCTGATCCCCGCCTCCGCTCACGGCACCAATCCCGCGAGCGCCGCGCTTGCGGGCATGCGGGTGGTCATCGTGGAATGCGACAGCCAGGGCAACGTGGACCTGGTGGACCTGGCGGACAAGGCCGGGAAGCACAGCAGCGAGCTGGCGGCGATCATGATTACCTATCCGTCGACCCACGGGGTCTTCGAGGAAACCGTGGTCGACGTCTGCGACATCGTGCACCGCCACGGCGGCCAGGTCTACGTGGACGGCGCCAACCTCAACGCCCTGGTGGGTCTCGCCCCACCCGGCAAGTTCGGCGCCGATGTCTCGCACCTGAACCTGCACAAGACCTTCTGTATTCCCCACGGTGGCGGCGGCCCGGGCATGGGCCCGATCGGCGTCGGCGCCCACCTGCAGCCTTTCCTTCCCTCACACCCGGTAGTGCCGCTACCCGGCCTGCCGGAGGGCAATGACGTGGTGTCCGCCGCGCCCTGGGGCAGCGCGTCCATACTGCCCATATCCTGGGCCTACATCGCCCTGATGGGGGCGGAAGGCCTGACCCGGGCGACCAAGGTCGCCATCCTCAGCGCCAACTACATCGCCCATCGCCTCAAGGATCACTACCCGGTGCTCTACACCGGCCGCAACGGCACGGTGGCCCACGAGTGCATTGTCGATATCCGGCCGCTGAAGGAAGCCAGCGGGATCAGCGAAGAGGATATCGCCAAGCGCCTGGTGGATTTCGGTTTCCACGCCCCGACCATGTCTTTCCCCGTGCCGGGCACGCTGATGATTGAGCCGACTGAATCGGAGTCACTGGCGGAACTGGATCGTTTCTGCGATGCCATGATCACCATTCGCGACGAGATCCGCGCGGTACAGGAAGGGCGGCTGGACCCCCAGGACAACCCCCTGCGCAACGCGCCCCACACCCTGCTGGATGTCACCGCCGAACACTGGGAACATGCCTACAGCCGGGAACAGGCCGCTTACCCGGTGGCCTCGCTGCGGCGCAGCAAATACTGGCCACCGGTGAACCGCGTCGACAACGTCTACGGTGACCGGAACCTGGTGTGTTCCTGCCCGGGCATCGACAGCTATCGCGAGCCCGTCGACAGCTGACGGGGCTCAGGCCCGGGAGGCCATCCGCACACCCTGCATACCCTTGGCGGTATACATGGCCTCATCCGCGCGGGCAACGGCGACGTCCAGGGTATCGCCCTGCTTCAGCTCGGTGATGCCGAGGGAAATGGAAACATCCAGGGGCTTGCCGTTGTCGTTGAACCCCGCATCCACCACCTCCTTGAAGACGCTGCCGGCATACACTTCGGCGCCCTTGATGTGGGTGTCGGGGAGAAGAATCACGAACTCGTCCCCGCCATAGCGACAAACGACATCGGTAACCCTGGCGCGGCACTGGAGAATTTCCGCGATTTTCATCAGTACCAGATCGCCTGCGGCGTGGCCGTAGGTGTCGTTGATATCCTTGAACTTGTTGCAATCCACGAAGATGATCGACAGGGGCGCCCCCATCCGCGACCAGCGCGCAAACAGCTCCGCCGCCCGCTCGTCGAAACCCTTGCGATTGTACAGGCCGGTCAACTGGTCCTTGATCGCGAGGTCTGACTTGTTGCGAATCTCGGTGCGCAGAACCTCCGCCTCGGACTCCAGGCGGGCAAGCTTCTCCGACAGGACCGACACCTCCTCCTGTGTCCGTCGATGCTGCTCCCGCTCGGCCTCGACATGCTCGGCGAGGTGGCGGGTGATATTCTGCAGGCTCTCATCAAAGACCTTGCGGATGCGCTCGAGATCGCCGCTGAGCGCGGCAGCCCCGAGGCCGTCCACATCGGCGCCCACCTGGCTCTGGAGTGTTTCGGAGCGCTTCAGGGAGATGTCACCATCACTGGAAACACGGCTTACCAGGGCTTCGAAACCGCCAAGGCGATCCCGAAGGCTATCGAGGAACTCGGATGTCTGGTTCCGCTCCTGCTGAATCCGGGTGTCAATGCTGTCGATCTCGCGGGTGACCTCCTGCAGCAGTGACTGGGCCTGGGGCAGCTCCTCCAGGTGGTCCAGGGCAGCGCGCAGCGCCTTGCTCTGTACCGGAGTACCGTTGAGTATGTCGATGTGCTCGACCAGGCGGCGGGCGAGATTGGAAAACAGAAGCAGGAAATGCTGGTACTCGCCGCCGTCGCTGGCGCGGCGACTGAACAGGCCGCGTATCCCACTCTCGCCGCGGCTCTGTCGCGCGGCCATCTCCCGCAGTGCTTCGGTCGCAGTAGTGAGCAGTTCCCCGAGTGCCCGCTGCCGCGCACTCACCGATGGTTCGCTCGCGATACGGCGCACCAGCTCGGTCATGCGCTTGTGCTCCTCGCTGCGCAGGGGCATGGCCTTGATGATGCCGGACAGGCCGGACAGGTCGTGGGTTTCCGGCAGGCTGGGCCCGTTATCCAGCGAATCCCCGGTGACCGCCATCACCACCTTGGCCAGTTGATCCGAAGCCGCGGCAATCGCCGCTCCATCGGCATTGTCATGAATGAGCCGCCGCACGCGCGCCAGCGCTTCGTTGACCTCGTCGTTGCCGCCCTCGGCCATCCTGGCCAGTCGCAAAATGAGGCGCGTCAGGGCTTCGGTTTGTTGCATGGGAATCATCCCTTCGAATTCTTGTTACACGTTTTCGTCCAGCGACGCATCGACGTAATAGACAAAAGCGAGAATTTCCGCCACCGCAATATAAAGGGTTTCCGGGATTTCGTCACCAACCGGAATCTGGCAGAGCAATTCAACAAGCTGGCCATCGGCGAAAATGGGGATATCGTACTCCGCCGCCAGCGCCCGGATCCGCTCGGCGACCGCCCCACCGCCGCTGGCGACCACCGAAGGCGCACCCCGGCCGGTGTAGCGAAGTGCGGCCGCCAGCGACAGGGACGTGTCCCGCTGCGTGCTCATGCGCGCAGGTCCACGCCGGCGGCCGGCGGCCCGGCTTCAGCTACGGGTGCCGGCGGCGGACGGCTGCCCAGCCCAGCGAGGACCAGGCCCCGGCTGGCCAGTGCGGACTCCAGCCTCGGCGCACCGGCGAGCACGCTTTGCCTGACCGCCTCCCTGTCGCTGAGAAACGACAGCGACAGGCGCCCGCCATCGAGCTTCCCTTCCACCACGAGCGGGCCGGCTCCCGGCAACTGCATATGGATCTCCAGCGTCCAGCGCTCGCCGTCGCTGTCTGCGTCACCCTGACGCGACTCCCGCTGCAACTGCAAACGGAGCTCCCGGTATTCATTCTGCAGCTGGAACGGCAGCACGAACGACCAGGTGCGAACCCCGGACTGGTCGCCGGGAAGCGATTTGAGCTGGCTGTGAATAATCGCCGACAGCGCCGACTCTGTCTCCTGCCGCAGCGACAGCCAGGTTTCGATGTCCGCGGGACGCGTCCGGGTTTTGTTCACCTGGTCGAGCCGGGCATCAATACGCCCCAGCAATTGCGAGAGCAGAGATTTCATATCGGCGGGAAGACCTTCCTTGCCCGCACCCTGCTGCGCCAGGACCGCCTCATGAAAAGTGCCAGAGCTGCGCAGGGCCACCTCAAGCCCGCGCGGCGAGG
>JBFHFJ010000305.1:0-3858 GCA_041583655.1 Haliea sp. | reverse complement strand
TCGCCGAGGCTGTAGCCGGCCAGCTCCTGGGCTATCTGCATCACTTGTTCCTGGTAGAGGATGATGCCGTAGGTGGGCTCCAGGATAGGCTGTAACAGGGGGTGCTGGTACTGGGCGTCCGGATAGGAAATGGCCTCGCGGCCGTGCTTGCGGTTGATGAAGTTGTCGACCATCCCGGACTGCAGCGGGCCCGGGCGGAACAGCGCCACCAGGGCGATGATGTCCTCGAAGCAGTCCGGTTTCAGGCGCTTGATCAGGTCCTTCATGCCGCGGGATTCGAGCTGGAACACGGCGGTGGTTTCCGCCGCCTGGAGCAGCCCGAAGGTGGGCTGGTCGTCCAGGGGAATGGTGGAGATGTCCAGCGCCGCCTCGCCCCGGCCTTCGCGTACGCCATTGATCATGCGCACCGCCCAGTCGATGATGGTGAGGGTGCGCAGGCCGAGGAAGTCAAACTTGACCAGACCCGCGTCCTCCACGTCGCCCTTGTCGTACTGGGTGACCAGGCCTGCACCGGTCTCGTCACAGTAAAGGGGGGAGAAGTCGGTGAGCTTCGAGGGCGCGATCACCACGCCGCCGGCGTGCTTGCCGACACCGCGGGTAATCCCCTCCAGCTGCAGCGCCATGTCCCAGATTTCCAGGGCCTGGTTGTCCTCCTCCAGGAAGGTGCGCAGCACGTCCTCCTGCTCCAGCGCCTTCGCCAGGGTCATCCCCACTTCAAAGGGAATCATCTTCGACAACTTGTCAGCAAGGCTGTAGGGCTTGCCCTGTACCCGGGCTACATCGCGCACCACTGCCTTCGCCGCCATGGTGCCGAAGGTGATGATCTGGGACACCGCCTCGCGGCCGTAAGTTTCCGCCACGTAGTCGATGACCCGGTCGCGCTTCTCCATGCAGAAGTCGACATCGAAGTCGGGCATGGACACCCGTTCGGGATTCAGGAAACGCTCGAACAGCAGGTCGTACTGCAGCGGGTCAAGGTCGGTGATTTCCAGCGCGTACGCCACCAGCGACCCGGCGCCGGAGCCGCGCCCGGGGCCGACAGGGATATCGTGCTGCTTGGCCCAGCGGATAAAGTCCATCACGATCAGGAAGTAGCCGGGAAAGCCCATCTGGATGATGGTATCCAGCTCGAAATCCAGCCGCGCCCGATACTCCGTCTGCAGACCGGCAAACTCCGGGGCTTGCGGGTCGAACAACTTCGCCAGACGCCGGTCCAGGCCCTCGTGGGACAGCTGGCGGAAGAACTCGTCCATGGTCAGCCCGGGGGGTACCGGGTAGTCGGGCAGGAAAGGTTTGCCCAGTTCCAGGACCAGATTGCAGCGCCGGGCAATTTCGACGCTGTTGGCCAGCGCTTCTGGGATATCGGCGAACAGCTCCGCCATTTCCTCCGGCGAACGCAGGTACTGCTGCTCGGTATAGGTCCGCGCCCGGCGCGGATCATCGAGAGTCCTGCCCTCGCGGATACAGACCCGCGCCTCGTGGGCCTCGAACTCGCTGGCATCCAGGAATCGCACATCGTTGGTGGCAACTACCGGGCACTGCAACCTGGCCGCCAGTTCCACCGCCGCGTGCAGGTGGGTTTCGTCACCCTCGCGGCCGGTGCGGTGCAGCTCCAGATAGAAGCGCCCCGGATACAGCGACAGCCAGTGCCTTGCCCGTTCCTCCGCCAGCGCCGGCCGCTCCGCGAGCAGCGCCTGCCCGACGTCGCCCGCCGCCCCGCAGGACAGCGCGATCAGCCCCTCGCTGCGCTCTGTCAGCCAGCTCTTGTGCACGAGAGCCGCGCCCAGGTGCTGGCCTTCGGTATAGGCGCGGGAAATGAGCACCGTGAGATTGCGGTAACCCACGTCATTCATTGCCAGCAGGCACAGCGGGTAGGCGCGCTCGGGATCGTCCTCGTCCAGCACCCGCAGGTCCGCACCGAAAATGGGTTTGACCCCGGCTGCGAACGCCGCCTTGTACACCTTCACCAGGGCATAGAAGTTGCAAATATCCGTGACCGCGACCGCGGCCATGCCCAGTGCCGCCACCCGCTCGACCAGCGGCTTGACCCGCACCAGCCCGTCAACAAGGGAGTATTCGGTGTGAAGTCTGAGGTGTACGAAGTCGGCCATGCGGGCAGTTTACCCCGCGGGCGTCTCCGGCAACAGAGCCTTGACCGGTGCAAAACTGCGCCGATGCACCGGGGTCACCCCAAAGGCCCGCAGTGCCTGCAAGTGGGCCGCAGTGGGGTAGCCCTTGTGCGCGGCAAAACCGTAGCCGGGGTATTGCGCGTCAAGCGCGACCAGCTCGGCATCGCGCTGTACCTTGGCCAGAATGGAAGCGGCGGCAATGGCCGGGACCCGATCGTCGCCCCCGACCACCGGCTCCGAGCGGTAGTCCCAGCGCGGCAGACGATTGCCATCAACGAGTACCCACTCAGGCTGCGGATCCAGGGCCTGCACCGCCCGATGCATGGCGAGAAGAGAAGCCTGCAGTATATTGAGCGTATCGATTTCCTGCACCGTGGCCCGCGCGATCGCCCATGCGAGGGCCTGCTCGCGAATCTGTCCGGCCAATTCCTGGCGGCGAATGACGGAGAGTTTCTTGGAATCACGCAAGCCCGGAATCGGACGGGCGGGGTCAAGGATCACGGCCGCGGCGACCACGTCTCCCGCCAGTGGACCGCGGCCCACTTCATCGACGCCGGCCAGGCCCGGCGCCTGAAAATCTATGTCGAACAGCACGCTAGCGAGGGCCCTTTGCCAATACTGTTGCAACGGCATCGGCACAGCGCTCGCCAAAGCCCAGACCCAGCGCCTGGTGGATGGAAGCGAAAGCCTGACGCTGCTCCCGGGCGACATGGGAGTTGTAGAGCAGCGGCTGCACAGCGGCCACCAGCGCGTCCTCCGTCGCTGCGCCCTGAATCAGCTCCGGCACCAGGGCCCTGCCCGCAAGGATATTGGGCAATCCGGCGAAGGGGGTTTTTACCAGCCTCGATACCAGGGCCCAGCTCAGCGGCGCCATACGGTAGGCAACAGCCATCGGGCACTGCACCAGCAGTGCTTCCAGGGTCGCGGTACCCGAGGCCAGCAGGACCGCATCGGCGGCCATCATCACCTCCCGTGACCGTTCCTCGACCAGGGTCAAGGGCAGGTCTGAATACGCCGGCAGCAAGGCCTGCAGCTGAGCCAGGCGCTCAGGGCCGGCAGCGGGCACAACCAGGTGAAGCTCGGGGTCGGCCCGGCACAATCGCCGCGCCGTCGCCAGGAACAGGGGTGCCAGCAGGCTTACCTCGCCACCACGGCTTCCCGGCAGGAGTGCCAGCAGCCGCCCGCTTGCGGGTAATCCCAGCGCAGCGCGGGCCGCAATCCTGTCTGTACGCAGCGGGATCTCATCCGCCAACGGGTGCCCGACAAAGTCCGCGGCTATCGCGTGCTGCCTGTAAATGGCGGTCTCGAAAGGGAACAGGCACAGCATGCGGTCGACCGCGCGACGGATTGTGCGGATACGTCCCCGGCGCCAGGCCCAGACCGAAGGGCTGACCAGATGCACGGTGGGGATGCCGGCCCGGCGCAGCTTCATCTCCAGACGCAGGCAGAAATCAGGTGAGTCGACACCGATAAAGATATCCGGCGGGTTGGCGAGGAAGTGCTGGCAAACACTGCTGCGTATGCGCAACAACTCAGGCAGGCGCTTGAGTGGTTCCACAAAGCCCATTACCGACAAGCGTTCCATCGGGTACAGACTGTCCAGTCCCTGAGCCCGCATAAGGGGCCCACCGATGCCTTCTACCTGAAGCTCCGGATAGCGCTGGCGCAGCGCGGCGAGCAGCCTGGAGCCGAGGATATCGCCCGAAGCCTCGCCCGCCAGTACACCAAT
>JBFHFJ010000304.1:0-3860 GCA_041583655.1 Haliea sp. | reverse complement strand
CCTGTTTGAAAACATTTCCGTCAAGTTTGGCGGCGGCAACCGCTACGGCCTGATTGGCGCCAACGGCTGCGGCAAGTCCACACTGATGAAAATCCTCGACGGCAGCCTGGCGCCCAGCGCCGGCAATGTCTCGGTCACCCCCGACGAGCGCATCGGCAAGCTGCACCAGGACCAGTTCGCCTTCGAGCAGTACTCGGTCATCGACACTGTGATCATGGGCCACACCGAACTGTGGGCAGTGAAGCAGGAGCGCGACCGCATCTACAGCCTGCCGGAGATGTCCGATGAGGACGGCATGAAAGTGGCTGAGCTGGAGACCCTGTTTGCGGAGATGGACGGCTACACCGCCGAGAGCCGCGCGGGCGAGATCCTGCTCGGCGCGGGCATCGACATCGCCCTGCACTTCGGCCCGATGAGCGAAGTTGCTCCGGGCTGGAAGCTGCGCGTACTGCTGGCCCAGGCCCTGTTTTCCGACCCGGATATCCTGCTGCTGGACGAGCCCACCAACAACCTCGACATCAACACCATTCGCTGGCTGGAAGGCGTGCTCAACGCGCGCAAGAGCACCATGGTGATCATTTCCCACGACCGCCACTTCCTCAACGCCATCTGCACCCACATGGCCGACATCGACTACGGCGAGCTGCGCCTGTACCCCGGCAACTACGACGACTTCATGACCGCCTCGACCATGGCCCGCGAACGCCTGCAGTCCGAAAACGCCAAGAAGTCCGCCCAGATTGCCGACCTGCAGCAGTTCGTCAGCCGCTTCTCGGCCAATGCCTCCAAGGCCAAGCAGGCGACCTCGCGGGCCAAGCAGATCGACAAGATCAAGCTGGACGAGATCAAGGCCTCGAGCCGGGTGAGCCCCTTTATCAGGTTCCGCCAGGAGAAAAAACTCCACCGCCAGGCCCTGGTGCTGGAAAACCTGGGCCACGGCTATGACGACCAGCCGCTGTTCAGCGGCGCCAACCTGCTACTGGATGCGGGCACCCGGCTGGCCATCATTGGCGAGAACGGCGCCGGCAAGACCACCTTCCTGCGCTGCCTGCTGAACGAACTGCAGCCCGCCGAGGGCACCGTCAAGTGGGCGGAGAATGCGACGGTTGGCTACTGTCCGCAGGACAACGCGGCGGATTTCGACAGCGACCTGAACCTGTTCGACTGGATGAGCCAGTGGCGCAAGCCCAGCCACGACGACCAGATCGTCCGCGCCACCCTGGGTCGCCTGCTGTTTTCCTCCGATGACTTCAAGAAGAAGGCGCGGGTATGCTCCGGCGGCGAGAAAAACCGCTTGCTGTTCGGCAAGCTGATGATGACCGACGCCAATGTAATGATCCTCGACGAGCCCACCAACCACCTGGACATGGAGGCCATCGAGGCCCTCAACCTGGCTCTGGAACACTACGACGGCACGCTGATCTTCGTCAGCCACGACCGCGAGTTCGTCTCCTCCCTGGCCACCCGGGTCATCGAGATCAAGGACCGCGAACTGGTGGACTTCCAGGGCAGTTACGAGGACTACCTGGCCGAGATGACCGAGGACGGCGCGCCGGGACGGAGCTACGCCACCGCAGGGGCTTGAGGGTAGCACCGCCAAGGCGCTGACCCAGCGAGCGATATCGCAAGCCCTCAAGCCCGGCCCGGCAACACCTGCGACCCTGTGTCACATTGTCCCGCAGCCATGCCACGCCATAATGGCGCCCTTCCTCGTAACCGGTAGGGCACTGCACGCCTATGCGCACTTTCCCCCTTATTGTTCCCCTGGCCCTGGCAACACTGTGGAGCAACCCACTGGCTGCCCAGGGCCTCGGACAACACCGCTCCGCAACCCAACTCGAAGAAGTGCATGTGTATGGTGCCAGTGGCAGCGGCTCGCTGACTGCGCTGTCCGCCGACGAGGCGCGTGCGCAACTGGAGCGGATTCCCGGAGCCATCGGTTTCGTCGATCATCAAGACTACGCCGGCAAGTTCACCCTGAGCCTGGGGGATGCCCTGGAGTTCACCCCCGGCGTGTACGCAGATACGTCCGCGCTGCGGGAAAGCCGGATCTCGGTACGGGGGTCGGGCCTGAACTCATCCTTTGAGCGCCGCGGGATCGCCATCTACCGCGACGGCGTGCCACTGACCCGGGCCAGCGGCACTTCCGAGTTCCAGGAAGTGGACCCCATCAGCCTGGACTATATCGAAATCTACAAGGGCGCCAACGGCCTGCGCTACGGCGGCGCCTCCCTGGGAGGCGTGGTCAACATGGTTTCGCCCTCGGCACTCACCACAGGGGACAGCACCAGCCTGCGTCTTGAAGGCGGCAGCTTCGATACCCGCCGGGGCAGCCTGTCCGTCGCACGGCGTTACGACAGCGTCGACATCTACGCCGCCCATACCCGCCTGGAGACCAGCGGCTACCGCGAGCACAGCGCCGTCGACAGCCACTACAGCTTTGCCAATATCGGCGTGCAGCTGAATGAGCGGACAGAAAACCGCAGCTACCTGACCTTTCTGCACGACCGCTTCGAGCTGGCCGGGACACTCGGTCTCGACGAGGCTCTGGGTAATCCGCGCAAGGCGGGCAACCCGGTGACGCTGGGACCGTTCTTCCCCGGTGGTCCGGTAACCGTCCTGGACCCGGGGCCAACAGCGGATGACTGGGACCGCAACCTCAAGGTACTGCGGCTTGCCAACATGACCGCGGTCGACCTCGAGAATGCCGTCCTCACCGCGGGCGGCTGGTACAGTCGACGCCAGCTCGACCACGCCATCACCCGCTTTGCCGGAATCATTGACCAGGACGAGAAGGAGCTGGGGCTGTTGCTACGGGCAACCGGGCACACCACCCTGTTCGGCCTGGACAGCGAGTGGACCGCGGGATTCGAAGCCAACGACGCCAACAATGATGCCCGCCGGTTCGAAAACCTCGCTGGCAGCCCGGGAGCGCTGCGCGCCGCCAGCAAGCAGGAAAGCCGCAACGCCCTGTTCTACGCGCAGATGGACACGGCGCTGGCAGAGCACTGGCGCCTGATTACCGGTTTCCAGGCCGTGCGTACAGAACGGGAAAGTACCGCGCAGCTCAACGATGTCGACGGCAGGGTTGTGCGCAAGCAGGTCAATCCGCGCATCGGCCTGCTCTGGGATGTCGCCCCGGAAGCCCAGATCTTTGCCAACCTGTCCCGTGGTTTCGAGCCCGCGACCATGGCGGATCTCACCTCGGGCGGGGCGCTGCCGTTCACGCCGTTGCAGGCACAGAAAGCCTGGACTCTCGAACTGGGCAGCCGCGGCCAGCAGGGGCCGATTGCCTGGGATATCGCTGCCTACCGCAGTGAGCTGCAGGGAGAGCTGCTGGATTTCGGGCTGCCGGGCGACTTTGGCTTTATCTCCTACACCGACAACGCCGGGGACACCATCCACCAGGGCCTGGAGCTGGGCGTGGATGTCACCCTTCCCACCGCGGCATTGACCGGACACGGGCTGGAACTGGTATGGCGGCAGGTTCTCAACGTCAACGATTTCCAGTTCCGGAATGATGCGAGTTACGGCAACAATACGCTCGCCGGCGTGCCCACGGTCGTCTACGTCACGGAGCTGACCCTGCGCAGCGCCGACGGCTGGTACACCGCCCTGAGCGTCCGGCATATGCCAACAGGGCCATGGGTGGATTTCGCCAACACCACCCGGGCCCCGGGATACACGCTCGCGGGGCTCAGCGCCGGGATTGAAATCAATGACCGCTTGGGTCTGTTCGTCTCGGCCGAGAACCTCTTCGACCGCAAATACATCGCCAACACCGGCACCAATGCCAACCAGCAACTGGAGGATGCCGAGCTCTTCACGCCCGGCCAGGGACGCGCCATTTTCGCCGGCGT
>JBFHFJ010000303.1:0-3865 GCA_041583655.1 Haliea sp. | reverse complement strand
CGTGGGCGGTCATCATCACGAAGGGCAGATCGGGGCGCATGCTGCGCACCTTGCGCAGCAGGCTCTCGCCGTCCATCCCGGGCATTTGCACATCGCTGATCACCAGGTCCACCGGGTCGCGTTCCAGGCATGCCAGCGCCTCGATGCCGTTGCAGGCGCCGCTCACCTGATAGCCGCCGAATTCGATGGTGTCGCACAGGGCTCCCCGCAGGGTACTGTCATCCTCCACCACCAGTACCTTCAAGGCCACGCCCATTGCTATGCACTCCCCGTCATGATTGGTAGCTCTATCGTAAACTCGGCACCACCCTCCGGGCTGCTGCCCGCGCGGATGTCGCCGCCGTGACCGTTGACCGTGCGGGCCACGACTGCCAGCCCCAGTCCCGTGCCAGTGGCCCGGGTGGTGAAAAAGGGATCGAACACCCGGTCGCGCAGCTCCGCCGGTATACCCGGCCCGTTGTCGCGGACCCGCAGGAGCAGGCGACCCTGGCTGAGCGCACCCGCCCAGACGTCGATGTGCACCCCCTCGCCGCCCGCCTCCGCGGCATTCATGGCGAGGTTGGCGAGCGCCCCAACGAGCGCGCTGCGGTCGCCCTGCAGCACCAGGCTGCGATCCACCGGGGTAACCGCCATGGTTGCGCCTCCCGCCTGTATAGCCGGCTGCACCGTGGCTTCAAACTCCTGCAGCACATCCTGCAAATACAGGGTTTCACGCAGGGGCGGGGCATCCCGGACAAAGCCGAGCATGCTCTCGATAAGGCCCTCCATGTGCGCCAGGCGGTCGGCCAGACGCCCGCAGATGCGCTCCCGCTGGGCCGGGGCCAGGTCGTCGCGGCGCAGCTGCGCCAGGTACAGCGTGGTCGACGACAGGGGGGTGCGGATCTGGTGCGCCAGCCGCGCCGCCATTTCCCCCAGCGCCACCAGGCGCTGCTCACGGCCCAGCTGGGCCTGCAGGCTGGCCAGTTCCGTGGTATCGGTCACCAGGACCAGGGTTTCGTTCTGCTGTTCGAGCACCCGGCTGTGGATGGTCAGGTGCCGCCCCGCCCCGCTGTCCACCCGGGCCCGGACGGCAGACCACAGCTGGCCCAGCAAGGGTTCACCAAACAGGGTTATGGCCTCCGGGTTGGCGTCGCGGACGCTGCCGTCGGCGTCGATGAGCAGGACCCCTCCGGGCAGCATCGCCATCAGTGACGCCAGGCGCTCAAGCAGGCGTTCCTTGTCGGCCAGTTCCTGCAACCTGGCCGAGCGGGCCGCGGCCAGCTCCGCATTCAGGGTGGTCATCCGCGACTGCAGATCGCGATAGGAGGAGTCCAGCTCCTGGGAAACCCGTGCCAGGCTCTGGAAGGCTTCCTGAAGCTGATCGCTATCGAGATTTTTTGCCTGTTGCATGCAGAAGCCCCACGGTGCGCGCAATGTGTACGTGCACACAGTGGAGCAAAATTCGTGCCTTTTTTGCTTACCTTATATTTTTCAGCATGTTACGAGAGGTGTAAGGGGGCGGCGGGGCTCAGGCGTCAGAGATCCGACGCGCCTCCTCGCGCTGCAGGTCGAACTTGCGCATCTTCTCCACCAGGGTGGTGCGCTGCAGCTGCAACAGCTTGGCGGCCTTGGCGACCACCCAGTTGCTCTGCTCCAGCGCCTGCTCCAGGAGGCTGCGCTCGGTATCGCTGAGGTAGGTCTTCAGGTCGAGCCCGTCGGCACCCAGCACAATCTGCCCGGAGACGGCGGGGGCCAGCTCCGGTGCGAAACCGCCTGGCGAGGGAACAAAGTCCCGACGAAATTTCTCCGGCAGGTCTGCGAGCCCGACCCGGGCGCCGGGGAACAGGATGGACAGCCTCTCCACCAGGTTGCCGAGCTCGCGGACGTTGCCGGGCCAGGCATACTGCAGCAATGCCTCCAGGGCGTCGTCGCCGAGGCTGATCGGCGGCTGGGTATCGTTCGCCAGTCGCGCGGCGAAGTGGCGCGCCAGCAGCGGAATGTCATCCTGGCGTTCCCGCAACGGCGCAACTTCGATGGGAAACACATTGAGGCGGTAGTAGAGATCGGCGCGAAAGCGGCCGTCCTCGATCCGCTCTTCCAGGTCCTGGTGGGTCGCGGCTATTACCCGCACATCCGCAGGCTGGGAAACCCCGCTGCCCACACGCTCGAAGCAGCGCTCCTGCAGTACCCGCAGCAGCTTGACCTGCATGGTCAGGGGCATGTCCCCGATTTCATCCAGGAACAGGGTCCCGCCGGCAGCCAGCTCAAACCGCCCGCGGCGGGCACTGATCGCGCCGGTGAAGGCGCCCTTTTCATGCCCGAACAGCTCGGACTCCAGCAAATCGGCAGGAATGGCGCCGCAGTTCACCGGAACGAACGGGCCGTCGCGGCGGGGGGAGGCCTCGTGCACACCTCGCGCCACCACTTCCTTGCCCGTGCCGGATTCTCCCAGGATCAGCACGGTTGCCTCACTGCCAGCGACCTGGGCGACCAGGGACCGTATACCGTCCATGGCCCGACTGTGTCCAACGAGGGTGGTACTGCCAGAAGAAGAAGGGGGCACGCAGTCGAATCCTTTCTACAGCGGATGACGGATTGAGCAGGGCCAGAGTTTGCGCATGCACCTCCACCCTGTCAACTTCTTGACACTCCTTAACTGCGAAAAAGTGGAACTACTGGCCCGCGCTGGCCCGCCTGAACGCCACCTCCCGGCGATGGTGGCGGAAGATAAGCTTTTCCAGCCAGACCCCGGCAGCACCCGCCAGGCCCACGAAGCGCACCCTGGCCTCGCCTGCCTGGTATTCCTCCGGCGTACTGACGACCTCGCCGTAGCAACACAGGGGCTTGGGCAGGCCGCGCTGGATGTAAAGCTGCAGGAACACCCGCGCACCCGGCGCGGGGACGTTGCCCCGCCAGCTCACGCCAGTGGCAGAAACCTGCACTGCGCTCACCGGGGGAATGTCCAGCTCGTGATAGATCAGGGAGCTGACCAGATCCAGGAGCAGGTTCAGCTTGAGGTCAAGACGGGCAAATTCCTGGCTCACACCGGCGGGCGTTTCACCGCCGTCCTTGCCCGGAGCGCCGTCTCCGATGGCCGACACCGCGCGCAGGAAGCTCTCGTTGGAGGCATTGACCATGGCGAGGTGAGTGTCGTCCGGCGTGTAGTCCACCGGCTTCCACGCCACTGCTATGTTGTCGCTGTACACCAGGCCGTTGCCGGTTTCACTGTCAGCCATGGCTGCCGCTCCATAAAAATGCCAACGATAGCACAGGCGGCAACCGGTGCGGCAAGGGGCTCAGGAGTGGGACTTGACGGACTCGTAGTGACCCAGGGCGACCCGGGTGCGGACCTGCGTGACACCCTGCTCCAGCGCCGTGTCCCGCGCCGCGGTCAGGCGCGCCATGAGCTCCTCGTTCAGGTGCAGGATGGCCGCCAGCGCCTCAGCGACCAGTTCAGCCTGACCCGGGTCCTGGGTGCCGGCAAAACAGGTCGTGAGGTCTTCCCGCCGCGCCTGCTCCAGGCCCGCCACCGCGTCCCAGTCGCCGGCATCCGCGAGCGCCAGCATGTCCCGGGTTATGTTGAGAACGCGGGCCAGGCGCCGGCACTGGGACAGCTTTTCGTCCCCGGCCGCCGAATCCAGCGTCTGCCCTCCGGGAAAACTCACGATCATCCCGCCGGCCGCCGCTGGTCGAGGGGAATGCCTTCCCAACCTTCCCGCACTGTCGCCAGCAACCCCTGGACTTCCGCCAGCAGGTCCGGCTCCGAGTTCGCATTCGCCTCCAGCAGGCGGCGCTGCATATAGTCGTACAGATCGCTCAGTGTGCGGGCCACGTCCCCGCCCTTGTCGTGGTCGAGGCTGGCACGCAGGTTGTCGATAATGCTGAT
>JBFHFJ010000302.1:0-3889 GCA_041583655.1 Haliea sp. | reverse complement strand
GGGGATATGGCGCCAGCGCCGGGTCCGGGCGCTCTCCTCCCCCATAACCTCGGCAGCGGCAACGGCCAGCATGTCCCGGTCGGCGCGGGGACGGTTGCGGCCATAGGTGCCGAGCAGGATCCGGTCACACAGCACGTTGATCAGGCGCGGGATACCACGCGTCGTGCGGTGTATCCCCCGAACCACGTCCCGGGGAAACAGCTCACGCCCCGGCGCCAGTCCGGCCACCTGCAGCCGGTGGCGGATATAGGCATCGGTCTCCTCGGGGCTCAGGGGCGCCAGGTTGTAGCGGGCTGTGATGCGCTGGTTGAGCTGGCGCAGCTCCGGGCGCTGGAGCATTTGCGCCAGCTCCGGCTGGCCGATGAGGATGATCTGCAGCAGTTTTTCGCTGTTGGTCTCGAGGTTGGTAAGCAGGCGGATCTGTTCCAGCACATCAAAATCCAGATGCTGCGCCTCGTCGATCATCAACACCGTCTTGCGCCCGTCCGCGTGGTTCTGCAGCAGAAAACGGTGCAGGCTGTCGGTCAGGGTTTTCAGGGTGGGACGCTTGCGATTGTAGTCGATCCCCAGTTCGTCGCAGACTGTCGCCAGCAGTTCCAGGGCATTGAGCGCCGGATTGAGGATGATGGCGACATCCGTTGCCGGCGGCAGCTGTTCCAGCAGGCAGCGATTGATGGTGGTCTTGCCGGTGCCCACCTCGCCGGTCAGCAGGATAAAGCCGCCGCCGGTGCCGACCCCGTACAGCAGGTGGGCCAGCGCGTCCCGGTGCCGGGGGCTCATGAACAGATAGCGCGGGTTTACCGCGATGGAGAAGGGTGCTTCATTGAGGCCAAAATACTGGTGGTACATCTGCTACCGCGCTGCCCGTGCCCCGCAATCGGACCGCCATTATGCCCAAGCCCGTCACCGGGCGCCATGGCGCGTACCGGCCATCTGTAGCCGTTGACCGCAGCCTGCTTTGCGGCGTTCAATAAGCCTGCCGCCATCGGCCATCCCCGGGAGAACGACCATCCGCCGCCTGCTATCACTCCAGACTACTCGTGTGGCTGTACTCTGCAGCAGCCTGCTGTTGCTGCTGCTCACTTCCCACGGCCGGGCCGCGTCCAGCGGTGCGGTCGCCATGCCGGACCGCTACTCGGCAGAGGCCGCGGCGCGGGTACTGGAGACAGGCGGCAACGCAGTCGACGCTGCGGTGGCCGCGGCGTTCGTACTCGCAGTGACCTACCCGGAGGCGGGCAATATCGGTGGCGGCGGCTTCATGCTCGGCATCGTGGGTGGCGAGGCGCGGTTCCTCGACTTCCGCGAGCGGGCGCCCCAGGCGGCCAGTCGCGACATGTTTCTGGATGAAGACGGTGAGTTCCTGCAGCGCGCAGCGCTTGTCGGAGGCCTGGCTGCGGGCGTGCCCGGCACCGTGCGCGGCCTGCAGGTGGCCCACGCACGCTACGGCAACCAGCCCTGGGCCCTCTTGCTGCAGCCGGCGATCACTCTTGCGCGGGAGGGCTTCGAGGTCCCGGAGGATCTCGCGGCAATGGCCCGGAACAAGGTCGCGGAAGTTGCGGGGGAGACCAATTTCGCCGCCCACTTCGGCTCCCTGGGCGGCGGCGGGCTGTTCCGGCAACCCGACCTGGCTGCCACCCTGGAGCGCATTGCCGCGGACCCGGAGGACTTCTACAGCGGGGAGACCGCACGTCTGCTGGTCGCGCAGGTTCAGCGCAGCGGTGGCCTCATCACGCTGCAGGACCTGAAGGATTACGAGGCGCACTGGCGCGAGCCATTGCGGATGCCTTGGCGGGAGTTCACGGTGCTGTCCGCTCCGCCCCCCAGTTCCGGTGGCATTGCCCTGCTGCAGCTGCTGGCCCTTCGCGATGCGCTCGCGCCCGCCTTTATCGGGCTCGAGCACAACTCGGCGCCCTATCTGCACCTGCTCGCGGAGATGAACAAGAGGGTATTCGCAGACCGCGCCGCCTACCTCGGTGACCCGGATCACGTTGAGGTACCGGTGGCCGCCCTGCTGGCACCGGATTACCTCGGGGCGCGAGCCAGGGGTATTGACCCGGGGCAGATATCAAACCCCTCCACGGTAGCCCCCGGCCTGGAGTCACCGGACACCACCCACTTCTCCGTCATCGACAGCGATGGCAATGCCGTCGCCCTGACCTACACGCTCAACTGGGACTTCGGTTCCGGCGTCGTGGTCGATGGCGCCGGCTTTCTGCTCAACAATGAAATGGACGACTTCTCCGCCAAGCCCGGCGTACCCAATGCCTTTGGTGTCATCGGCAACGAGCGCAATGCCATCGCGCCAGGCAAGCGCATGCTGTCCTCGATGACCCCGACCATCCTCCTGCAGGGCGGCAAGCCGGCGCTGGTGGTCGGCACCCCCGGCGGCAGTACCATCTTCACCTCGGTGTTCCAGGTGATCCTCAACCTGTATGACTTCGGCATGCCCCTGCAGGCCGCGGTCGACGCCACCCGCTTCCACCACCAGCTGCCCGAGGCCAGGCTACTGCGCCACGACCAGCGCCCGATAGACGCCGGTGTGCGTCAGGCACTGGAAAACATGGGGTATGTCGTTGCGCCGAACGACTGGGGCAACCTGGGGGATATTCAGGCTATTGCGCTGTCAGCGGACGGCTTGCAGGCGGCAGCGGACCGCCGTGGGCGAGGCGTCGCACAACAGGTGCAGCATGCACCCGGGGAGCAAGTACCCGCTCAGGGGCACTTGTAGGCGCTGTACTCCCCGGTGCCCTCGTGGATGGATTCCCGCACCACGGTATTGCCCCCCATGCCGAAGGTGCGCTCACGGGCCAGATTGTCCAGCTCCACCCGGATCTTGTTCTCGCCGCGCTTGATACCCGCCACCTTCCAGGCGACATTGGTCGAGACACTGCCCAGGCGCTGGCAGTTGCCGACTGCACTGGCTTCAACCAGCGCTACAGCGCGCGCGTCGTCGGGAATCTTGACCCAGGTACAGGCGGGAATCAGCAGCGTTATCGCGACCAGGGCGAGCGGGCGGAGAAGTGAGTCACGTTTCATGAAGTACCCTCTACGGAAACCGGCCAAAGGTTACCACAGGGGCACTGCTGTCGGTACCCACAGCGCCCAGCGCGCCGCTCTGCGCCGACGGCATCCCTGCCGGCCCCGGCTATTTCGAACTGAAACCTTTCCAGAGCAGCTCCACGCCTTTTTTTGCCGCCTCGATCGCTATATTGAACTTGGTATTTGTTGCGAACATGCGTGCGGTACCCTGTACCATTTCCAAACGCAGTAGCACCTCCGCCTCGCTGGCGAGTATGCCGAGTTGCGCGCGCGCCAGCTTGCCCTGCCTGCCCGACGCTGCGCTGAACCGGCGAAGCAGTTCGAACGCATCATCACCGTATTCTATCCGCTCAAGGAGTTTCCTTGCCGTCTTGCGCAATCCGCCGGCAGATTCTTTCGACGCAGCAGTCAGGTTAGCCAGGGCTCTATCCGACCTGAGCGCCGCGGGATTGGGCTTGTAGATGCCAAGGGTGAACGCCTCTGCAACCACATTGATCACAAACGCCTGAGTCACCGAACCTGCCGATATCGAGCTCCTGCTTTTTCCCTGCAGAAAATCCGCGCTTAACGCCGCGGCTATGCCGGTAACCGTGTTGATCGCTGCCTTGGCAAACACAATACCCGCGTACACCAGGCCCTTGCGGGTCGCGGAAGCGGCAACGCCGGCAAAGCCCTTGGCGACATTGCTCGCCAGACCGACACCGATCGCTCCAAAAACTGCCGAAGTGAATGCGTTGGTGATAATGGTTTTGGGGTCGCGGATTCCCTGGAGAAGGTCCGCGGCCACGGAGACGATGGCGCTGATGCCCGCGGTAATGGCAACTTCCTTGAGGGTGACCTCCCCGGAAGG
>JBFHFJ010000301.1:0-3953 GCA_041583655.1 Haliea sp. | reverse complement strand
GGCATTGAATCAATCTTGCTCGGTGGTGGTGGCAACAGCGTTGCCGAGGTGAATGGCGAGTCGGTCAGCCCGTTTGAGTTGCAGCAGGCCGTCGACACCCAGCGTCGTCAGTTGATCGCCATGATGGGCGATGACCTCGACCCGCAGATGCTGGACGAACAGCGGCTGAGTGCGCGGGCCCTGGAGGGAATCATCAATCGCAAGCTGTTGATGCAGTCGGCGCGGGAGATGGGCTTGACGATCTCCGAGGCGGAGCTGGGCGCGGTGATTGCCGGGATGGAACAATTCCAGCTTGACGGCCAGTTTTCACCGGAAATGTACAAGAGCCTGCTGGCTTCCGCAGGCTATACCCCAGGTTCCTTCAAGCAGGCGCTCAGGGATGACCTGACCCTGAATCAGCTCCGTGCCGGGCTGAGTGGCAGCGATTTCGCGACGCCCGCCGAACTGGCCCTGAATGCGCGCATCCTCGCCGAGCAGCGTGACATCCGCTACCTGACCATTCCCCTGGACTCCTTCCTTACCACATCCGAACCCGGCAGTGATGAAGTCGAGGCCTGGTACCGGGCCAACGAAGAACGCTTCATGAGCCCCGAGACTGTCGAGCTGAACTATGTGGAACTGACGCTGGACGACTTTCGCCAGCCGGTAGCAGAGCGCGACATCGAGGAAGAGTATCAGATTGAGGTTGGCAGTTATCAGTACCAGACCGAGAACCGTGTGGCGCATATTCTCCTGGAGCGCGCCGATGGCGAAAGCGAAGAAGAGTACAATGGCCGCGTGGAAGCGGTGCAGTCGGCATTGGCCGCGGGCGAGGATTTTGCGACGGTCGCTGCCCAATACTCTGATGACATAGCATCGGCAAGCAATGGTGGTGATCTCGGCTTCAGTGCAGGCGATGCGTTTCCCGAGGAAATGGAAGAGGCGATTGCAGGTCTGGAGGTCAACGCCATTTCAGGTCCGGTTGTGACCGATGCCGGTACCCATATTCTGCGCTTGACCGAGCGCCGTGACTCCGCCGCCCCGAGCCTTGAGGAGCTGCGCCCGCAACTGGAGGCCCGCCTGCAGGAGCGTGAGGCGCGCGTCGCGTTGTTGCTGGCGGTGGAAAAGCTGCGCGACCTGGTATTCACCGCAAGCAACCTGGCGCGCCCGGCCGAGGAGCTGGGTCTGGAAGTCCGGCGCAGTGAGCCGGTTTCCCGCGATCAACAGACTGGCCCTCTGGCGGCGCCGGCGGTCCTGCGTGCAGCGTTTTCCGAGGATGTCCTCGAGCTGGGACACAATAGCGAAGTGGTTGAGCTTGGCGGCGACCGTTTTGTGGCCGTACACCTGCACCGGCATAACAAGCCAGAGCTGCAGCCCCTCGACTCCGTGAGAGAGGAGATTGTCGCGGCGCTGACCCGGGAGCGCGCACAGGAACAGCTTGCACTCGCGGCCGAGAAGGCTGTGGCGGCACTGACGGCGGGCGAGGAAACGGTCGAGTCCCTGGCGACGCGGGAAGAATATGACTGGCAGGTTGAACTCGGCGCCCGCCGCGACAACCGTACAGTGCCAGGAGCAGTGCTAGAGCGTGCATTCAGCCTCCCGCCACCGGCGGCGGGCCCCGTCGTTGACTATGTTATTGAAAACTCAGGCGATGCCAGGGTGCTTGAACTCGTGCGGGTCGAGCCGGGTGAGCTGGCCGCACTGCCAGTGGAGCAGAAGCGTGCCTTGAGCCAGCGCATCGGTGGCGAGTTTGGCGCCGTGCTGCAGGTTGAGCATGAGCAGGGGCTCCGCGCCGACGCCGATATTTCCGTTCTCTAGTCCAACTGACAGGAAGCTTAAAAACATCATGGCCAGACGTATTCTCACACTCAACCAGATTTCGGTGAAGGGGTTGGAGCGCCTGCCCCGTGAAGGCTATGAGATCGCCAGTGAATTTACTCACCCGGATGCTATCCTGCTGCGCAGCCATAAACTTTCCGCCGCAGACATACCAGATTCGGTCTTGGCAATTGCCCGTGCCGGCGCCGGGGTCAACAATATTCCGGTGCCTGACTGTACCCGCCGCGGAATCCCCGTGTTCAATTCCCCCGGCGCCAACGCCAACGCGGTCAAGGAACTCGTTGCTGCCGGACTCCTGCTGGGCTCAAGGGGTATCGTCGAGGGGCTGGCCTATGTCGAGGGCCTTGCCGGTATCAGTGACCCAGCGGAACTGCACCAGACGCTTGAAGCCAACAAGAAGCGTTTCAAGGGCAACGAGCTGCACGGCAAGACCCTGGGTATTGTCGGGCTGGGTGCCATCGGCTCGCTGGTGGCGGACATGGCCCTGACCTTGGGCATGAACGTGATCGGTTATGACCCTGCGCTGTCGGTGGATGCGGCCTGGCGACTGTCCAGCCAGGTGCGCAAGGCGGATACGCTGTCGGCTGTCTTTGCCCGCAGCGATTACATCACGCTGCACTTGCCTGCGCTGGAGTCTACCCGGGGGCTGGTCAACGCCGAGCTGCTGGCGGCGATGCCCGCCCGTGCCTGCCTGCTGAATTTTGCCCGTCAGGAGATTGTGGATGAGAGCGCACTGCTGGCCGCCCTGGAGCGTGGCCAGTTGCGCAAGTACATCGCAGACTTCCCCAGCCCCTCGCTGATCGGGCGGGAGGATGTGGTGCTGATGCCGCATATTGGCGCCAGTACAGATGAAGCCGAGGACAACTGCGCAATCATGGCCGCCGACCAGCTGCGGGATTTTCTCGAGAACGGCAATATCCGCAACGCAGTGAATTTCCCGACCCTGCAGCTAGAGCGTGTGGGCGGCTGTCGCCTGGCGGTAACCAACACCAACGTGCCCAAAATACTGGGCAGCGTACTGTCGATTCTGGCGGAACTGAATATCAACGTTATCGACATGCTGAACAAAAGCCGTGACGACATCGCCTACAACCTGATCGATATGGATATCTGTCCCACCGAGTCCAGCCTGGCCTCGATGCGTGCACTGGAGGGTGTCGTCAACGTCAGGGTAATTCCATAGCCGGATCTGATACCGGCCAGCCCATCCGACGCGGAGGCAGGGACCATGGCTGACCCACTCGACAGCCTGGCGAGCAGAGCTCGCAAGGCGCGCAACTTCGACAATCCCCCCCTGGAGAGCTGGCATCCGCCCCTCTCGGGGGACATTGATATACGCATTGAAGCAGACGGCACCTGGTATCACGAGGGCAGGGTTATTGCCCGCGACGCCATCGTCCGGTTGTTTGCGAGTATCCTTCGACGCGAGGACGATGGCGAGTACTACCTGGTTACACCGGGTGAGAAATGGCGGATCAAGGTTGACCTGCACCCCCTCATCGTCACGGAGATAAACGTACGGGTAGAGTCTGGGCAGCCACTACTGGTGGCGCGCTTGAATACGGGCCGTGAAATTCCCATCGACAGGGAGCACCCCCTGTTCCTTGAGCCCGCGGTGGGCGATGTCGCAGCGATTGCGCTACCCCATGGTATCAGTGCACTGTTGTCGCGGGCCGCATGGTATCGACTGGTGGAAAGCGCCGAGGAGAGAGAGGGGCGCCTGCAGGTTGCAAGCGCCGGGGAGTGGTTCCCGCTGCAGTAGATGTGCAGCGGGCCCGGGCCGCGACCTACATGTTCGGGTAGTTCGGTCCGCCAAACCCTTCCGGAGTTACCCAGACAATGTTCTGTGCCGGGTCCTTGATATCGCAGGTCTTGCAGTGGACGCAGTTCTGGGCGTTTATCTGGAAGCGCTGGCCACTGGCATCCTCAACAATTTCATACACTCCCGCAGGGCAGTAGCGTTGGGCCGGTTCGTCGAATTGCGGCAGGTTTTCTGCGAGAGGTACGTCCGGGTCGATCAGGGTAAGGTGACAGGGCTGGTCCTCTTCGTGGTTGGTATTGGACAGGAATACCGACGACAGGCGGTCAAAGCTGATCTTGTTGTCCGGCTTCGGATAGTTCGGCTTCTTGCATGC
>JBFHFJ010000300.1:0-3956 GCA_041583655.1 Haliea sp. | reverse complement strand
GTTGCATGTCCATCAGCGCGTCTCCAGCTCCAGAAAATTACGCAATAAGTCGTGGCCGTGGGCGGTGAGGATCGATTCCGGGTGGAACTGCACGCCCTCTACCGCCAGCTCGCGATGCCGCAGGCCCATGATCTCATCCAGCTCGCCGTCTCCTGTCTCGGTCCAGGCGGTGATCTCCAGGCAGTCGGGCAAACTCGCAGCGGCGACAACCAGGCTGTGGTAGCGGGTGGCCTCGAAGGGCTGGCTCAGCCCCCGGAACACGCCCTGCCCGCGGTGGTGGATCGGGGAGGTCTTGCCGTGCATCACCTGGCGGGCCCGCACCACCTGCCCGCCATACACCTGCCCGATGCTCTGCATGCCGAGACATACACCCAGGATGGGCAATTTGCCGGCAAATTCGGCGATAACCGCCATGGAGATGCCCGCCTCATTGGGCGTACAGGGGCCGGGGGAGATGACGATCCGCTCCGGCGCCAGGCCCGGGATGTCCGCGACCTCGATTTCATCGTTGCGGACCACCTGCACCTCGGCACCCAGTTCGCCCAGATACTGCACGATATTCCAGGTAAAGGAGTCGTAGTTGTCGATCATGAGTATCTTGGGCATAAACGTCTCTGGAACGATAGATCACAGGCCTCGAATCCGGGGCAGACCCTGCTGAACCCTGCCGCCACGACAAGGCGCAGGCCGTGGCAAAAAGGCTGGAATTATAGCATGCGCAGGCTCTTCACCGTCTACGGGGTTAATCCGGGCGAGCCGGCTTCCCGATCACCAGCACATCCTGGAAAAATACCCCCGGGCGCTCCTTCCAGTTCCCCGGCAACAACTCCAGCAGCTGCAGGCCGCAGTCGACAAGCAGAGTGGCCCAGCATGCCTCATCGACGCCGACCGCCTGCTCGGGGACCCCGGCCCAGGCGGGGCAGCGCCAGCCGGTCGATCCATAGGCAGACTGGTCAAAGACCCAGCGCTCCGCGGGGGTGCCGTGGTAGCGGGAGCCTGCGCCGACCGCACGGGGCAGGCTGCGCCGGTAGTCCTCGTCGAGCAGGAACAGGGTGACCAGGGCCCGGCCGCCAGGCCGCAGGACCCGGGCCAGCTCCGCGAGGTAGTAACGGGCATCCTCCTCCCGGAAGTGGGTCCAGACAGACAGCGCCGTCACCAGATCGAAGCTGGCGTTCTCCAGGGGCCAGGGACGGGGTTCGGGGGCCTGGCCCGGCGCGTAGAACGGGTTAGCCGTGTCCAGGTGCAGGAACTCGCAGGTCGCTGCGGGGTAATGCCCGCGGCAGAACTCGATCTGGCTGGCGGAGACATCAATTCCCGTATAGCGCCCGCGACCGATGAACGGCTCGCAGGCGATCGCCAGCAGCCCGGATCCGCAGCCGACATCCAGCACCCGCAGGTCATCCCGCCATCCACACTGCTGTCCCACCAGGGTCTGGAAAATTCCCGCCACGTGGGCCCACTCGGCATAGCTGACCTTGCCGCCCCGGCGCTGGGCCTCGCCGGGAATCAGGCGCAGGTTGCGGGTGCGCAGCACCTGGGCCCGGTCCAGGGGCAGGTAGACTGCGTCCAGGCGGGCGTAGGCGTCCTCGCAGCCCCGCAGGAGCTCGCGCAGCCGCGCATCCAGGCTCACGTCTGCTCCAGCCCCGCCAGCACCATGGAGGCCGCGCGGAACATGGCGCGGGCCTTGTTGTGGGTTTCCTTCCACTCCAGCCGTGGCACTGAATCCGCCACGACGCCCGCCCCCACCTGCACATAGAGCTTGCCGCCCTTGATCACCGCGGTGCGGATGGCGATGGCGGTGTCCATCTCGCCGGCCCAGGAAATGTAGCCCACGGCGCCGCCGTAGACGCCGCGTTTCACCGGCTCCAGCTCATCGATGATCTCCATCGCCCGGATCTTCGGCGCGCCGCTCAGGGTCCCCGCCGGCAGGGTCGCCCGCAGCACATCCATCGCGGACTTGCCGGGCTGGAGCTGGCCACAGACATTGGACACAATGTGCATGACGTGAGAATAGCGTTCCACGGCCATCTGGTCGGAAACCTGCACCGTGCCGGTGGTGGCGATACGCCCGATATCATTGCGGCCGAGGTCGATCAGCATCAGGTGCTCGGCGATCTCCTTGGGGTCCGCCAGCAGCTCCGCCTCCAGCGCCTGGTCCTCGGCCTCGGTGTGGCCACGGCGGCGGGTACCCGCCAGCGGCCGCACCGTCACCTCGCCCTGTTGCAGGCGGGCGAGAATTTCCGGCGAGGAGCCAACGATGTGGAAATCACCCAGGTCCAGGAAGTACATGTAGGGCGAGGGATTGAGATTGCGCAGGGCGCGGTACAGGTTCAGGGGCGGCGCGGTAAAGGGCACCGCGAGGCGCTGGGAGGGCACCACCTGCATGACGTCACCAGCCAGTACGTAGCCCTTGATCCTGTTCACCATGTCGGCAAACTGCGACTCGTCGAAGTGGGAGCTGGCGCTGCTTTCCAGCGCGTCTGAACCAGCGCCGTGCAGGGCCACTTCCGGAAGCGGTGGCATAGGCTGCCGCAGCTTGTCGGCCAGGACCCGCAAGCGCGCCCGGGCTCGCTCCAGGGCCTCCGGGCCGGTCGGATCGGCGTTGACGATGATGCGTATGGTGCCTGACAGATTGTCGAACACCAGCACCTCTTCCGCCACCATCAGCAACACATCCGGATTGCCCAGCTCGTCCGGAGGCGCCTTGCCCTTCAGCCTGGGCTCCACGTAACGCACACTGTCGTAGCCGAAATAGCCCACCAGACCACCGTGGAAAACCGGCAGGTCTGCCTGCGGGGCCACCCGGAAGCGTTGCTGGTACACCTCCACGAAGGCCAGGGGGTCCTCCACCTCGTGGGACTCGCTGACCTGGCCATCGACCAGGATATCCACCCGGTAGCCAGTGACTCGCAGCAGGGTGCGACAGGGCAGGCCGATAATCGAATAGCGGCCCCATTTCTCGCCGCCCTGTACCGATTCAAAGAAAAAGGAGAAGGGGCCTTCCGCCAGCTTGCGGTAGGCGCTGATGGGAGTTTCCAGGTCGGCGAGCACTTCCATGCTGACCGGAATGCGGTTGTAGCCCTGCGCGGCCAGGGCGGTAAATTCCTCCGGACTCATCAGCTGCCGCTCACCTGCGCCAGCGCCGAGCGCATCTCGGCGATCACTGCTGCATAATCCGGCTGGTTGAAAATCGCGGAGCCGGCGACAAAGGTGTCGGCACCCGCGGCGGCGACGGCACCGATATTCTTCGCCGACACGCCGCCGTCGACCTCCAGGCGGATGGAATAACCGGAGGCATCGATCAGGGCGCGCGCTTCGCGCAGCTTGTCCAGGGTGGCGGGAATGAAGGACTGGCCGCCGAACCCGGGGTTGACGGACATCAGCAGCACCACATCCACCTTGTCCATCACGTACTTGAGTACATCGAGGCCAACATGGGGGTTGAATACCAGGCCGCTCTTGCAGCCGGCGTCGCGGATCATCTGCAGGGAGCGGTCGACATGGGTCGAGGCATCGGGGTGAAAGGTGATCCAGCTGGCCCCGGCTTCGGCAAAGTCGCCGATCAGGCGATCCACCGGGGTAACCATCAGGTGCACATCGATCGGAGCGGTCACGCCGTGCTTGCGCAGCGCCTTGCACACCATGGGTCCGATGGTGAGGTTGGGTACATAGTGGTTGTCCATGACGTCAAAGTGCACTACGTCTGCGCCTGCGGCCAGGACCTGGTCAACCTCCTCGCCAAGGCGCGCGAAATCTGCCGACAGGATAGACGGTGCGATGAGGTAATCGGTCACGGGGGAACTCCGGCAAATGGACAGGCGCCCATTCTAGCGGCTATGGGAGGTCAGATCATCCTCGGATCCTGCCTTTGCGCTGCCCAGCCGGGCGTCCAGCTCACGCAGCCGCTGCGGCGTACCGACATCGGTCCAGGCGCCGCGGAAGTGTTCTCCCGAGAC
>JBFHFJ010000299.1:0-3966 GCA_041583655.1 Haliea sp. | reverse complement strand
GTACTGTGCGTGTTGGGGGATGATAGCAGATGTAGCCCAGCCTGCGCTGCCTCCCGGACAAGGTTCACCTCAACCCCCGGCGATCATGCTGTCGAAGATGGCCTGGCAATCGCGGTAAAAGGCCAGCTGGGCGTCTCCCAGGTAGGGGGCGACCATGGTCAGCAACTGCAGGACACCCTGGTGAATGATGACCTGCGGTGCGCGGGGTTCATGCAGCAACTGGTCGTAGCTGAACCAGTAGGTCAGGGCCAGGGTCATGTTGTCGACCAGGCTCAGCAGCTGTTCCTCATCGGTGTCGATCACCGCCTGCTCCAGCAGGTTGTGGCAGATGGCAAGCAGGGCCGAGCGCTGCAGCTGCAGGAGGCGGCGGAAGCCCTTGCGAATGGGGGGATAGCGCTGCAGCAGGTCGTCCAGGTTGTGGTAGAAGAAGCGGTACTGCCACATGTCCTCCAGTACCACGTACAGGTAGTACCAGTTGTCCTCCACCAGGCCGGGTTCGGCACTCAGCTGACCCTCGAGGGGTGCCCTCAGGGTGTCGCTGAGGGCCATCTCGTACTGCTGGAACAGCTCGCTGATGATCTGGTCCTTGCCCTTGAAATGGTAATAAAGATTGCCCGGGCTGATGTCCAGTTCGTTGGCGATGTCGATGGTGGTGGTATGCGTCTCGCCCTCTTCGTTGAACAGGGCGAGGCTGGTGACGAGAATGCGGTCGCGGGTTTTCAAGGGGGGCTGGCCGAAGCCGGGGTTCAGGCCGGCTTGCCGCCACCGCTCCTGCTCCGGCGAGGCGCCGCCTTGGTCTTGGCCGCGACCTTGCGGGTAGCGGCTTTCTTCCGGGTGGCGGGCTTGCGGCTGCCCTGGGCTGCCAGCGTTGCCGCCAGGTCGTCAACTTTCCGTGTCAGCCGGTCAATCTTTTCATGCAAGGCGAGCAGATCTTCGCCGCGGGCAGGCAGCTGCAGCTGAAAGCTCTCGCGCACCCGGTGAATACGCTCCTCCACCGATGCCCGCGCTGCCTTGCTGCTGGATATGCCCTTGCGGGCCTCGTCTTCCAGCGCGGCGCCGGCCTTGACCAGTTCGCGAAATAGTTTGGGGGTTTCCATGCCGGCCTTCTCCATCCTGTCCTGGGCCTCATCCACTGCCCGACCGTAGGCGCCTACGCCTGCCAGCCAGATATTGCGGGCAATCTCGCTGGCTTTGTCGGTGACCTTGTTTTTTTCGTTCTTGTCGTCGCTCATGAGTTGTCCTCCGCGCCGGTGCCTGACAATGCCATCCGGGCGGCCATTTAACCAGAAACAAAAAAAAGGGGCCACATAGTGACCCCGAAAACAATCCCTGGCCAGCAGGGAGGAATATGGTGCTCAGGCAGCCGAGCGGAAGCCTACGGAAGCGCGCAGTTCGTCGAAGCGGGCGCGGGCCTTGGCCAGGCGAGCTTCCAGCTTCTTGCGATCCTTGAGGGCATCCAGTTCCAGGCGCGGCAGCTCAATCTCGCTGATCAGGTCCTTGGCATCCTTCTCGACCTTGCTGCCACGCTTGACCAGCTCCGCGTATTTCACATTGGCCGCTTTGCCGCGCGCGTCAAGACGGGCCTGCAGCCGGTCCAGGCGTGCCTGCATTTCGTCGAACGCCTTGCCGTAGAAGCCGAGGCTGGCCAGGAAGGCGTTGCGGCTCACAGTGCGGGCGCGAGAGGCCAGCCGGGCGGCAGCTTTCTCGGCATCGCGCTCGTAGGCGGTAGCTGCCTTGGTGGCGCGGCGCTTGTAGGTGCGGGCCTTGGCTTCAACTTTCTCCACGGTTTTCGCGGCTGCCGACTTGTTGGCGGCGCGCGGACGGCCGGGTCCCTTGCGGGTGGCGGCAGTCTTGCTCGCGGCGGCCTTCGGCGTTGCCTTGCGCTTGGCGGCGGCACGCTTGGGAGCGGCCGTGGCGCTTGCGGCGGTGGTTTCGGTTGCAGTTGTGGTGTTTTCGTCAGCCATGTCTGTACTCCTTGCCTGTTGGGTGCGGTGTAATGCAACACCGATACGGCCACTCTAGGGATAAAAATTAGAATGTTCATACTAGAAGTGACATATTCCCGCAGCTGCCATCCGCACACGCAGATCCTGCGTATTTCCCCCGGTTACCGTTATGATACGGTTCTCCGGGAGGGCCCCTGCCGGGTTGCCCGCTAGTCTCGAACAGTCAGGTGTCGCATGGCCTTGAAAATCTCGCGCTCAATATTCGGGGCCACTGTCGTCGCAGTGCTGGGGGTCAGCCTGTCCTGGATCCTGCTGGTGGCGCGGCCCGAGCCCGAGCCGGAGGCCCTGCCCCCAGAGACCCTGCCCCTGGTGGACGTGGTCAGCGTTCACCCCCAATCCCTTGCGCTGGACGTTACGACCCAGGGGACCGTGCGTCCGGTGCGCGAAATCGACCTCGTGAGCCGTGTCGCCGGCAGGGTTGAAGCAGTGGCGCCCGATTTTGCCGCAGGAAGTTTTTTTCGTAACGGCGACCTGCTGCTCGGCATCGAGGACGTTGACTACCGCTTCGCCATAGCCCGGGCCCGCGCCCAGGTGGCGGCGGCGGAGCAGCGGGTGGCCGAGGAGGAGGGCAGGGCCCTGCAGGCCAGGCGCGAATGGCGCGACCTGGGCAACCCGGATGCCAATGCCCTGTTCCTGCGCGAGCCGCAGCTGGCCTCCGCCAGGGCGGCCCTGGACGCGGCCCGGGCCGACCTGGGCGCTGCCGAACTGGATCTGGAGCGCACCCGTGTCCTCGCCCCCTTCAATGGCCGCATCAGTGAGAAGCTGGTCGACGTCGGGCAGTATCTCACTCCCGGTACCCGCATCGCCCGGGTTTATGCGACGGATGCGGTAGAAGTCAGGCTGCCGCTGACCGATCGGCAGGTGGCCTTGCTGGAGTTGCCCCTGCACTACCGGGCCGACGACAGCGAGCTTGAGTTGCCCGCCGTCACCCTGCGCGCCACTTTCGCCAGTCGCGACTGGGAATGGCAGGGCCGGATCGTGCGCACGGATGCCCGTATCGACGAGAACAGCCGGGTGGTGTACGCCGTAGCCGAGGTCCGCGACCCCTTTGCCCGCGGCCCTGCTGGCGAACGGCCGCCGCTGGTGCCGGGGATGTTCGTCAGCGCAACCGTCGCCGGGCGCGACCTGAAAGAGGTGGTCAACCTGCCCCGCTCGGCCCTGCGCAGTGACAAGGGGGTGATGCTGGTCGATGGCCGCCAGCAGGTGGTGGAACGCGAGGTCAGAGTGCTGCAGAGCGCGGACGGCCGGGTCTGGGTGCAGGGTCTTGAGCGCGGGGACCGGGTCATTGTGCGCGAGCCCACTGTCACGGTTGCCGGCATGCGGGTGGAAGTCAACGAAGTGGCGCGAGTCGCCGGTGCGAGTCGCTGACCGTGGGCGGCCCGGTACGCTGGTTCATCCACAATCCCATCGCAGCCAACCTGCTCATGCTGTTCCTGCTGGTGGGCGGCGTACTCGGTGTGCCAGCGCTGGAAAAGCAGTTTTTCCCGACCTTCGAGCTCAACCGCGTCAGCATCGCCCTGACCTATCCCGGCGCCGGGCCCGGGGAGGTCGAGGAGCAGATTTGCGTCCGTATCGAGGAGGCCATCCACGACCTGAGCGGTATCAAGGAGATACGCTCCACGGCCCGGGAGGGCATCGGCACCGTGGTGGTTGAAGCCGAGGCCGGCTACGACATGCAGCGACTGACGGCCGAGATCAAGACCCGGGTCGACGCCATCAATACCTTCCCGGTGGAAGCGGAGCGCCCGATCGTAACCGAGCTGGCCTTTCGCCACTACATGGCGGCGGTGTCGCTGGCAGGGGATCTCGGCGAACGGGACCTGAAGCGCCTCGGCGAACAGTTGCGCGACGATCTCGCGGCGCAGCCGAATGTGTCCGTGGTCGAACTGGAATCACCGCGTCCCTACGAGGTGTCGGTGGAAGTCTCCGAGTACACCCTGCGCCGCTATGGCCTGACCTT
>JBFHFJ010000298.1:0-3989 GCA_041583655.1 Haliea sp. | reverse complement strand
GGTCCGGGCGGCGGAAATCGCCAACCTGTCCGACTACATCAACCGCCATCCCAAAGGCTTCGATATGCAGATCAGCGAGCGCGGTGACTCGCTGTCGGGCGGGCAACGCAAGTGTGTGGCCCTGGCCCGGGCGGTAGTCCATGATCCGCCGATCCTGTTGATGGATGAACCGACAGGCTCCATGGACCATTCCACGGAAGTCGCGGTCAAGCAACAGCTCGCCGAGTACATCCAGGGGCGGACCTGGGTGGTGGTCACCCACCGCAACTCACTGCTCGAGATGGTGGACCGGATCATTGTGATAGACAACGGCAGGCTGGTTGCCGACGGGCCGCGGGACAGCGTGATCCAGGCCCTCCAGCAGGGCAAGATAGGGGCGGCGAAATGAAACAGGAAGCCCCTGCCCAGCCCCCGCGGGAGATGCCCCCGGAGGCACCGCGCAAGCGTTATCTGGCGGACTTCATTTTTGCTCCCTGGCTCAAGGATGCCGCAGATGCCCCCCGCAGCTGGGAGCAGGACGCGCACCGGGCCTATATGGAGCAGCAGCCCCTGCGGGCCCGGGCCCTGCTGTACATTGTCGCCGTGATTGTCGTTGCCCTGGTGGCCTGGGCCGCCGTCGCCGAGATCGACGAGGTCACCCGCGGCGAAGGCAAGGTCATACCCTCGCGCCAGATACAGATAGTGCAGTCCCAGGATGGCGGGGTGGTTACGGAAATTCACACCCGCGCCGGCGATATCGTCGAAGCGGGGCAGCTGTTGGTGCGGCTGGACCAGACCCGCTCCGAGTCCAACCTGCGCGAGAACCAGGCCGAGTTCCAGGCGCTGTCCGTGCGCGCGGCCCGATTGAATGCGAACCTGGCGCGAACGGAGTTTGTCGTGGCTCCCGAGTGGCAGCAGCAAGTGCCGGAGATCGTCGTCCAGGAGCGGGCCCTCTACGAGTCCAGCCTCGCCCAGCTCAATCTGCAGCGGCAGATTGCCGAGGAGCAGCTGGAGCAGCGCCAGCAGGAGCTGGCGGAAGTGAACGCCCGCTCACGGCAGCTGTCGCGCTCCCTGGACCTGAGCCGGCAGGAGATGGATGTCACCCGGCCGATGGTGGCCTCCGGGGCGGTGTCCCAGGTGGAGATCCTGCGCCTGGAGCGCGAGGTCAACCAGCTCAGCGGTGAGTTCGAGCAATCCCGGGCGCAGATAAAGCGCCTCAATTCCGCCATACAGGAGGCGCAGCGCCGCCTGAGCGAAGTGGAAGTCGAGTACGAAAACAAGGTCAGGGAGGAGCTCACCGATACCATCGCCCGCATGAACGGCCTGCGGGAGGCCGGGCTGGGTCTCAGTGACAGGGTGCGGCAGACCGAGGTGCGTTCGCCGGTCAAGGGTACGATCAAGCGGCTGTATCACAACACGATTGGTGGGGTTGTGCTGCCGGGCAAGGAAATCGTCGAGGTCGTGCCACTGGATGACACCCTTCTGGTGGAGGTCCGTATCAAGCCCAAGGACATTGCGTTTCTCATCCCCGGCCAGGAAGCGCTGGTCAAGCTTACCGCCTATGACTTCGTGGTCTACGGCGGTTTGCAGGGTGTGGTCGAGCAAATTGGCGCCGATACGATCATGGATGACGAGGGCAACCCGTTCTACGAAGTCCATGTGCGCACGAAGGAAGCCGGGTTTGGCGAGGACATGCCGATCATGCCCGGGATGACTGTGCAGGTGGATATCCTGACCGGCAAGAAGACGATTCTCGCCTATCTGATGAAGCCTGTGTTGCGTGCCAAGCAGTACGCCCTGACGGAGCGCTGATGAGACAGCTGTTTGTGGCTCGAGACGGCAAGCTTCGGGGTCGCTGGGAAAAAGCCTTTCCCGGCGCCCTCGCTGTGCGGCAGGTAGGGGACCTTGCGCCTCTGGTAGTTGCCGAGGCGCAGATCGTCTGGATGGACAACACGGGCCGGGATAGCGCCGATTTCCTGGCGGGCGTTCGCGAGGCAGTGGGCTGCGGCTATCGGGTCGTGGTCATGACGCCGACGCCGTCCGAGGCAGACGCGTTCCGGGCCCTGAGCACGGGTGCGGTGGGGTATTGCCACCTGGAGTCCGCGCCGGAGCAGTTGCGGGAGATTGCCCTGGTGGTGGAGCACGGAGGCCTCTGGATGCTCCCGGAGCTGGTGCAGCGCCTGATGGCGTTGTCCCTGCGCGCGGTGCCCACGCCCGCGGCCGGGCCGCCGCAGTTGAACGACCTGACCCCGCGGGAGCTGATGGTCGCCGAGCGCGTTGCGCACGGCGCCAGCAATCGCGAGATCGCGGAGGATCTGGACATCACCGAGCGCACGGTAAAGGCGCACATGTCGATCATCTTCGAAAAGCTTGGCGTTCGCGACCGGGTCCAGCTCGCGCTGGCGATGAACAACATTCCCACCTATGCCACTGTGAACTGAGTCACAGCTCCGGCACAGCCAGGCTGTATTTGCGACCTGGGTCACACATTCCCTGCCCCTTACTGTCCTTAAGTACAATGCCGTTGCCGATTGGCGTTGGTATTATCAGAGTTGGTGAAATTGGATACTACCCGGGTGATTTTGCTTCGGGCAGCTTTGAAAAGGGAATATAGACATGGCCAACGCGGCGATAGCAACAGTAGTGGCGATAACCGGCAAGGCGTACGCGCGCAGCGCGGATGGCGAGTTGCGTGAGCTCGCTCCGGGTGATGTTCTGCTGGAAGGCGAGGTGGTTGTCACTCCCGATGGCGGTAGCGTTGAACTGTCGCTGACCGACGGGAGCCCCCTGGTTGTTGCGGATGTGCCAGAGTTGGCCCTGACCCGGGACATCGTGGCCGAACGCGCCGCGGGTCGGGAAGAGAGTGCGGTGGAAGACGAGACCGTGCAGACCCTGCTTGCGGCCCTGGAAGGCGATGGCGATATCCTGGAAGGTCTTGATGCTCCCGCAGCGGGCGCCGGTGCCGGCGGTGGCTCGGAGAACGCCGGGAACAGTTTTGTTCGCCTGGGTCGCATCGTGGAGGAAACCCCGGAATTTTCCAGCGCGTTCGTCTTCAGCGGGCAAGGCGCAGTGCTGGAAGAGGACGCCGGTGCTGCCCTCATAACCGTCGATGCCATTGATGATGAGGCCACCACCGGGGCTGGTGTCCCGGTCATTATCGATGTGTCGGAAAACGATATATTCATTGAAGGCGCGATTATCACCGGGGTCTCCCAGCCCGAAAACGGCACCGTCGTGGTCAATCCTGACGGCACGGTCACCTACACGCCGAATGAAGGCTTTTTCGGCGAGGATACCTTCACCTATACCGCCACCTCTCCGGATGGCAACAGCCAGGATACCGCCACGGTAACCGTGAACGTCTCGCAACCGGTGCAGGAGCCCGATCCGATCCTGATCAGCATCGACAATGTAACCGTGGTCGAGGGCGACGTCGCGGTCCTGACAGTGAGCCTGTCCGCTCCCAGCGACACGCCCGTTTCCGTGCAATTCGCCAGCCTGGACGACACTGCCACGGTGGTCGGCGGTGACTACGACCCGGAGTCGGGCACCATTACCTTTGCCCCCGGTACGACGTCGGTCCAGATCCGGTTCCAGACCAACGAAGACGATCTGCAGGAGGGTACTGAGCAGTTCCTGGTGAATCTCAGCAACCCGGTGGGCGCCCAGCTGGCTGATGGCCAGGGCGTGGTGACCATTCGTGACGGGTTCACCCCGAGCATCACCATCAACGACGTTACCGTGGTTGAGGGCGATGTCGCTGAACTCACCCTGACCCTGTCGGCTGCCATGGATACCCCGGTCACGGTCCAGTTCGGCACCCTGGATGGCAGCGCCACCGTCGTGGGCGGTGACTACGATCCAGAGACCGGTACAGTAACCTTCGCCCCCGGGCAAACCACGGCGACCGTGCTGGTACAGACCAACACCGACCTGCTGGAAGAGCCGACCGAACAATTCTTTGTCAACCTGACCAATGCCAGTGGCGCGGTGATAGCGGACAACCAGGG
>JBFHFJ010000297.1:0-4050 GCA_041583655.1 Haliea sp. | reverse complement strand
GATCTCGCGGCGCAGCCGAATGTGTCCGTGGTCGAACTGGAATCACCGCGTCCCTACGAGGTGTCGGTGGAAGTCTCCGAGTACACCCTGCGCCGCTATGGCCTGACCTTCAGTGATGTGGTGGCCGCGATCCGCAGCTCCTCACTGAACCTGCCCGCGGGTGCGATCAAGGATGCGGGGGGTGATATCCGCCTGCAGACCCGGGGCCAGGCCTACGACCGCTTCGAGTTTGAGCGCATTCCGGTGGTGACACGCCGGGACGGTACCCAGGTTCTGCTGCGGGACGTGGCCACCGTGGTGGACGGCTTCGAGGACGTCGACGTGCGGACGCGCTTCAACGACAAGCCCTCCCACACCCTGCATGTCTTCGTGACCACCAACCCCAATACCCTGGCCACCAGCGAGACGGTGCACGCCTGGGTGGAGCAGACCCGCCAGCGCCTCCCCGCGGGTGTTGAACTGGCGGTCTGGCGTGACTCTTCGGTGCCCTTCAAGGGGCGTGTGGATACCCTGCTGAAAAACGGTATCGGCGGTCTGGTCCTGGTATTCCTGGTGCTTGTACTGTTCCTCCGCCCCCGGCTCGCCATGTGGGTCTGTGTCGGGATTGCCGTGGCCTTTGTCGGTACCCTGTTCCTGCTGCAATACACTGGTACCAGCCTGAACATGATTTCGCTCTTCGCGTTCCTGCTGATCCTGGGGATCGTGGTGGATGACGCGATTATTGTCGGTGAGTCCATCCACGCCCGCCAGGCGGCGGGGGAGCGCGGTGTCGCCGGGGCCATCAGCGGTACCCAGGCGGTGATCAAGCCCGTGATCTACGCCGTGGTCAGCACCATGATCTTTTTTGTCCCCATGTTTTTCATGCCGGGTGACATGGCCCAGGCCGCGGTTGCGATCCCGACGGTGGTCATCATAGCCCTGGCCCTGTCGCTGGTGGAGTGCCTGTTGATCCTGCCGCCGCACCTGGCGCACATGCCCCCGGCAAGGCCCAGCCGGTTTGCCGCCATGCGGCGGCTGGAGATCCTCCGCCTGCGCTTCGCCGACGGCATGACGCGCGTCGGCAGGCAGCACTACCGCCCGTTCCTGGCCCTGTGCCTGCGGCATAACCTGCTGGTGATGGCGACGTTCTCCAGCCTGTTGTTGGTAAGCCTGGCGCTGTACGGCGGTGGCTGGCTGCGCTCGGCGTTCTTCCCGTCGATCAACTCCGACTATGTCATCGCCGAGATTGAGCTGCCCGAGGGGGGCGCCTTCAGCGAAACCCTGCGCGTCCTGCGCCAGGTGGAGTCGGCGGCGCTGCAGCTCAAGTACGAGTACAACCAGAACCCCGTGTTCTCCGCCCTGGGGCCGGCGATCGGCCATATAGACTCCAGCGGCAATGCCAACCAGATCCGGGTGATCATCGAGACAGTTTCGGATGAGGTGGACACCCGTGAGCTCGCCGAGCGCTGGCGCGAGGCCATCGGTGAGCTGCCTCCGGTGCAGGACTTCCAGATGGACTACACCATCAACGAGATGGGCAAGCCGATCCGGCTGGTGGCGGCAGCGGCGTCCCTTGAGGATCTGACAGCGGTGGCGGCAGAGTTGCGCCAGGTGTTGCAGACCTACCAGGGCGTGTACAACATCAACGACAGCCTGCAGGATCCCCAGGAGGAAATCGTCCTGGGGCTGAAACCGGCGGCGGAGAACCTGGGCATAACCCTCGCCGACCTGGCTCGCCAGGTGCGCGAGGCCTTCTACGGCGCCGAGGTGCAGCGTATTCCCCGGACCCGGGAGGATGTGAGGGTCATGGTGCGCTATCCCGAGGACGAGCGCCTGTCGGTGGACAATCTCAACGAGATGCGGGTGCGCACTCCCGCCGGTGACGAGGTTCCCTTTGCCACCGTGGCCGAGATCCGCTACGAGCCCGGCTACCTCACCATTGACCGTCTCGACCGCAAGCGCACCCTGGAAGTCTCTGCGGAGGTGGTGCCGGGCAGTGTGGAGCCTCGGGCCGTCGTCAATGCCATCCTGCGCGAGCATCTGCCGGGTTGGCAGCAGCGGTATCCCGGGCTCAGTCTTGCCCTGGACGGGGAGCTGCAGGAGGAGTCCGACTTCATGAGCGCCATGCTCAAGTACCTGGTGCTGGCGATGCTGGTGATCTACGCGCTGATGGCAATCCCGTTCCGCTCCTATTTCCAGCCGCTGCTGGTGCTAACCGCCATACCGTTCGGCATCATGGGGGCCATTTTTGGTCACCTGATTCTCAACTGGCAGGTGAGCATGTTCTCCTTCCTGGGAGTTATCGCCTGTGCCGGGGTGGTGGTGAACGACAACCTGGTGCTGATCGATCGTATCAATCAGCTGCGCGATGCGGGAAACCCGGTGCTGAAGGCCCTGTTGCAGGGCGCCGGGGACCGTTTCCGCCCCATTATCCTGACCTCCCTCACCACTTTTGTCGGCTTGCTGCCGATCATGGCGGAAACCAGCGTGCAGGCCCAGTTCCTGATCCCCATGGTCACCTCCCTGGCCTTCGGGGTGCTCTTCGCCACCTTCGTCACCCTGCTCCTGGTGCCGTGCCTGTATCTGGCGGGAGAGCAACTGGGCAACCGCCTGCTGCATCGCAAGCAGCGTCTGCAGGACCTCATCGAAACAGTCTGAAACGCCGCCAGCTCTGCTGCTTTGGGATTGCAAGTGTCGCGCGCTCGCGGAGGTGGACCCTGGTGTCGGGAGTGAAATCAGGCGAAAAAAAGCTGATTGGGTGGTGTTTGCCGGGCGACCCACCTGCCATGGTTTGTGGCGCCCGGCAGCGGGACTCAGCCGGGCTGTGGCCCCGCAGCGACGATGGCCGGGGGAACATCGAACTTCGCGATGTTTTTCTGGAACAGGATCGCCAGTTTGGTGGCCTGCTCATCGTAGGCCTTGATGTCGCCCCAGCTGTTGCGCGGATTGACGTACTTGGGGTCCACGCCGGGTATGGCGGTGGGGAAGTCGAGGTTGAGGATATCCAGATGCTCGCGCGGGGCGTTGAGCAGGGCGCCGCTCTGGGCCGCCGCCACTACCGCCCGGGTGACCGGGATCGGGAAGCGGGAGCCGCTGCCGCCGGGTGCGCCCGAGCCGCCGGTCCAGCCAGTATTGATCAGGTAGACCTGGCTGCCGAAGTCTTCGATACGCTTCATCAACAGCTCGGCATAGTCGTTGGCGGGGCGCGGCATGAAGGGCGCACCGAAGCAGGTGGAGAAGGTCGGGTGGATGCCGGCCTCGGCTCCCAGTTCGGTAGAGCCAACCCGGGCGGTGTAGCCGCTGAGGAAATGGAATGCGGCCGCTTCCTTGGACAGGATCGAGACCGGCGGCAGTACACCGGAGACGTCACAGGTCAGGAAAATGACGCATTTGGGCTCGCCGCCGGCATTGGCCTCGGTGCGCTTGGCCACATGCTCAAGGGGGTAGCAGCAGCGCCCGTTCTCGGTGAGCGATGTATCGCTGTAGTCGGCGTGGCGCTGGTCGTCCAGGACCACGTTTTCGATGATTGCGCCAAAGCGGATCGCGTCCCAGATCACCGGTTCGTTCTTCTGGCTCAGGTCGATGGTCTTGGCGTAGCAGCCGCCCTCGATGTTGAAGACCGAGCCCTTGGCCCAGCCGTGCTCGTCATCGCCGATCAGGTAGCGTTCGGGGTCTGCCGACAGGGTGGTCTTGCCGGTGCCGGAGAGTCCGAAGAACAGGGTGGTATCACCGTCCTCGCCCACGTTGGCGGAGCAGTGCATGGACATCACGTCCTTCTCCGGGAGGAGAAAATTCTGCACCGAGAACAGGGCCTTTTTCATCTCCCCTGCATAGTTCATGCCGGCAATCAGCACTTTGCGCCGGGCGAAGTTCAGCACCACGATGGCGTCTGAGTTGGTGCCGTGATCCTCCGGCGCGCAGACGAATCCGGCGGCGTTGAGCACGGTCCACTCGGGTTTGCGACCGATATTGTACTGTTTGGGGCGGATAAACATGTTGCGGCCGAAGAGGCCGTGCCAGGCGGTCTCGGTGACAACCTTCACCGGCAGGTAGTGGTCGCTGTGCTCACCT
>JBFHFJ010000296.1:0-4053 GCA_041583655.1 Haliea sp. | reverse complement strand
CACCAGCTCTTTGAAGAACGCTTCGGCTTCCCCCTGCTGGAAGCCTGGGCGATGACCGAATCCGGGGTCGGCGGCAGCATCATTGCCAACCGCGAACCGCGCCACGTTGGCAACTGCTGCTTTGGTCGCGCACCGGAGGGCCTGGAATACCAGCTGGTGGACGAGAACAAGCTCCCGGTGGCCAAAGGCGAACCGGGAGAGCTGCGAGTACGGGCCGCGGGTGCGGACCCGCGCCGGGGCTTCTTTGCCGGCTACCTGAAGAATCCGGCAGCCACGGCGGAAATCTGGCAGGACGGCTGGCTCAACACGGGCGACGTGGTACGCGAGGGCCCTGACGGCAGCCTGCACTTCGTGGACCGGCGCAAGAACGTCATCCGTCGCTCCGGCGAAAACATCTCGGCGCTGGAGGTGGAGGCTGCCCTGCTCTCACACCCGTCTGTCCAGCAGGTGGTGGCCACCGCGGTACCCGATGAGCTGCGTGGAGACGAGGTTGCCGCTGCCGTGGTCGCCAGCGCGCCGGTGGCTGACGCCGGGGCCCTGGCGGCGGACATCGTTCGCCACTGCCTGGAGCAGCTGGCCTACTACAAGGCACCGGGCTATGTGCTCTTCTGCGAGGAACTTCCGGTAACTGCTTCCAACAAGCCGCGCCGGGGGGAGATCAAGACCCTGGTCCGGGAACGGGTCGCCGCGGGCGACTGTGTTGATACACGCGCGCTGAAGAAGCGCCAGGCGGGGCCATGAAAGACTACGCCGGCATTGCGCTGACCACACCGGTCAGTTTTGGCTACGCGAAGCAGAGCCCCCACGGGGCGGCCTGGTTCATTGGCAGTACCCTGCGCCAGCTGCTGGCAAAGTCAGGACTTGGCCCGGATGACATCGACGGCCTGGCGGTCTCCAGCTTTTCCCTGGGCGCCGACTCCGCTATCACCCTGACCCAGCACTTCCAGCTGAGCCCGCGCTGGATCGAGCAGCTACCCTACGGCGGGGCGTCCGGCATTCTCGCCCTGCGCCGCGCCGCACGCGCCATCCAGGCCGGCGATGCCGGGATCATCGCCTGTATCGGTGGCGACGGCGCCACCCACCGGGCCTTCGAGTCCATCGCCGCCAATTTCAGCAATTTCACCATCGACTCGTCCTTCCCCTATGGTGCCGGCGGGCCCAACGCGGCCTTCGCCATGATCACCCAGCGCTACATGGACGAGTTCGGTGCGCGCCTGGAGGATTTCGGAGCCATCTCGGTCGCCCAGCGCTACAACGCCAACCACTATCCCGCCGCGCTGCTGAGCCACAAGACGCTGTCTCTGGAACAATACATGGCGGCTCGTCCCATCGCCTCGCCGCTGCACCTGCTCGACTGTGTCATGCCCTGCGCCGGAGGCGAGGGCTTCCTGATGATGTCCGAGGAGCGGGCCCGGTCACTGGGCCTGGACTGGTGCAGGATCCTGGCCGCGGATGAGCTGCACAACGCCCATCGTGACGACGACATCCAGCTGCGCGGCGGCTGGACAGAATACGCCGATGGGCTGTGGAACCGGGCCGGTCTGGGACCGACCGAAATCGACATGCTGCAGACCTACGACGACTACCCGGTCATCAGCATGCTGCAGATGGAAGACCTCGGCTTTTGCGCCAAGGGCGAGGCGCCGGGTTGGGTCGCAGGCACCGACCTGCGCTTTGATGGCAGTGGCCCACAGGCACGCAAGCTGCCGCACAACACCTCCGGCGGCCAGCTCTCGGTCGGCCAGGCGGGCGCCGCTGCGGGCTATCTCGGCGTGGTCGAGAGCCTGCGCCAGTTGACCGGAAGCGCCGGCGGCAACCAGGTGGAACGTGCACGCCACGCCATGGTCAGCGGCTTTGGCATGATCAACTACGACCGCGGACTGTGTTCGGCCGCAGCCATCCTGGCAAGGAGTGAGCGATGAGCACCACGCCCACCATGCGCAGCCGGCTGAAGCTGAACCGTCCCTCGCTGCGCAAGCTGGCGCGCCCACCCAAGCAGCGCACAGCGCTGGGGGCCGCGTTCACTGCCGCCAACCTGCCCGTGGCCCTGGCCCTGCAGCACTGCCGGGACTGTGGCAGTGTGCAGTATCCCCCCCGGGAACTGTGCCGACAGTGCCTCGGAGACTCGCTGGTTTGGCGCTCAACCCCGGGCAGTGGCCGCATGCTGAGCAGGGTCGAGCTGCACCACAGCCTGTGGGAGTATTTCAAACGACGCCTGCAGGAAAAACCCTGGCCGGTGGCCAGCGTGCGCCTGGACTGTGGCGTGATCGTCTTCGCGCATCTGGCGCTGGAAACTTTCGCCGGCGCGGCGAACCCGTCCCTTGCCGCGGACACCCCGGTGCAGGTGTTCACCCACACCGACTGCTCACTCAATGCGGTGCTGATCGCGGTAGCCGCGGGCACCCCCATCGAAAGCCGGGGCGAGCGCCGCGCGATCGCCGCCGGGCTCGGCCTCCTTGAGCCCGCCATCAAACCCGAGGGCATCTGACATGCAAGCAGCGCACAACACCATCGTTGTCACCGGCGGCAGCACCGGCATCGGCGCCGCCATCTGCCGGGCCTTTCTCGACGCCGGCCACGAGGTGGTCAACCTGGCCCGCCGCCCGCTGGAGCTGGACCATGCCCGCCTGCGCAACATCGAACTGGATCTCAGCGATCGCGCAGCAACGGCAGAAGTCGCAGGGCTGGTAGCCAGGGAACACGATGTCACCAGCTTCGTGCACAACGCCGGCCTGATCCGCCCGAACCTGCTCCCGGAGGTCAGGCTGGAAGACTACGACTACCTGTCCCAGGTGCATATCGGCGCGGCCATTACCCTGAGCCAGGCCTTCCTGCCGGGCATGCAGGCAAGGCAGTTTGGCCGCATCATCCTGATTACTTCGCGTGCCGCCCTTGGCCTGCAAACCCGCACGAGCTATTCCGCCACCAAATCGGGAATGATGGGCATGGCGCGCACCTGGGCCCTGGAGCTGGGTGAGTACGGCATCACCGTCAACACCGTGGCACCGGGCCCGATCAGCGCCACGGAGATGTTCCACGAAGTGGTTCCCGAGGACAGCCCGAAACTTGACAGCATGGCCCGCAGTATTCCGGTGCGGCGCCTGGGCCTGCCGGCGGATGTCGCCAGGGCCGTCAGCTTCTTCAATAATCCGGAAAACGGCTTCATCACCGGGCAGACGTTGATGGTCTGCGGCGGCGCCAGCCTGGGCTCACTGTCCCTGTAAACGGAGGCACACAATAATGACGAAGGTTATCAGCACCGAGGAAATCGCCGGCCTGGTACAGCCAACCCGGCTGCACAAGCGCCTGTACCTGGACCCGGATGTTTTTGAACTGGAAATGGAGCGTATCTGGGGCCAGGCCTGGATTTTCATCGGCCACGAGTCCCAGGTTCCCAACCCGGGCGACTATTTCACCACCAACATCACCCACAAGATCCCGGTCATCATGGTTCGCGACAAGGGCGGCAAGGTGCACGTGCTGCACAACCGCTGCGGGCACAAGGGTGCCAAACTGGTGGAGGGCCCGCAGGGCAACGTACGCGGAGCCTTTCGCTGCCCCTACCACGGCTGGACCTTCCGTCACGACGGCAGCCTGTTGAAGGTACCCAACGAAGGTGGCTACGACGGCACCGGCTTCGACAGCAGCGACCCCTGCTACAACATGCAGTCCGTGGCCCAGGCCGAAAGCTACCGGGGTTTTGTGTTTGCCACCCTGTCCCCCGCCGCACCGGACCTGAAGACCTGGCTCGGTGGCGCCATAGACTGCCTGGACAATCTCTGCGACCGCGCCCCGGAGGGCGAGGTGGAAGTGGCCGGCGGCGTACTGCGCTACGAGCACCAGTGCAACTGGAAGTTCATTCTCGAAAACCTGAACGACACCATGCACCCGATGGTTGTGCACCAGTCTGTGGTACAGGCGGCAGAGGACTACATCGCCTCGCTTCCGGAGACGGCGGTAAAGCAGCGCAGCGAAGCGGAAATCATCCCGCCCTTTGGTTCCTCCTATGAAAAGTTCGAGGACTCGGGGATCACCGGCTTCCGCTACGGCCAT
>JBFHFJ010000295.1:0-4079 GCA_041583655.1 Haliea sp. | reverse complement strand
GCCAGTCCCGTGCAGTGGAGTATTTTGGCCGGGAAATGGTCCTGTTCCGTACCGAGTCGGGCAGGCCGGTGCTGCTCGATGCCTATTGCCCGCATCTGGGTGCCCACCTCGGCTACGGCATCAACGAAAGCAGTGGCCAGGGCGGCCGCATCGAGGGTGAGACTATCGTCTGCCCTTTCCATGCCTGGAAATTCAACGCCGAGGGCTACTGCACGGAAGTGCCCTACGCCAGGAACATGCCGCCCAAGGTCCAGGGCAAGCAGTGCCTGCAAACCTACCCGGTAGTGGAAGACAATCAGGTGATCTATGCCTGGTACCATCCCGACGACGCCGCGCCCCTGTGGGAGGTCGAGTCCTTCCCCGAGGCGAACAGTGACGACTGGGCGCCGCTGCAGCGTTTCGAGTGGATCATCAAGACCGCCTGCCAGGAAATGGCGGAAAACGGCGCGGACTCGGCGCACTTCCGCTATGTGCACCAGACCGCGACATTCCCCGAGACCGAGCTCACCTACGAGCAGCACTATTCACTGGGTGTGCAGCGAGCGGACATGCAAACCCCCAGGGGCATGGTCAAGGGCAGCATCACCTCGAAGAGCATTGGTCCCGGCCAGGGATTCACCCGCTTCGAGGGTATTGCCAGCACCTTCCTGATGGGTAATGTCACGCCGATAGACGACGAGACCGTGCATGTGCGCTTCGCCTTCACCCAGCCCAAGGTCAATGGCGAGGTCAAGGCGGGCGGTGTCAACGCGGCCATCATTCGCGATATCTGCAAACAGCTGGATGAGGACAAACCGATCTGGGAGCACAAGATGTTCCGGCCGCAGCCGGCATTGTGCGACGGTGACGGGCCCATCGCACGCTTCCGCAAATGGTACAGCCAGTTCTACACCGAACCCCTGGCGACCAGCTGAGTTCGGGGAAGGGCCGCCCCGGGTGACCCCGGGGCGCCGTCAGAAGGCGATGGATTCGCCCTGCGCCGGGATGGCGGCGCGCACCTGCAGCTCATCCCACAGCCTGTCGGCGAGCACATCCTGGGCTTTCGGTTCCCCGTGCACCAGGGCGATCCGCGGCGCCGGCTGGAAGTTGGCGGCCCAGCCCAGAAGTTCGGACTGACCCGCGTGGGCGGAGAAACAGCCCAGGGTTTCCATCCGGGCCTTGACCGCGTACTCCTCGCCGAACAGCTTCACGTTTTTCATCCCGTCTACCAGGAGTCGGCCAAGGGTGCCCTGGGCCTGGAAGCCGACGAAGATCACGGTGTTGCGGGAATCCCAGATGCGCTGTTTGAAATGATGGCGGATGCGGCCGCCGGTACACATGCCGCTGCCAGCGATGATGATGGCTCCGCTCTTGATCCGGTTGATGGCCATGGATTCCTCCGTGTCCGCCGTGAGCTGCAGGCGCGGCAGAAATTCCGCCAGGGAGTCGCGTTGAACATCGTTCAGCTCGCGCACGTCGTCCCCGTCCATGAGTTCCAGCCAGCGGTCATAGGTCCTGGTCACCTCGATCGCCATCGGACTGTCCAGGAATACCTGCCAGGCGTCCAGCTTGCCCGCGTGGTGCAGGCGGCCGAGATGGAACAGGATCTCCTGGGTACGTCCCACCGCGAACGCGGGAATCATGACATTGCCGCCCTGGGCCCAGGTCTCGTGCAGTATGGTTTCAAGTTCCTCCATGGACTCGTCTTCACAGCGGTGGTTGCGGTCGCCGTAGGTGCTTTCCAGCAATAGCAGGTCGGCCTTTTCCAACACCTGCGGGTCGTTCATCAACACCGAGCCGCTGCGCCCCAGGTCTCCCGAGAACACCAGGGTCTTGGCGCCGCGACTCTCCTGCAAAGACACTTCGACAATGGCCGAGCCGAGGATGTGACCGGCGTCATGCAGGCACACCTCGCAGTGGTTGCCAATCTTGAAGGTCTTGCCGTAGCGGCTGGGCTTGAGCTGGTTCAGCACTTTCTCGACGTCGGCCTCGTCGTAGACCGGCTCTCTGGTCTTGCGCCCCCGGCGTTCGGCGCGCAGGTTCTCCCGTTCCAGGTCACGCAGGTAAAGCCCGACCGCATCCTTGAGCATGATGGGTAGCAGGTCGGCGGTGGCCCGGGTGCAGTGGATGTGGCCGCGGAAACCCTGGTGTACCAGCAGGGGCAGCATGCCGCAGTGGTCAAGGTGCGCGTGGGACAGTATCACGGCGTCGATGCTGGTGGGGTCGAAGCTGAAGCGCTCGTTGTGGATCCGCTCCACCGCGTCGCCGCCCTGGCGCAGACCGCAGTCCAGCAGCACCCGGCCACAGGCGGGGGATTCAAGCAGGTGACAGGACCCGGTAACTTCCTGGGCCGCACCGTAAAAGGTTACCGTTGCCATGGATACTCCTTGTTCCAAGAGGTACCTGCCACTATAACCCGGTTGTCCCGCCCTGCGCAGCACTGCGTCGGCCTGAATCTGGCGGGCACAAGGCGTGCGCTGCTTTGTCGGCGGCTATTGGCTATAATGCTGCCCCTTGTAGAGGCGGGTCACAGCCAGGTGATGCTGCCGCGAAAGGACCGTGTAATGTCAGACAACAAACTCATTCCCACCGTGCAGGTGGCCAGCGGCAGCAAGTTCGTGAATGATCGCGGCATCACCGCGATCAAGGACGGCATCAAGGCGTCCGCCAGTGCCGGCGAGCGCCTGGCGAAGCCTGACTGGCTGCGTATCCGGGTCCGGGGCGGCGCCAGTTACGAAAAAGTAAAGGGCATTGTCCACTCCTACCGCCTGGCAACGGTCTGCGAAGAAGCCAAATGCCCCAACATGAGCGAATGCTGGAGCGCGGGAACCGCGACCATCATGCTCATGGGTGATGTCTGCACGCGCGCCTGCCGTTTCTGCGCGGTCAATACCGGCAACCCCCGGGGCTGGCTGGACCCGGAAGAACCCGCGAATACCGCGCGCTCAGTGCGTCTCATGGGTCTGAAATACGTGGTCCTGACCTCGGTCAACCGCGACGACCTGCCCGACGGCGGGGCCGGTCACTACGCGGCCTGCGTGCGGCAGGTCAGGGCGGAAAATCCGGAAACCGCGGTGGAGGCCCTGACCCCGGACTTCCTCGGTGTGCTGGCCGATGTAGAGACAGTGGTGGAATCTGGCATCGCAGTATTTGCCCAGAATGTGGAGACCGTGCGGCGCCTGACTCACCCGGTGCGTGACATTCGCGCGAGCTACGACCAGACCCTCGCGGTGCTGGCCCACGCGAAGCAACATCGCCCCGATGTGCTGACCAAGACCAGCCTGATGCTCGGCCTGGGGGAAACCGATAGCGAAATCCAGCAGGCGATGGATGATCTTCGCGCCGCCGGCGTCGATATCCTCACCCTGGGCCAGTATTTGCAGCCCACCGTCAACCACTACCCGATAGACCGCTACGTCTCGCCGCGGGAATTCGAGCAGTATCGGGACTGGGGTCTCGAACGGGGCTTCCTGGAGGTCGTGTCCGGGGTGTTCGTGCGCTCCAGCTACCGCGCCGAGCAGGTGCTGGAAAAAAACAACGTGGGGCTGAAATAAGCCTCGCTACCCGCTCTGACCTTTGGCAGCCGCTGAAGGGCCGGGAGCTCGACGGGGTCGCCCTCGACAACGTGACCGTGCTGCGGTTGGATCGCAGTGGCGGCCCGGCTCCTGGCAACAAGCAGTTCAAGCTGGCCCCCCACCTCGCTGCGATTAGCGCAGCGGGACATCGTCGCGTGCTTTCGTTCGGTGGCGCCTGGTCCAACCACCTGCACGCTTTGGCTGGGGCGGGCCGGGCCGCCGGGCTGCAAACCGTGGGGGTGATCCGCGGGGAGCGCCCGGAGACGCTGTCCCCAACCCTCACCGAGGCCGCTGCCTGGGGCATGGAGCTGCACTTTGTCAGTCGCAGCGCCTACCGGCGGCGCCACGACCCCGGATTTATTGCAGAGCTGTCACAGCAGCTTTCCATTGACTACGTGATAGCCGAGGGCGGTGCCGGGCAGCTGGCTGTCGCGGGGTGCCGCCCCCTGGCGGAGATGATCAATGCCCGGTTCCGGCAGGGCGCACGGATCGTCGTCGGGGTCGGTACCGGGACCACGCTCGCCG
>JBFHFJ010000294.1:0-4091 GCA_041583655.1 Haliea sp. | reverse complement strand
GGTTTCTGTTTGCATGGCAACTCCAAAAAAAGGTGGCGCTGGAGGCATTATTGTTGTTCAGACCCCATATATTGGGGTGGACAGCGATGACGCACACAAGATAATGCGGCCGTGGGGACAATGCAAGACCGCAAGTCTGGGTTTATGTTGTGGATAAGATGTTCGTGGATTGGTAGGTCTGCGCCCACTTACCCCGGAGGCCGCAACGGGGTTGAAGTGGGCTCCGGAGGCGGGCGTTCGGGAGCGCGCCTCGGGCCACTTTGAATAATTTCTTCTAAGAATTTGGCGAACTAGATACGTCGGTTATTAGTGGCTCTGGAGCAGGAATTCCATCAGCGCTTTTTGCGCATGCAGCCGGTTTTCCGCCTCGTCCCAGATCACCGTATCGGCCGCGTCCATCAACCCGGCGCTGATTTCTTCGCCGCGGTGGGCAGGCAGGCAGTGCATGTAGAGGGCGTCGCCTGCCGCGTGGGCCATCAGCGTCTCGTTGACCTGGTAGGGAGCAAACTGGCGGGCGCGGGTTTTCTGCTCCGCCTCCTGGCCCATGGAGGCCCAGACATCGGTGACCACCAGGTCCGCGCCGCGCACCGCGGTCACGGGGTCGTGGGTCAGCTCGACCCGGTCCCGGTTGGCCGCCAGCAGTTCGGGCTTGGGCTCGAAACCCGGCGGGCAGGCGATTCTGAGCTGGAAATCAAACTGGCGGGCGGCGTTGATATAGGACTGGCACATGTTGTTGCCGTCCCCGACCCAGCAGGCGGTCTTGCCCGCCACCGGGCCCCGGTGCTCGGTCCAGGTCTGGATATCCGCCAGCAGCTGGCAGGGGTGGAAATCATCGGTCAGGGCGTTGATCACCGGCACCGAGGAAAAGGCGGCGAAGCGCTCGACGATATCGTGGCCGAAAGTCCGGATCATCACGATATCGACCATCGACGAGATCACCCTGGCGCTGTCCTCAATCGGCTCGCCGCGGCCGAGCTGGGTGTCCTGGGGCGAGAGGAACATCGCGTGCCCGCCAAGCTGCGCCATGCCCGCTTCAAAGGAAACCCGGGTCCGGGTGGAGGACTTGGCGAAGATCATCCCCAGCACCTTGCCGGGAAAGCGGCGCTGGTCCTCGCCGGCGCGGTGGGCGAGTTTCATCTCCGAGGCGCGGGCGATCAGCCCCTGCAGTTCTGCCGGGGTGAAATCGAGTAGGGTGAGAAAGTGCCGTGGTGAAGCCATGTAAGGTTCCTGCGGGAAGGTGCTCGGGGACGTCAGTTGAAGTCCCGGATCAGGTTGACAAGGCCGGTGGCCAGTTCATCAAGCTCGGCATCGCTGCAGATCAGCGGCGGCAGCAGGCGGATGGTGTCACCGGCGGTGACATTGATCAGCAGGCCCGCCGCCAGCGCTTTCGCCACCAGCTCGCCGCAGTCCCGGTGCAGCTGTACACCGATCATCAGGCCGCGACCGCGGATCTCGACCAGCCCCGGGTAGCCGGCAAGGCCGTCCTCCAGGTGCTGCCGCAGCCGGGCGCCGGCGGCGCTGGCGCGCGGGGCGAGTTGTTCCCCGACGATCGTGTTCACCACCGCCAGACCCGCGGCGCAGGCCAGCGGATTGCCGCCATAGGTGGAGCCGTGGTTGCCGGCGGCGAACACCGTTGCCGCGGGTCCGCGCGCCAGGCAGGCGCCGATGGGGACGCCATTTCCCAGGCCCTTGGCGGTGGTGATGACTTCCGGGACCACCTGCATGCCCTGGCAGGCGAAATAGTGCCCGGCCCGGCCGTTGCCGCACTGCACCTCGTCCAGCATCAACAGCCACTGGTGCTGGTCGCACAGCGCGCGCAGCCCCTGCATGAATTGTGGGTCCGCCACCCGGATGCCGCCCTCGCCCTGGATTGGTTCGATCAATACGGCGACAACGTCCGGATTGTTGGCGGCGATGTGCCTGAGGGCCTCCAGGTCATTCATGGGCGCGCGGGTGAAGCCGCTGACCAGAGGTTCAAAGCCGGCCTGGATCTTGCGATTCCCGGTGGCACTCAGGGTGGCCAGGGTGCGGCCGTGGAAGGCGTTCTCGAACACGATGACGGTGGGTTTGCTGATTCCTCGCTGATGCCCGTACAGCCGCGCCAGCTTGATCGCGGCCTCGTTGGCCTCGGCTCCGGAGTTGCAGAAGAACGCTGTCTCCATGCCGGCTACCGTCGTCAGCGCGTCCGCCAGGGCCTCCTGGGCGGCGATATGGTAGAGGTTGGACGTGTGCAGCAGGCGGCCGGCCTGTTCGCGGATTGCCGCGGTTACCGCTGGATGGGCGTGGCCCAGGTTGGTCACGCTGATGCCGGAGAGTGCGTCGAGGTAGCGACGGCCCTCTGTATCGAACAGGTAGACACCCTCGCCGTGACTGAAGGTCACGGGCAGCCTGGCATAGGTTTGCATCAACGCGGACACCGGCACATTCCCCCTGGTGCGAAGGCCCGAAGCCGGGCCCTGAAACGCAAAAAGGCAGCGCGAGCTGCCTGTCAGGGGACGGATCATAGCGCTATCGCCGGCCGTTGGCAATTCGCCGCATTCCCCCGTGGCGGGGGCGTTGCGCGCTCCAGCGGGCTGCGCGGCGGCTCCGGGCGCCCTGTCAACCCAATTCAGAAATGTCCCCTTTTGTCCCAGACAGAAATGTCCCCCTGTAGACCAATAGGTCCTATGGCTGCAGGGGCTGCTGGTTCCGGGAGATCGGGATCCGTTTCCATGGGTGATCGGGTGACGGCTTGTAGGCAGGGCGTTGCTGTTGTTGAGCTTTGACCCGGTCTACGCTCTGGTGAACGCTTTTCTCGTCATCAAGCGGTGCCGGGGGCTCGCCCAGGGCCAGTAGTCGGTATTCCAGTGAATGGCCGTTGTGAAGTACGGTCACGTCCCCGCTCGCGGGTTCGCACACAGTCACCTTGGCGCCCCGCAGCCGGTATCCCTTTCCGGCATTCTGAATCTGGTACTCACGATTGGAGAACTGGAAGGTGAGGTTCTTGGACAGGGTGCGGGTGTGGTGCCTGGAGAGGATCAGACTGATCTCTTCCAGGGTATGCAGCACCGCCCGGTGGCTGTTGACCGGGTTTTGCGGCGCTGTTGCGAAGCGCCGGTTGTGGCGTTCTGCAAAAGTGGGCAGCCAGGCATTGGCCGCCTCGATGTCGTTGATGCCCTCAAGCCGCATTTCCTTGACCAGGCGGTCCTGCAGGGTGCCGTTGGCCCGTTCAACACGCCCCTTGGCTTGGGGGGTATTGGCATGGATGATGCCGATATCCAGAGTTTTGAGGGCCCGGGCGAACTGGGTCAGCTCACCGTCGTGATCCGGATGGTTATGCCGGAAGATGCTGTGCTTGTCCGAGTACAGGGCCACAGGCCGTCCATGCAGCTGCAGATAGTCCGTGAGCGTATCCATGTAAGCCTGGGTGGTCTCTGCCGGGGCGAAGCGGAGGGCCAACAAGGCACTGGTGGCATCGTCGATGAAGACGATCAGGGAACAGGTCGGTCCTCGGCCCTCGAACCAGTCATGGGGTGAGCCATCAATCTGTACCAGCTCACCGCGGCAAGGGCGGCGCGGTCTGCGCTGATGGATCCGGGCCTGGCGCCGCTTCCGGGGCTGCCAGAGCTGTTCAGCAATCATCCATTTGCGCAGCGTTTCCGCGGAAACGCGGTAGCCGTCGCGCTCGAGCAGCTTCTCGCTGGCCAGGGTGGGTCCGAAATCGGCGTACTGCGAACGCACCAGTGCCAGAATGGCCTCACGGGTTGCCTGCGCGATGGCGTTGTTGGGACGCTTGCCGCGGTGTCGGGAGACCATCCCCGCAGCCCCGGCCTCACGATAACGCCGCAACAGTCGCTTGACCTGCCGAACGCTCATGTCCAGCTGCCGGGCGGCATCCTCCTGCTTCAGCTGACGTTGCTGGAGGGCCTGGACAACCTCCAGCCTATCGACTTCCTTGCGACTCAAAGTAATGTGCTCCCCGGCCACGTCCCCTCCCGAAATCAAAAGGGGACATTTTAGAATTGGACGAAGGGGACATTACTGCTTGGGGCTAACAGCTGGCAACGACGACTTGTCGCTTGCACCGGGTTGCACGTATGCTTGCCCGTTTC
>JBFHFJ010000293.1:0-4092 GCA_041583655.1 Haliea sp. | reverse complement strand
CCGCTGCATGCCGCGATCCGCTCACCCTTTGTTTCGCAGCGGCTGGAATCGGTCATGGCAAGATCCAACGCCGACGACCTGGCCCAGCTGGCCCACTACGCCGAAGCCGGCCAGCTCACCTCCGCCATCGATAAACGCTTCAGCCTGGCAGAGGTGCCCGATGCGATCCGCTACCTGGAGCGGGGGCGCACGCGGGGCAAGGTGGTGATTAGCGTAATCCCATAGAGCAGCGCTTCAGGGCGCGGGGGAATGGTCCCCCAGATTTTCCTGCCAGCAGGAACACCACCCTGGTCACTGGGCGGGATTCTCGTAAATCACGTAGATTTTGCGGGTGGGTTCCAGCACCTCCCACTCGCCTTCAAAGCCGGCAGGGACACAGACCTTGTCGCCGGGCGCCAGCGCCATTTCGTTGCCATCCAGGTCGCGCAGAATCGACCGTCCCGAGAGGATGTGGAAGTACTCGTTCTCGGTGTACTTAACCCGCCAGCAGCCGGGCTCCGCTCCCCACTCGCCAGCGAAAAACCGGCCGTCGGCCTCGAAGTGCAGGGTGTTGTGCTGCTCAGGATGCCCCTTGACGAGCCGCTCGGCCGGTGTGGGGTAATGCTCGGTGGCCGCGTTGCTTGCGGCGAAGTTGACAAGATCAGAGACGGTTTTTGGCATGCTCAATTCCCGCAGTGGTTGGGTTCGGTCAGGGCCAATCGTGCTGTCGGCACGGCCAGAGAACAATAACCTCAAACGGGTAGTATCACCTACATTTGATCCCGGGAGCCTGGACCCAATGACTGCCAGCCAGGCCTTCCGAAGTGACATTAAATGCGCCAAGATGACCCCATCTGTTAAATCCGGCCAATCAGGGGGCTCCATGACCTTTCGTTTTTTCCTCGCTCTATCAGTAGCCATTCTTGCAGCGCCGATGGTGCAGGCGCGCGACCTTACCGAACACCAGCAAATGACGCGGGGCATATATGAAAAATTAATTTCGTTCCGCACCGCGCGCGGTCAGGAACAGGTCCCTGCCATGGTTGCCTACCTGGTCAGTCAGTTCAAAGCCGCAGGATTTGCCGATAGCGACATTGCGGTCACGGATTACGATGCGAACGGCGAACGCACGCAAGGACTGATGGTCACTTACCGCGCCGGGGGCGAAACCGCGCATAAACCCATCGTCATCCTCGGCCACATGGACGTGGTCGATGCGCTCGCTGAAGACTGGGAGCGACCGCCGTTTACGCTGACAGAGGAAGACGGTTATTTTTTCGGCCGCGGCACGATCGACAATAAATATGGCATCACCAATATCACCGCGACGTTTATCCGCTTAAAGAAGCAAGGATGGACGCCGAACCGCGATCTGGTGCTGGTGCTTTCCGGCGATGAAGAGAGCGGCATGGTCTCAACGCGGGCGCAGGCGGAATACGTCGCTGCGAATATCGATCCGGAGTTCGTGCTCAACACCGACGCCGGAGGCGGCGTTTTGGCAGAGGATGGGTCGCACTTGTTTTACGCTGTGCAGGGCGCGGAAAAAACCTACGCGACATTTGAACTGACAATCAGGAATCCGGGCGGTCATTCATCACGGCCGCGCGCCGACAATGCGATTTACGAGCTCGCCGATGCGCTGAAGAAACTCGAGGCCTATTCGTTTCCGGTGCAATACTCCGATTTGACGCTTGCTTACTTCAAGGCATCTGGCGCTGTGACGCCCGGTGAGTTGGGCGAGGCGATGACTGCCTTTTCGGAGAACCCGAAGAACGAGAAGGCGATCGCAGTTCTGCGCGCCAACCCCGAAACCGTTGGGACAACCGGAACAACCTGCGTCGCAACCATGCTGCGCGGCGGCCACGCCGAAAACGCGCTGCCGCAGTCGGCGACAGCGACGGTCAACTGCCGCATATTTCCCGGAAACGGCGCTGAGGCGACCAAAGAGACGCTGATGAATATCGTCGGCAATAAAGAAGCTCAGCTCAAACTGATTACCGATGTGACGGAGAGCCCGGAATCAAAACTGCGCCCCGAGGTGCTGGCGGCAATTGAAGCCTCGCTCGCGGCCCGCGGCATCGAGGCGCCGATAGTGCCCTATATGGAATCCGGCGGCACCGACGGTATGCACTACCGCAACAAAGGCTATGACACGGTGGCGATCTCCGGCGCGTGGTACAAGTCGAGCGACATGTTCGCCCATGGCTTGAACGAACGGCTTTCAGTCGATGCGTTCTATGGCGGCCTCGGTCATTGGGACGTGATCCTGAAAACGCTGGCCGACGGCGGGGAGTAAACGCCAGGTGTCAGCGTTCCAAGCTGCGAGCCGCCGTTTCCAGAAAAAGCCCCAGCCCAGCCCGGTTCGGTATGCACTCGGTTAGAGGTTGGGTTCGGTCTGGGCCAATCGTGCTATCGGAAACGGCCGGAAAACAATAACCTCAAACGGGTAGTATCAGCTACAGCGCCTGCGAGCGCTGTCGCGCAGCTGGGCCGGCTGACTTTGTTATCATATTTGATACCCTTCCCGAATGTCATGGAAGATCACTTTCTTCAATCACATTGAAGGAGCTGGATTAATGGCAAGGCCGGATTTAAAGGGATTCAGGAAAAAGGCGCTTGAGCGTCCTGACGTGCGCGAAGAGTATGAACGGCTGTCGCCGGCCTATGAACTGCGCCGCAAACTCGTCGCGCTTCGACAGAGTGCCGGACTCACTCAGGAACAGGCGGCAGAAAAATTGAATACCAAAAAGAGCAACATTTCCCGTCTGGAGAGCGTGAACTCATCGATTTCTCCGAAGCTATCGACGATAGCAGACTACGCTCAGGCCATGGGCTACCGCGTTCAGATCGAATTCGTACCCCTGACTGAGCGTGAACGCAGGCGGGTCTCCGCGCAAACAGAAAGCTGAGGCAGGCCATCTCCGGCACAACTCAGATCGCGGCCTGACTGATTTCCACCCTCCCACTAACGCCCAAACGTCCACTCCGCCAACTGCTGATCCGCCTTCAGGCGCGCCCGCTGGTGCAGCATGGCCTGGTAGATATCCGCGGGGGCAGGTTCCTCTACCAGGGTCGGCAGTGACACCGCGGCCTCCAGCAGGAAGAGCTCACGGTACGGCGACCCCAGCCACGCCTGGTCCCACCAGTCCAGGATACGCCCGTGCGCCGAGGACAGGGCGAGCGCGGAGGGCAGCTTGTCGCCCTTGGCCAGGTTGACGTCGCTGCGGGCTGGCAGCAGGTTCCACAGGTCGTTGTTGAACCAGCGCGACCAGGGAAAGCAGTGGTCGATATGCAGCCTGTTCGCCTCGCGGACATGGCGGGCGCTCCATACGCAGGGAACGTCCACACCCTGCTGGCGCAGGTCCAGCACGCGACCGGCGGCGAGGCTGGTATCGCGGCGTCGCTCCTCCCAGGCAAATACCTGCTGGTCGCCAGCGCGAGGATCACTCACGTTCCACTGACTGTGCAGCGCCGCCCACTCGCGCAGGATGGCGGGCTCCAGCCAGCAGGCGTACTGGCCCAGGGTCTGCCAGATCGCGGCGGGAATACGGAACACGCCGAACCGCGCCAGGTACTCCGCGGAAATCACCAGAGGTTGCGGCTGGAAACGAAACCCGCGCCGTTCGAATTCAAATACCGGGTCAGCCCGACCGGGCCAGGTAATATAGCGGGTGGGCATCGTGGTGATATTGGCGCAGGCATCGCGAATGGCCTGGGTGACAATGGCGGCATGGTCCGCCGCCAGATGGCCGCCCACGCGCAGGTCATAGGGCGATATCTGCGCCAGCTTCCAGAAAGCTTCGCGGGCAAAGCCATAGCCCTGCTCAGACTCCGGCCGCTCGCGCAGCTGATGATCGATCAGCAGGGGCTTGTACTGCTTCAGCCAGTAGAGGCCGACAATGCCGAGCGGAATATCCACCCAGTCATCCGAGCGCCGCATCACCACCCCGGGCGCGCTCTCGGCAATCCGGGTGAGCACCCGCAGCAGTCCCAGCTTGTAGGAAGCCGACTTGTTGTCGTTGACGATAATATGGCGCAGCAGCGGCAGGCTGCCCGTGCCATCATCCGGTATGGTGAACACCACCGTTTCCCACTCCACGTGGGCGCGGGTCT
>JBFHFJ010000292.1:0-4100 GCA_041583655.1 Haliea sp. | reverse complement strand
TGGAGACAGGCCACGCTGTAACACCGCCCGCCCCGCTGCTCGAATTCTCGCTCCGCGACCAGCACGGCCGCCCTTTTACCAACGCAAACCTGGAGGGGCGCTGGACCCTGGTATTTCCGGGATTCACCCAGTGCCCTGATGTGTGTCCCGCCACCCTCGCCATCCTTGACCGGGTCCACACCCTGCTGGGCGCCCGGGCGGACCCACTGCAGATTGCACTGTTGAGCGTGGATCCGCAGCGCGACACCCCCGAGGCGCTGGCTCGCTACCTCGAGTTCTTCAACCAAGACTTTGTCGGCGTGACCGGCGAGCAGGAGCAGCTGGAGAGAGCCTATCAGGGCCTCGGGGTGCAGCATATACGCATTCCCGGGGCTCGCGGCGAATACAGCGTGGACCATTCAGCGGCGCTGTTGCTGGTCGATCCCGAGGGCAGGCTAGCGGCCTACTTCATGCCGCCGTTCAAGGCTGAGCGACTGGCGGCGGACCTGGGGCCGCTGCTGGCTGCGCGTCTGCGATAGCCTACAGGGCATGCTCGAGCAGGCGGGCATAGATCGCCTCGGCCTCCTCGCACAGTGCCTCGCAGCCCGCCGGTACCGGCACCTCTGCAAGGGGCACCTCACTGACCGGCTCGAACCCTGTGCTGCGCTCCACCGCCGCGTACCAGTGCGGCGCCCAGACTCCATCGCTGGCGCGCCGTCCCGCCGGCCAGTGCAGCATGCGTGCACTGAAGGGAATGCCAACGCGCATGCACAGGGCACGCAGCACGCCTTCCGGGTCGCCCAGGGTCCGGGCGGAGTCAATCACCGGCGGCGCCTCGCCAAGCCGGTCCGCCACCCGCTGGAAAAGCGCCCACTGCTGCGGGAAACCGAGCTCTTCGATGGCGAACTGTGGCCGGACCTTGGCGTAGGAAGCGATAATCCGCCGCGGCTCGCGGATCAGGAAACAATTCTGCAGGCTGTCGGTCCAGCCCATGTCCATCGCCGGCAGGATGTGCTGGGTCATGTGCTTCTGGTAGAACACCAAACAGGTCGCGGGGTTCGCCGTCACAGGCAGGTCCTCGCGCAGCTGTCGCGCCACCTCGCGCCAGTCACAGCTCATGCTGGCCATGACCGCGGCACCGTCCGGGTGCTCAAGCCCGGTGCATTTCAGGTAACAGCCGTAAAAGGGCTCATCGACGACCACGCAGTCCTCCCGGTTCTCGAAGGACCGCATCAGGGCAGTGCTGATGTTGCGCGGGCCCGACCACATGGCAATACGCTGGACGGTCATGCCTCAACCCCGCGGATGCTGCTTGCCGGGGCCGTCGATATAGCGCGCCACCACGGTCCGGTAATGGGCCTGCAGGCGCTGCACCATCTCCCTTCCGGCGCCAGGCTCACCGATGACCCGGCCATCGACCTCGGTCACCGGCACCAGGCCGGCGAAGGTGCCGGTCACGAAGGCCTCCTCGGCGTTGTAGACGTCGGTGAGGGTAAAGTTCTTCTCGCGTACCGTGAGGCCCAGCTCCCGGCCCATGTCCAGCACCTTGCCGCGGGTGATGCCGTCGAGGCAGTAATCGCCGGTGGAGGTCCAGAGCTCGCCGCGGCGGACAATGAAAAAATGGGTGGAATTGCAGGTCGCGACAAAGCCGTGCGGGTCCAGCATCAGGGCCTCGTCGGCACCCGCCTTGGCGGCCTGGATGCAGGCGCCGATACAGTTCAGCTTGGAATGGGTATTCAGGGTCGGGTCCTGCACATCGGAGTAGCCCCGGCGCACGTACACCGTATACAGGCGCACGCCCTTTTCCACCACTTCCGGCAGCGCCTGCTTGTATTCGGGAATGATCACCACCGTTGGCGGGGTGATGGTCATGCGCGGGTCCTGGTAGGGGGTGGCCTTGACCCCGCGGGACACCATCAGCCGGATATGCACACCATCGTCCATGCCATTGGCCGCCAGCAGGGCATACAGCCGCGCCGCGAGTTCATCACGGCTGAAGTCCGGCTGGAAGTCCAGGGTTTTCATGCCCTCGAACAGGCGCTGCAGGTGGCGCTCAAGGAACAGTACCGTGTTGTTCTCCACCCGCAGCCCTTCCCAGACCCCGTCACCGAGGATGAAGCCGGAGTCGAACACCGAGATGCGCGCTTCCGCGCGCGGGAAGTGTTCGCCGTTGATGTCGATCAGGATGTGTTCGTTGCGGGGATCGCCCGCGTACTCGTGCGTGCCTTTCATTTTGCTCTCCGGAAAATCGCCGCACGTATTGTGCGCTATTCGGGCCACCAGTACATCCATGGTAAACTCCGGCCCCAGCCCGATACCCGCGAAACCGCTGCCTTGACCGACTCCCGCGACACCATCTACACCCAGACAGTCACCGAACCCGCGGCGTTCCAGTTCGATGACCGCGTGGCGCGCGTGTTCCCCGACATGATCAAGCGCTCGGTCCCCGGCTATACCACCATTGTCGCCATGACCGGCCTGCTGGCGGGGCGCTTCGCCACGCCGGGCAGCCGCCTCTACGATCTCGGCTGCTCCCTCGGAGCCTCCACCCTGGCCATGCGCCAACACGTCCAGCACCGGGACTGCCTGATCATCGGTGTCGACAATTCCGCGGCCATGCTGGAACGCTGCCAGACGGTCATCGCCACCGACAGTCACGAGATTCCGGTGGAACTGGTGTGCGCCGACCTGCAGGACGTCGACATTGGGGACGCCTCCGTGGTGGTACTGAATTTCACCCTGCAATTCATTGCCCGCGAGCAGCGCGACGCCATAATCCGGCGCATTCACGACGGCCTGCGCCCGGGGGGCATCATGGTGCTGTCGGAGAAAGTCACCTTCGAGGACCCACACCTCGACGCCCTGAATATCGACCTGCACCATGAATTCAAGCGCGCCAACGGCTACAGTGACCTGGAGATCGCCGGCAAGCGCAGCGCCATTGAGAACGTGCTGCTGCGGGACACACTCAGCGAGCACAAACAGCGTATCCGCGCAGCGGGTTTCGGAAGCTGCGACGTCTGGTTCCAGTGCTTCAACTTCGCCTCCCTCATCGCCCTTAAATGATTGATTACCACCCCCTGATCCAGCGCTGGCAGGACACCGCGCTGGCGCCCTGGGCGGAACTGCTGCCGGCCCAGATCGCCCGCGGCCTCGCGGTGGAACGCTACGGCGACCTGCCGCGCTGGCTGGCGGCCCTGGATGCCCTGCCCGACATTGTCCCCGACCGTATCTACCTCGATCGCGCGCGGGTTGGCGCCGACAGCCGCACGCCTCTGGACCCCGCCAGCCTGACTGCCCTGCGCGAGACACTGCAGGGACTGCACCCCTGGCGCAAAGGCCCCTTCGAGCTGTTCGGCGTGCACATCGACACCGAGTGGCGCTCCGACTGGAAGTGGAACCGGCTGCAGGGGCACATCGACCCGCTGCCGGGCCGGCGCGTCCTGGATGTCGGCTGCGGCAGCGGCTACCACTGCTGGCGCATGGCGGGCGAGGGCGCTGCGGAAGTCATCGGTATCGACCCCACCCCGCTGTTCGTGGTCCAGTACTGGGCCCTGCAGAAATACCTGCGCCAGCCCGGGGTCTGGGTATTGCCGCTGGGTATCCAGCAGGTGCCGCCGAAGCTCGCCGCCTTCGACAGCGTGTTCTCCATGGGTATTCTCTACCACCGGCGCTCACCCCTGGATCACCTGCAGGACCTGAAGGCCTGCCTGCGACCCGGCGGCCAGCTGGTGCTGGAAACCCTGGTTATCGAGGGTCCCGCGGGCGCCACCCTGGTACCGGAGGGGCGCTACGCGCGCATGGGCAACGTCTGGTTCCTGCCCAGTTGCGATACGCTGCTGGGGTGGTTGCGCAAGCTGGGGTTTGTCGAAGGAGCTACTCCGGAACCCTTGCGGTCACTATAGCCCGCCGAGGCGCAGGATACCCCTCGATCGTGCGACTCGAATCCTCAGGATCCAGGAAGTCGGCGAGCGATTGGAACCGCATCCACTCCGTAGCGCGCTGCTCCTCAGTGCTGGTCACCGACACATCGACCAGTACCTCGTCGACAAACCCCAGCTTGCGCAACCACCCCAGCAGCGTATCGCAACTGGGCAGGAACCAGACGTTGCCCATGCGCG
>JBFHFJ010000291.1:0-4108 GCA_041583655.1 Haliea sp. | reverse complement strand
GTTGCTGAGCAGGAAGCTGACCACCTCGCGGCGCCCGTAGTTGTAGATCAGGGTGTTCCAGTCCGGGTGGAAGCCCTTGCGCGGATCCTCGTGCTCGTAGAGCGCGGTGCCGTCGAAGCGGCCAAGACCGTGGGGATCGGTGGGAAAGTGCCCGGGGACCCAGTCCAGCAACACGCCCAGGCCATGCTGGTGGCAGCGATCGACAAAGCTGCGGAATTCGTCGGGGGTGCCGAAGCGGATTGAAGGGGCATACAGCCCCACCGGCTGGTAGCCCCAGGAACCGTCAAAGGGATACTCGCTGACCGGCATCAGCTGGATGTGGGTAAAGCCCAGCTCCAGCGCATAGGGTATGAGCTCGTCCGCCAGCTCCAGGTAGCTGAGGTAGCGATTGCCCTCCTGCCCGCGACGCCGCCAGGATCCGGCGTGGACCTCATAGATGGCCACCGGCCGCTGTTGCTGGGCCACGCGGGAGGCCATCCAGGCATCGTCTCCCCACACATAGCGCCCCTCCCGGAGCAGGACCCTGCTCGCGGTTTCCGGTGGGTGCTGCATGGAATGGGCAAACGGGTCAGCCTTGAGCGGCTGCACCCTGCCGTCGGCCGCAGTGATCTCGTATTTGTACAGCGCCTGGTCAGCGACCCCGGGAATGAAAATCTCCCAGACCCCCGAGGCCGGGTGTCGCCGCAATCCATGCTGGCGGCTGTCCCAGCCGTTGAAATCCCCGACAATGGCTACCCGCTGCGCGGACGGTGCCCAGACCGTGAACAGCACGCCCTCGACACCCGCGACCGTGCGCGGCCGGGCGCCGAAATACCGGTAGGCGAACTCCTCGGTACCCTCGGAAAAGAAGTAGAAGTCCCGGTCGCAGACCTGTGGCGGAAAACGGTAGGGGTCTTCGACCTCGACCAGGCCGCTCGCTGTTTCGGCGCGCCACAGATAGGCGGAAATCTCGGTGCGCGCATCGAGAAGCGCCTCGAACAACCCCCCGGCATGAATGCGCCGCAGGCGGGCGACCAGCCGGCCGCTCTCGCGCTCCACCATGACCACGCCCTGCGCCCAGGGCAGCAGGGCACGCGCGACCGCCTGACCCTTGCCACCGGGCAGCTGATGCACGCCCAGTACCGCGAAACTGTCGCTGTGCCGGCCGTTCACCAGATCCTCGATCTGGCCCCGGTCAAGGACCGGCGAAGTATCCCGCCCGGCGGCCCTCATGCGCGACGCTCCCGGTCTACAGCCGCCAGCAGCGCCTGCACTTCCGGCGCGGCGAAGATGTCCGCCGTGGACTGCAGCTGCTTGCGCTGCCAGTTCGGATATTCGCGCCAGGTGCCGGGAATATTCACCGGCTCCGCCAGCCGCTGCAGGTCTTCCAGCTGCAACAGCAGCAGGCGCGATGCGGACCGGGCACAGGCCTGGTGGATCGCGCTGCACAGGTCCATGTCCAGCTCTACTCCGACCTGCGCCGGCAGCAGGCCGTTGTCCTGCAACCAGGTACACAGCTGCGCGCGATCTGCCTCGCGCTGCCGCTGTTCCCGTGCCAGGGCATCCTCGTCAGGGATCAGGCCCAGTTCACGGCGCCGGCGCAGGTCGCTGCCCTGCCACCAGTCGGCGAGCGTGGGCACATCGTGATTGGTCACCATCAGCAGCACGTCCGGGGCAAACTCGGCGGGCGCGCGGAAGCGACCATCGTGATGCTGCTCGAAATAGAACAGGCGGTTCCCCAGCAGGGCACTGCGCTGCATGGCCTGGCGAAATTCCTCCGGCACCACACCCAGATCCTCGCCAATCACCACGCAGCGGTGACGCCAGCTCTCCAGACGCAGCAGGGCCAGAAGCTCTTCCCGCGGGTAGAACACGTAAAGGCCGGCATGGTCTTGCGTGTCGTGCAGGCACCACCACAGGCGCATGAGCGCCATCACATGGTCCACCCGCAGCGCGCCACAGGCGCTCATGTTCTTGTGCAGCAGGTCAATGAAAAACCTGAAACCGCTTTCCCGCAGGCGCAGCGGATGGGGTACCGGCAGCCCCCAGTCCTGGCCATGCGGCGCGAAGGGATCCGGCGGCGCGCCGATACTGGCTTCGGTCAGGTAAAGGCCCCGGGCCTGCTGCACTTCGCAGCCACGGCCGACCGCGCCCACCGCCAGGTCGCGCATCAGGCCAATGCGCATGCCGGAGGCCAGCGCCAGCTGCTGGCAGTGTTGCAGCTGGCAGCTCGCCAGCCATTGCAGCCAGGCGTAGAACTGGGGCTCCGCCCGGTGGATGCGGGCCCAGGCATTGTGCCGGGCCTCGTATCGGGCAAAGCCTTCCAGGGCACTGCCACCCTCGGCGACAAAGCGGCGGAAGGCCCGCCCGCGCTCGGTGCCGGCCCTGCGCTGCTCCCTGCGGAAAACGCTGAACATCGCCTCCAGGGCCTCGTACTTGAGCCGGTTCACCCCCTCATAATCCACCAGTGGCGCAAACTGCAGCCGGGCGCGACGCTCCTGCCAGGCCGGCGTGGCCAGGGTCCCGGCCACGGCGGCCCACTCGGGCTCCCGCTCGGGGTCGATATACTGAGGGTTCAGGAACCGGCGGTCCGAGGGGCTGTAGGGACTGGCGATGGCATCGCCATCAGTACAGGGAGCGTGCAGCGGGTTGAGCCCGACAAGATCGGCCCCCGCGGCGGCCGCCAGCGGCAACAGCTCCTGCAAGTCGGTGAAATCGCCCACCCCCCAGTTGCGCGCGGAGCGCAGTGTATACAGCTGGCAGCTGAAGCCCCACACGCGTTCCTTCTCGGGCACCTGCGGGGCGTAGAACCGGTCCGGGCAGGCCATCACCCGCGAGCTCGCGGACTCAAGGCCACTCGCCACCCGCAGGGCATGGTATCCCGGTGCCAGCGCTGGCAGGGGCAGTGCGCGGGCGCTGTAGCGAACCCCGTCAGTGAAATAGTCACCGACCTCGGGCAATGTCTCCGGCCGACACTCCCCGGCCAGCACTGCGCCATCCTCCAGGGTCATTTCCCAGGTAAAGGTCGACGATAACTGGTCCGGGTGAACACGCAGGGTGACGTCCGGCGCCGCTGCGGCGACAACGCTGTACTGGGGCAGCCAGTGGCGCCACGGATCCGCGTCCAGCCGGTCCACTGCGGCCGCCAGCGCGTCCGGGTCCCCGGCATCGACACCCAGCAAACGCAGCACCCTCTGCCGATGGGACATGGGCACTTCCCGGCGCTCGCCCCCATAATCCAGGTAGTCGGCGGAAATTCCACAGAGATACAGCAGCTTGTCCAGTTCGGTCATGAATGATCCGGTTGTGGCAGGAAGTGCGATCCCAGCGGCGCACAGTCCTTATCATACGTGAGATCGGCGCTCAGGAAAGATCTTCTCCCGACAGGCCGCGCCGGCACGCGGCCCGCCAGCCTCCGACTGTGACCAATTGTCGCTCCCCGGAGTCGCGGGCACCCGCTATACTGGCGCCGTGTTTACCACAGCCCCCAACCCCAACTCCGCCTACAGCCCCTCGCTGGCCAACCTGCGCAGCCTGCTGGCGATCCGCGCCATCGCCCTGCTGGGCCAGGCCGGAGTGCTGGCCTATGTCCTGCTGGTCAGCCGCACCACCCAGAGCCTGTGGGGCATGACCATCAGCCTGGTGCTCCTGGCCCTGGTCACCGTGGCCAGCCTCTGGTGGAGCACCCGGGCGACGGAGGTTGGCAACCGCCAGTTCTGTGCCCAGCTGATGGTGGACGTACTGGGCTGGAGCGCACTCATGTACTACAGCGGCGGCGCCGACAATCCGTTCATTTCCTACTACATCGTACCGCTGGTGGTGGCGGCTGCGGTCCTGCCCTGGCGCTACACCTGGCTGGTGGCCGGGACCTCGGTCGGTGCCTACAGCCTGTTGCTGTACTACAGGGTGCCCTTCCCCCTGTTTTCACCCCACGCCGCCATGGGGCATGCCCAGGGCAGCGTGCACAGCCTGGGGATGTGGTTCAATTTCCTCTTTAGCGCGGGGCTGATCACCTACTTTGTCGTGCGTATGGCGGCGGTTTTGCGGGACCAGGAAGCCGAGGCCATGCGGCGCCGGGAAGACCGCCTGCGTCACGACCAGATACTCGCTGTCGCCAGTCTGGCCGCCG
>JBFHFJ010000290.1:0-4140 GCA_041583655.1 Haliea sp. | reverse complement strand
CGGTAGCCGCGCCCGCGCATGCAGTTCTTGGCCACCCGCTCGCGCTCCCGGTCGTTCTTGATGCCGGAGGTGGCGCCCCCTGTAATGGCGCCGGTGGCCGCACCCTCGGTGCCGCTGCCAGTCACGGCGCCCACGGCACCACCCACCACCGCACCCAGTCCGGCGCCGCGGGCAACACCGCCGGTAACATCTACCTCATCGGCGAAGCGCTGGCATTCGGCCATATCCTGGTAGTACTGGTTCATGTCGACACCCTTGGTATCGACGATGGGCCTGGGCGTGCCCGAGCACGCGGCCAGGGCGAGGATGGCGGTCACAACCAGCATGCGTGGTGATTTCATGTTGACCTCGTTGTCGTCAGTGCAGCTCCCCGGTTTAGGCAGCGGCGGCCGCCGGGGGTTCAGTCCAGAGTGTAGCGCACCGGCAATGATTTCAGGCCGCCGACGAATATCGCCTTGACCCATTCCGGGTCGCCATTGAACCGCATATCCCGCAGGCGCGGCAGCAGTTCGCGGAAGAAGCAGGACACCTCCAGTGCCGCCAGATGCTGGCCCAGGCACATGTGGGAGCCGTAGCCGAAGGCGAGCTGGGCTTTCGGATCCCGCTGCAGATCGAGGCGGTTGGGGTGGGCGAAGGCTTCCGGGTCGCGGTTGGCGGCGGGGTACCAGAGGGCGATGTTGTCGCCGGCGCGGATCTGGCGCCCGTGCAGTTCCTGGTCCTCGGTGGCGGTGCGCACCATGTGCCGCACCGGCGACACCCAGCGGATGATCTCCCTGGCGGCGCCGTTGTCGAGGTCCGGGCGGTCGCGCCACAGGGCCAGCTGGTCCGGGTGCTCCAGCAGCGCCTTCATGCCGCCGCCGATGCTGGCGGAGGTGGTGTCGTGGCCGGCGGTAGCGGTGATGATGAAATAGCTGGCCTGGTCGAGGACGTTCATCGGCTCCCCGTCCACCTCCGCATTGGCCAGCACCGTGGCCAGGTCGTCCTTCGGGTTTTTCTTGCGGTCCTCAATCACTTCGCTGAAAAAGGCGCCGAAGTCATTCAGCACCTCCAGCCCGGCAGTTTCCCCTTCGCCGCGCTGCAGGCTGGGGTCCTGGCCGCCAAACAGCTCCTGGGTCAGCTTCAGCATGGTGGCCTCGGCCTCCCGCGGCAGGCCCAGGATGGAGAGGATGATGCGCAGGGGATAGAGCAGGGCGATGTCGCGGACAAAGTCGCACTCGCTGCCCATCTCCTGCATCTTGTCGACAAACTCCTTCGCCAGGGCCTGCACCTCGGCGGTGAGGCTTGCGATGGAGCGCGGCAGGAACCACTCGCGGGTGACCCGGCGCAGCTTCAGGTGCTTGGGCCGGTCCATGTGGATCAGGGTCTCCAGGCCGTTGCGGGTACCGAAGCGCTCCAGCAGCGCCTCCTCGAAGGCCGTGGGTACCAGCACCGTGCGCGGGGCGCTGAGGAAGCGGTCGTTCTCGCTGCCGATGCGCTTGATGTCGTCGTAGCGACTCAGGGACCAGAACGGGCGGTAGTCGGGATGCTCCACCCGGGCCACCGGGTCGTTGCTGCGCAGGTAGTCAAACAGGGCATACATGGTCCGTTCATCGCCCATGATTCGGGCGTCCAGCACGTCGGCAGGCTTGAACGGCGGTTGTTGCGGTTGGGTGGTGGCACCGGTCACGGTGATCTCCTGTCAATGTGGCGTTGCGCAGTATGCCAAAAGTCAGATTCCCTCACAGGGTTATATGTGGCCAATAGCTGGTCTCTGCGGGCACACTCTTCGGGTCTTTGCGCCCCCTGACCGTCGGGGCCTGCATGGTTTTCAATCAGTGGAAGTCCCGCGACTTCAGCGGCAGTTCCGCCAGCGCCTCGCTGTAGTCGTGCAGCGCGCCGGCGATGATATGGGTGACGCCGTCCTTGCGCTCCAGGGTGCCCTTTACCACCAGTAGCCGGCCGTTCATCAGCTCGCGCCGGAAATGCTCCTGGGTGCGGGTCCATACCACGATATTGCTGCTGCCGGTTTCGTCCTCCAGGGTCAGGAACAGCACCCCGGAGGCGCTGCCGGGACGCTGGCGGCAGGTGACCAGGCCGGCGATGCGGACAAAGCCCCTGTTCGCCACCGTGTGCAGCTCCGCGTGACGCTTGCAGCGGTTGAAGGGATACTGCTCGCGCAGCAGGCTGAGGGGATGGGCGCGCAGGGTCAGGCCGGTGGCCCGGTAGTCCGCGAGCACTTCTTCCGCCACGGCCGGCGCGGGCAGCTGGATACCGTCATTGAAATAGCTGGCGGGCTGCTGCTGTTCTTCCTGCAGCAGGGGCCGCGGTTGCTCCAGGGCCATGACCTGCCACTGGGACTGGTGGCGGTTACCGCTGAGTGAGGCCAGCGCGTCTGCATCCGCCAGCGCTTCCAGGTCACGCTTGTCCAGTCGCGCCCGCTGGCGCAGCTGGCTGAGCTGGCGGAAGGGCTCCCGCGCACGCGCTTCCACCAGGCGCCGGGCGCCGTCACGGCTCAGGCCTTTGACCAGCCGCAATCCCAGCCGGACTGGCGGTTGTCCGGAGCCGGTGGCGGCCAATAGCTGGTGGTCCCAGCTGCTGTGGTTCACATCCACCGGCAACACCATGACCCCGTGGCGGCGGGCATCCTGGAGCAGCTGCGAGGGGGAATAGAAGCCCATCGGCTGGCTGTTCAGCAGCCCGACGAAAAAAGCCGCCGGGTAGTGGCACTTGAGCCAGGCGGACACCCAGGCCAGCAGGGCAAAACTCGCGGAGTGGGATTCGGGGAACCCGTAACCACCAAAGCCCTTGATCTGGTCGAACAGGCGATGGGCGAAGTCCTCCTCGTAGCCACGCGCGATCATGCCGTGAACCAGCTTCTGTTCGAAGCTGAGCAGCTTGCTGTTCTTGCCCCAGTTGGTAATGGCGCGGCGCAGCTGGTCCGCCTCGCCACCGGAAAAGCCCGCCGCCACCATCGCCAACCGGATCACCTGCTCCTGGAAAATGGGCACTCCCAGGGTACGGTCCAGCACCGAGCGAATCTCCTCGCTGGGGTAAGTGACCGCTTCCAAACCCTGCTTGCGACGCAGGAAGGGGTGCACCATATCCCCCTGGATAGGGCCCGGACGTACGATGGCGATCTGGATAACAAGGTCGTAGAAGCAGGCGGGCCGCAGCCGCGGCAGCATGGACATCTGCGCCCGGGATTCAATCTGGAACACGCCCACGGAATCCGCCTGCTGCAGCATGCGCCAGGTGGCGGCGCAGTCCCGGGGGATATCCGCCAGGCTGCGGATAGGGGGGTGATCGCGGTGTACCAGGGCCAGGCTCTTGCGGATGGCCGACAGCATTCCCAGGGCGAGAATATCCACCTTCAACAACCCGAGGGATTCGATGTCTTCCTTGTCCCACTGGATTACGGTGCGATCCACCATGCTGGCGTTCTCCACCGGCACCAGCTGGGAGATCGGCCCGCGGCTGATCACGAAGCCGCCCACATGCTGGGACAGGTGGCGGGGAAAACCGAGGATCTCCTGCACCAGCCGCTGGAACAGTGCCGCCTGCTGGCTGTGCCCGGCCACGCCCTGTTCCTCGAAGCGCTTGCCGAGGTCCGAACTGCGGTCCCACCAGGCCAGGGATTTTGCCAGGTCGTCGACGAATACCGCGTCCAGCCCCAGCGCCCTGCCCACATCCCGCACCGCGCTGCGCGCCCGGTAGGTAATGACCGTGGCAGCCAGGGCCGCGCGGCGGCGGCTGTACTTGTCGTAGATGTACTGGATGACTTCCTCGCGGCGCTCGTGCTCGAAATCCACATCGATATCCGGCGGCTCGTCCCGCTCCCTGGAAATAAAGCGCTCGAACAGCAGCGACACCTGGTCAGGGGATACCTCGGTGATGAACAGGCAGTAGCACACCACGGAGTTGGCCGCCGACCCGCGGCCCTGGCAGAGAATGCCGCGCTCCCGGGCAAAGCGCACCAGGTCGTACACCGTCAGGAAGTAGTACTCGTAGTGCAGCTCCGCGATCAACTCCAGCTCGTATTCAATGCGCGCCCGCGTCTCCGCGGAGACGCCCCCGGGCCAGCGCACCGCGCAGCCCGCCTCCACCAGCTCGCGCAGGTAGCTGTTTGCGGTCTGCCCCGGCGGGACCACCTCTTCCGGGTAT
>JBFHFJ010000289.1:0-4147 GCA_041583655.1 Haliea sp. | reverse complement strand
CATCAGGCGCTGGATAGTTTCGCAGGCAATGGGAAAGTCCCGCACCGGTATCGGAGTGCCGGGTTCGCCGCGGCGGAACATCACATAGTCCAGGTTGTCGCCGTCGTGCCAGAGCCGGAATTCTGCGCGCATGCGAAAACCCGCATCCGGCGACGGGATCACCTCGGCTTCCGGCGCGCCGAAACCCGCCAGCATTCCTTGCACTCGTGCGGTCTTGGCGGCAAGCAGTTCGCCGTAGCGGACGGGATTGAAAGTACTCAGGGGCATGGGCGCCTACAGACAGTTATCGGGTTTCGGAAGGCCGGCAATCTTGCTGCCGAGCTTGGCGGGTGAGCCAGGGAACAGGCTGAGCAGGTAGATGCTCTTGCCCTTGTCGGGACCCAGCCGCTGCGCCACCCACTTTACCAGCGGGCGCATGGCGGGGGAGCTGTCGAAGTGCAGGTAGTAGTCCCGCAGCAGGTCAAGGATTTCCCAGTGCGCGGCTGTGAGGTGGATATTCTCGCCCGCAGCGATTTGTTCAGCGACTTCCGGGGTCCAGTCCTCCAGATCCCGCAGGAAGCCTTCCGGGTCGAAGGCACTGTCTGAAAGCACGGCCGCTAGTACCAGGCCATGTGGCGGCTATAGCGCTCGCTGAGAGCGACGAAGCCGTCGTCATCCACCAGAGTGACCTGGGGTGCCAGGCATTCCCGCACTCCGGCCAGAGATGCGTCGGCATCGAGTACAAACAGGCTGGCCCCGCTGCCTGCCAGCAGTGCGGCGGCTTGGCTGCCCACCCGTGCCGCATAGACGCCGTCGCCGAGCAGCAGCAGGGCATCGCCCGGGCCCAGTGCTGCCAGGCAATCGTGGAAGGCGTTGTGAGCGGGGGAGCGACCTAGAGTGTGCAGGAGCATGACTCAGAACCCCAGAACGTGGTCATGGCTGATGAGCAGCGCGCGAATGCCAGCCGGGTCCAGCCACTGGGTGCTGGCGGGCAGGGTGTCCGGGGCAACGCCGAAGGCGGTGGCCGCGGCGGCATCCACGTACACGGTCTCAATATCGTATAGCGGCAGTGAATCGATAACCTTGCGCAGATTGCGCACACCCGCCGCACGGGCATCCTGTGCAGGCAACAGCTGAAGCACACCTTCGCCCTGGAACAGCAGCGTCACAGGCTGGTCGAAAGCCGCCGCCGCCAACGCTGTATCCAGCGCCGAGCGGGGCAGGCTGCTGCCGGGATGGGCGTGGCGGCTGACCACCAGAATGGATTTGCGTGAGTGCTCTGCCACCGGGTTCACCCGAACGTGACCAGACGGTCAGCCGTCTGGGCAGATTCTACCAGTAGCCCCAGGCCACCCAGCTCAAAGGCCGGGTGCACGGTAGCGGCGGGTCGCTCGTAACGGGCGGCCTCGGTACTGTCCAGCAGGCCGCGTTTCAGGGCCGAACTGACACAAAGGATGAGCTCGGTCTGGTGCTCGTCCGCCAACTGTACCCACTGCTGCAGGGGAGACTGCTCATCCTGGGGCGTGATAGCGGTGGCGAGACCGGTCAGTGTGCCGTTATCGAGAAAGAACACCCGCTGTAAATGGTGGCCCCGGGCCAGCAGCGCGCGTGCGAAACGGGCCGCTGTCAGGTTGCCGTGGCCGGAGGCGGGTGCTGACAGGACCAGCAGGGCATAGGTCAGGGGCATGTCAGCCAGCCAACGAAAAACCCCGGCACTGGCCGGGGTTGTGGGTGCGGGCCGCTGTGGCTTCAGTCATCGCCGCCCAGCGCGGTGAGCAGGTGCAACATGTGGATGAACAGGTTGTATATGTTCAGGTACAGACCCACAGTTGCGCGGATGTAGTTGGTTTCACCGCCGTGGATGATCCGGCTGGTGTCGAACAGGATCAACCCGGACATGATCATGACCACTGCGGCGGAAATGGTCAGGGACAGGGCGGGGATAGCCAGGAAAATATTGGCGATCATGGCAACTACCGCAACGATCAGGCCCACCATCAGGAAACCGCCCATGAAGGAGAAATCCTTGCGGGTGGTCAGCGCGTACGCGGAGAGCCCGAAGAATACCAGCGCAGTGCCACCGAGGGCCTGCATGACCAGGGCCGGGCCACCGGGCATGGACAGGTAGTGGTTCAGCATGGGGCCAATGGATGCACCCATAACGCCGGTGAAGGCGAAAATGGCCAGCAGGCCCTTGCTGGTGTCGGCCATCTTGTGGACCACGAACAGCAGCCCGAAGCCGACCAGCATGAGTATCAGGGCGGCCCCCTGGGGCAGACCCACGGCCATGGAGATTCCCGCTGTGATTGCGCTGAACAGCAGGGTCATTCCCAGCAGCATGTAGGTGTTTCTCAACACCTTGTTGGTGCTGACTACAGACTCCATGCCCACTGTGTTCAGATCGTAGAAGCCTTTCTGTTGCATTGCTCGCTGCTCCATTGCTATGCACCCAAAGGTGCGTTGAACCGTTGGACCCAATGTTAGAGACAAAGTTTCCAAAAACCAACTGTTTCCGGTGTGCTCGTCAACGATTATAGCCTTAGCAATCAAGTGGTTATTGCGTCCACTTTGTCCCGATCCCACGCTTAAGCCGACGCCAACCCCGGCCTGCACCGCCAAGCTGATCCGTATGGATTTGTAGTCTGATCGTGCTTTTTTGCGCCGCGGGGGCCGTGGATGGCTCCCTGTCGCTTCGCAGGTACGGGGCAGGCACTTTAGACTGCACGCTGACCGGGCAGTTGCCGTTGCGGCTGTGCGTACCCCGCAGGACGTTATGAGGAAAGGCATTATGAAAGTACTGGTTGTAGGTGGCACCGGCCTGATCGGCGGGCATGCGGCGTTGTACCTGGCGGGCAAGGGGCACGATGTAACCCTGATGGCCCGCTCAGCGCCATCAGTGCCGGCGCTGGCGAGGTTGCCGTTTATCCCTACCCACTAGGTCGAAGATGATGTCGGCGATGGACGGCTGGCGGGCTTCGACTGGCTGGTCTTCGCGGCCGGCGTTGACATCCGGCAGTTGCCACAGGACGGCTCCGTGACCGAGGAGGCATTCTACACGCGCTACAACAGCGAGGGGATTCCGCGTTTCTTTGCCGCCGCCAAGGCCGCTGGCATCAAGCGCGCAGTCTACATCGGTACCTTCTACCCCCAGGTGGCGCCGGAAAAGATAGAGACCAGCCCCTACGTGCGCTCCCGGGCGCTGGCGGACGAGGCCATTCGCGCCATGAGCGACGACAGCTTTGTTGTCTGCAGCCTGAACGCGCCGTTTGTGCTGGGTCACCTGCCGGGACTGGAGGTGGAGCACCTGTACTACGCCTACCTGTACGCCAAGGGCTTGATGGAGGGTGTGCCGCTGTTCGCGCCGGAGGGCGGTACCAACCACATCACCACGCCCTCCCTGTCGGAAGCGGTACTCGGTGCCCTGGAGCATGGGGAGTCCGGTCGAGCCTACCTGGTGGGCGACGAAAACCTGAGCTGGAAGGCGTATTTCGAGCTCTGGTGTGACGCGGTGGGTAACCCGCAGGATCTGGAGGTACGCAGTGAGGAGCATCCATTGCTGCCGGACATGATCATGTTTGCCGGCCGCGGTGCGACTGTGAGCTACCAGCCTGAGGGAGTGCGGGAGCTTGGCTATGGCACCGGCCGCGTGGCTGAGGCGATCGCCGAGCTGGTGGCGCATTACGAGGCCCGCCAATGAACCGGCAGACCTTGCCCGGGGAATTGGCAGCGCACTACGCGCGAACGGTGGATGATCGTGACTTCGCGGCCATGGAGCAGATCATGTGGCCGGAGTTTACCCAGGAAGGACCCGGCTTTCGCGCTGAGTCCCGAGCGGTATTTATCGCGAACCTGGAGTTCCTGCGCCAGTTCGACCGTACTTTCCACCTGCTGGGGCAGGTCACCGGTACCTGGGAGGGTGATACCTACACCGGGGAAACCTACTGCGTGGCCTCGCACTTTTACCAGCTCGATGGCCAACAGCTTTGCCTCGACATGTACATCCGCTACCGGGACCTGATCGAAGTTCGGGCTGGTGACGCCCGCTATGTGCAGCGCGACCTTGTGGTGGTTGCGCAGGACGAACGCGAGGTGCGAATCCCGTCCTTCGCCGGGTAGGCGTCCCACAAAGACCTTTTTTTGGCGTATGCTTGCGCGTTGATCACGGCGT
>JBFHFJ010000288.1:0-4164 GCA_041583655.1 Haliea sp. | reverse complement strand
GTGGGTGTCTTTGGTATTGCCAAGGACACAACACAAAAAATGGTCGACGAAGAGCGACTGCGTGTTCTCGAGCGCAGCCTTGAGGCCAGCAGCAATGCGGTAATTGTTGTCGATGCTCGTGATAGCGGTTACCCGGTGGTCTATGTGAACCCGGCGTTTACCCGCATCCTCGGCTACTCGGCAGAAGCCGCCATGGGTAACGATGGCACGGTATTCCTTACCGGGGATTTTGTTACCGGAGAAGATCGCGAAGCCATAACCACAGCTCTCTTGACGGGCCGAACCTTGTCTCTGACTCTGCGCAACCAGCGCCGCGATGGATCGCCTTTCTGGAATCAGCTGTCATTCTCCCCGGTCCTGGACGGCGGCGGGGATGTGACCCACTTCGTGGGGATCCTCAACGATATCTCGGAACGTAAGGAGCAGGAGAGCCGTCTCGCCTACCAGGCAACCCACGATGCTCTGACCGGGCTGGCCAATCGGTCGCTGTTCAACGACAGGCTCGAGCACGACTTTTCCCTCGCCCGCAGGCAGCATAATCTGCTCGCTGTGCTGTTTATAGACCTGGATGAATTCAAGCCGATAAACGACACACTGGGTCACAAGGTAGGGGATCAGTTGCTGGTCAGTGTGACCGCTCGCCTGAGTGCTGCCCTGCGCCCGAGTGACACCCTGGCCAGACTCGGTGGCGATGAATTCGTGCTGTTGTTGCCCGACCTGGGCAGCCGGGAGCAGGCACTGGATGTTGCCGAGCGACTGCTGTCCGAGCTGTCGCGTCCGCACCGGGTGGAGGGGCAGGAGCTGCATATTTCAGCAAGTATCGGTATAGCGGTACTCACCCCTGATATGCCGGATCCGGAAAAGCTTGTGCAGCAGGCTGACATAGCTATGTACCAGGCCAAGAAGGCTGGCCGCAACACCTATCAGGTATTCACTGGCGACATGGACCAGCAGCTGTCCGAGCGGCTGACGCTTCGCAACGCACTGCAGGAGGCAATGGACAATAACGAGCTGGACGTGTTTTACCAGCCCCTGGTGAATGCCGCTGGCCGCCTGGAGGGCGTGGAAGCGCTCCTGCGCTGGCACCGACGGGATGGTGAGGCGGTGTCGCCTGCCACTTTCATTCCTCTCGCCGAGGAAACCGGCCAGATCATCCAGCTCAGTCGCTGGGTAATGGAGCGGGCCTGCCGCGATGCGGTAGCGCTTCAGCAGCAAGGTCTGTTGCGGGGCAAGCTAGCGGTTAATGTGTCGCCGCTGCAGTTCCATCGGGAGAGCTTCCTGCCTGTCCTGAAGACGGTACTGGAAAACACCGGATTGAGCCCGCAGTGTCTGGAACTGGAGATCACGGAGGGCGTCTTGATGCGGGATGCAGAGGGCGCAATTGCCACGCTTGACGCGCTGGCGACCATGGGCGTCGGGGCTGTCATTGATGACTTTGGCACCGGCTTCTCAAGCCTGAGCTATATCCGCACGTTGCCCGTGCACAAGATCAAGATCGATGGCAGCTTCGTTCGCGGTGTGATCGACAATGCCAAGGATGCCGCGGTGTGCAAAGGGGTCATCGCGCTGGCGCGTGAACTGAACCTGCGCGTGGTTGCCGAAGGTGTCGAGACCTCAGCCCAGTATGCGTACCTGCAGAGCCACGGGTGCGAGGTTTTCCAGGGCTTTCTCCTCGCCCGCCCCATGAGTCTGGCTTCGGCTACCCTGTGGTTGCGTGAGCATCCCGAACTGTACCGGTAGCGATCGCGCGGCTCGCCGGCATATCCCGAAGAGCCTCAGTTGTCGAGGGCGGCCCGGGCCCGCTCAATCGTGTACTGGCGAATGTTCTCCGACTGCTGTTCGTCAAGCACCCCGGCGAAGCCCGCCATGCCATTCTGCCAGTGGGAGCCGCCGCGAACGATACTGTCCCAGCGCTCGTGCGTTTCTGCCGTCATGGCTCGGAGGTCCGGCGTGGCTCCGCCGCTCACCGCTCCATCTCCGTGGCAGAATACACAGAAGGTCAGGTAATTGCGTTGGCCGTCCAGTAGCTGCGCGGCGCTGGCGGTGAGTTCAGGTGGATCAAACACCAGGGGTGACGTGGTCAGAGCTGGCAGTTGGTTGTCAGCGCCGAGCCTGAAGACCAGCAGTCGACTGCGATTGGGCATCGGGCCGGCCGTGAGTGCCTCACCGCCCACGAGCGCGAGAGACCCTCCCCAGCCTGTAACCACTGCGACGTACTGAGCGCCGTCCAGGCGGTAGGTGACCGGCGCTGCCATCACACCGGTCTGGGCATCGAAGCGCCACAGCTCTTCGCCATTGTCGGCACGGTAAGCGGCGAAATACCCCCCGGAATTCCCCTGGAAGAGGAGATTGCCGGCCGTCGACAGCAACCCGCCGTTCCATGGGCCGGCGTGCTGGATTTGCCAGCGAGGTGTCGCGGCCACCGGGTCCCAGGCGACGATGGCACCTTTGACCAGGCCGAGGACCGCCGCCTTGGTCTCCGGATCATCCGGCATCGCTGCAGGCAGTGCGTCGGTGCCGGTGTTCCAGTAGCCAGGCCGGTACCTGAAATCAGGATCATTGGCGAAAACATAGGGCACATCCTGTTTCGGGATGTACACAAGGCCGGTGTCCGGGCTATAGCTCATTGGGTGCCAGTTATGTGCGCCAATCGGTCCAGGCAGATGCAGGCCGGTGTTGGTCTCTTCATAACGGGCTGTCTCGTTCTCCACTGGCCTGCCGGTCTTCATGTCGATATGGCTGGCCCAGGTGACGCCGGCATAGGGTTGCGCAGACAGCAACTCGCCGGTGCTCCGGTCCAGGACGTAGAAGAAGCCGTTCTTGGGCGCTTGCATGATAACCTTGCGCAGGCGACCGTCGAGTTCAAGGTCGGCAAGAATCATGTGCTGGGTGGCGGTGTAGTCCCAGCTGTCACCCGGGGTGGTCTGATAGTGCCAGACATAGCTTCCGTCGTCGGGCTTCAGGGCGACAATCGACGACAGGTACAGGTTGTCGCCGCCACCTGGACTGCGAATCTGGTGATTCCAGGGAGCGCCATTGCCGACGCCGATGTACAACAGGTCCAGTTCCGGGTCGTAGGCCATGGAGTCCCAGACCGTGCCGCCGCCGCCGATTTCCCACCACGGCCCGCCCTTCCAGGTCTCTGCGGCGGCCCGCATCGCATCGTTTTCGAAACCATCTTCAGGATTGCCGGGCACTGTATGGAAGCGCCATGCCATGTCCCCGCTGTCCAGTTCATAGGCTGAGACATAACCCCGCACGCCCAGTTCGCTCCCCCCGTTGCCGATGATGGCGCGCCCTTTGACAATCCGGGGCGCCCCGGTGATCGAATAGGGACGGGTACGGTCGGTGGTTTGTACCTCCCACAAGATATCGCCACTTTCGGCATCAAGGGCGATCAATCTGCCGTCAAGGGTGCCGGAGATGATCTTGCCTTCCGCATAGGCGACACCGCGGTTCACCACATCGCAGCAGAGGTGCACTGCCCATTCCCTCGGTACTTTGGGATCATGGAACCAGAGCAGTTCGCCGCTGCGGGCGTCGTGGGCAAACACCATGCTCCAGGAGCCCGTGGTATAAATGACACCGTCAACCACCAGAGGTGTCGCTTCCATACCGCGGGCGGTGGGGTAATCGAAATACCAGTCCAGTCCCAGGGTCGCGACATTGTCGCTGTTGATGTCCCGCAACGTACTGAAGCGGGTTTCCGCTGCGTTCAGGCCATGCTGGCGCCACTCAATATCGGCCGTGTCGGTGTTGGTGTTGGCGTTGACACTGGTTCTGTTGTCACAGGCGGCCAGAACCAGGAGGCCAAGCAGCAGGGGCAGGAGGACGTTGTGGTTCATTGGAGGTACCTTATTATTGTAAGGATTCAAGTCTAGTGCATTGAGGCGACAGGGGAAAACAGGTTTGGCGGACGACGGGGCGCAACGGGCGGGCGGTCAATGGGGTGTCGGACGCCTGTCAGTGCTTGGCTGTATCCTGCTGGCCCTGTTCGCCCCGTGCATCACGGGGGCAGCGGATATGTCCCGGTTCCAGCGTCTGGTGCTCAGTCTGGCGGATGCCGAACCCGCAAGCCGCAGCCATTTCGCCCGTACCGCGCTGCTCGAGATGGCCGAGATTCATCTGGCCGAGGCCGGCCTGGCGCGCAACCAGTCCACCCAG
>JBFHFJ010000287.1:0-4196 GCA_041583655.1 Haliea sp. | reverse complement strand
CGCGGATGGCTTCGGTGATGAGGAAGGATTTCGCCTTGGGATGGTACAGGCAGGTTGGATGGAACTGGTTGAACTCCAGGTTGGCGACCCGGCATCCGGCCCGCCAGGCCATGGCGATACCGTCGCCGCTGGCGCCGTCCGGGTTGCTGGTATAGAGGTAGGCCTTGCTGGCTCCGCCGGTGGCGAGCACCACGGCCTTGGCCTGGAACAGCTCCACCCGGTCGCTGCGTCGGTCGAAGATGTACGCGCCCTCGCAGCGCCCTTCGTGCATGACCAGGTCCACGGCCACCCGGTGCGGGAAAACCTCGATATTGTCCGCCTCGAGCGCCCGGGCTGTCAGTACCTCGGAAATTGCCTGGCCGGTGCGGTCCGCGGCATGGATGATGCGGCGGTGGCTGTGGCCCCCTTCCATGGCAAGGTGGAACTCCCGGGACCCCTCCGGCAGCAGGTCGAAGTCCACACCCTGTTCCACCAGCCACTCGACACAGCTGCGGCTGTTGCTGACTGTAAAGCGCACGGCCTCCTCATCACAGAGCCCGGCGCCCGCCACCAGCGTATCGGCAACGTGTGAATCCACGGTATCCTGCGAATCCAGCACCGCGGCCATGCCGCCCTGTGCCCAGTATGTGGAACCTTCGTTGAGATCGCCCTTGGAGAGCAGTGCTATGCGCAGGTGGCCGGGCAGGCGCAGTGCAGTGCTGAGGCCGGCAGCACCGCTGCCGATGATGAGAACGTCATGCTGGAATGAGTGGCTGGACATGGATTGGTGCTTGCTGCCTCTGGGTGGTGAAATATATTATGTGGCTCAATAACTTACGTGGCATACAGTGCGGCAGGTCACCGGCACGGCGAGTATAAACGAGGTGCCCCGGATTAAGGAAATACAGGATTGCGGAACTTTTGTGGTATCAGGCCCTCATATTGGCTGCGCAGTATGCGCGAAGGCACAGGTGTGGCCGGCAATAGCTGCCGGTGGCCCCGGCGGGCAACTCTGTCATGGATCAGGGAAGGAGTCAGGACATGACAGCGGCACCAACGGACCAGCAGCTCGTCGCCCGGGTGCAGAAAGGTGATTCCCGAGCCTTTGACATGCTGGTATTGAAGTACCAGCACAAGATACTGGGATTGATCAGTCGCTATGTTCATGATTCCGATGAAGTGCAGGATGTCGCCCAGGAGGCTTTTATCAAGGCCTACAGGGCACTGCCGCGGTTTCGTGGAGAAAGCGCGTTCTACACCTGGCTATACCGGATCGCGATCAACACCGCCAAGAATCACCTGGTTGCGCGCTCCCGGCGTCCGCCCGGGTCGGACGTGGAGGTCAGCGATGCCGAGTACTTCGAGGGCGGCGGCGCGCTGCGGGAGATCGAGACCCCTGAGACAGCCCTGTTCGGCGCTGAGCTGAAGCAGGTGGTAGAGCGGGCCATCAGGGAATTACCGGATGATTTGCGCACCGCGGTAACTTTGCGCGAATTTGATGGTCTGAGCTATGAGGACATCGCCGAGATCATGGATTGTCCTGTCGGCACTGTCCGGTCGCGCATATTTCGCGCCCGGGAGGCCATCGACAAAAAGGTGCGAGAACAGATCGACGGTGTATAGCGCAAGCAAATTCAGCGGCAACAACTTGAACAGAGTGGAACCGGCCATGGCAAAAAATCGCAGCAGCAATCATTCGATGTTCGGGGCGCAAAAAGGAGGTCTGACACCATGACAGAGAAACTGCGGGAGTCACTCTCCGCCCTCATGGACGATGAGGCGAATGAACTGGAACTGCAGCGCCTTCTGGGGCAGCTGGGCAAGGACGATGAGCTGCGCCAGACCTGGATTCGGTACAACCTGGCGCGCTCGGTGATTTCCGGGCAGCCAGTGGGCCGCCTGAATATGGATATCTCGCAGCGGATCAGCGCCGCAATAGCCGCGGATGTCGAGCCTGCCGGCGGGATGTGGCAGCGCCTGAGCAGGCCCATCGCCAGCTTTGCGGTGGCGGCATCGGTGACTGCCGTGGTGGTGTTTGGTGGCCAGCAGCTGTACCAGGCGGGTGATCCGGACGCCGGTAACCCGGCCCCGCTGGCAGCATCCGGCGTGTCGGCGGTCGGATTCGTCAACAGTCTCGGTGCCGTGCCCCTGCGCGCCAGCTATGGCAATCAGGCCATGCCCCAGCTGGAACCGGCGGCGCGTACTGCCTACCGCGAACTCGCCCGTCAGCGCATGTACCTGTACATGCAGGAGCACGCGGAACACGCGGCGCTCAATTCTCCCCAGGGCCTTATTCCTTTCGCTCGCGTTCCCAATATCGAGGAGTGAGTCCACGGTGGTGATCACGGTGCGATCGCTGTTACAAACCCTGGTCGTCAATGCCACTATCGTCGCCTGCCTTGTCGGCGCGCCGGTGACATTCGCCGCCAGCTGCTCCGAAGCCGATACCGAGGCCTTGGGCTGGCTTGCCAAGATGTCCCGGAGTTACCACGAGGTTGCCTACCAGGGCGTGGTGACTTTCCAGCGCGGTGACGACCTGCAGGTGATGCAGATCGCCCGCTCCATGGCGGACGGACAGAGTCATGAGCTTCTCACCCGCCTGACCGGTCAGGGCGCCAGGGTTGTGCGCATGGGCCACCCTCTTGACTGTACCCATCCCGGCCAGCAGCTGCTCCTTCTCGGGGAGCAGCAGGGTCCGGGTTGTGGCGTTGCGGCTTACTACCGTTTCCAGGTCAGCGAGGGCGACCGCATCGCCGGTCGCCAGGGAGTAAGGGTCCAGATCCAGCCACGAGACGTGTACCGCTATGGCTATGTCCTGGAGCTGGACCGGGAAACCGGCCTGCTGCTGCGCATCAGCACGCTGGGTCGCGGCGACCAGATACTCGAGCGGTTCCAGTTTGCCGACCTCCACCTCGGTGAGCCCCGGTCGCCCCAGCGGGACGTGCAGACCGTCCACCCAGCCCGTCACCCACACCCGGATGTGCCCGATAGCGGGCCTGCGCTGAGTGCGCCCTGGCAGGTGAGCTGGTTGCCCGGCGGCTTTACCCAGACTGACGCCGCGTCCGCGGCCAGCGCCCGCCGTACCTACACCGATGGCCTGGCCGTGTTTTCCGTTTTCCTTGAGCAGCTGTCGCGCGAGCTGCAACCCGGGGAGGGTGTGGCCCGCGAGGGCAGCACCACTTCCTATACCCGCGGCATGCGCCTGGCCGGGCAACCGGTGCTGGTGACGGTGGTGGGCGAGGTGCCGGTGAACACGGCACGGATGGTCGCCGACTCGGTGAGGATTGTGCGCTGATGCCGACTGAAACGGGTCGCATTGTTGCCATTGACGCGGACAGCCTCTGGGTTGAGACCATCCGCAAGAGTACCTGTGGTACCTGTGCCGCGCAGAAGGGTTGTGGCCATGGCCTGTTGAACCGGATTCGCGATGGCCAGCGGGGCCTGGTGCGGGTTCTGCCCGGGGCCTACACACTGGCGGACTGTCGGATTGATGACGAGGTTACCATCAGCCTGCCGGACGAAGTTATCCTGCGCGGCTCCCTTATTGTCTACATGCTGCCCCTGCTTTCAATGCTTGCGGGGGCCGTGGCTGGCAGTCACTGGTTGTCCTGGTCACCGGACCTGGCGGCAATAGCGGGTGCCGTGGCCGGTTTTGCGCTCGGTGTCGCAGCGGTGCGCTGGCATGCCTGGCGGCACCGTGAGGATGCCAGCCTGCAGCCGGTTTTGGCTGCCCTGCCCGGCAGGCAGGCGCAAAACCTGTCGTTCTCGACGGCGCCCTGACTGTTTTTCTTTTCCAACTCTCAGATGGACTGATTGCATGATTTTACGCAACACCTTGCCCACATTGATTTTGCTCTGCCTGGCGCTGGTGACACCCGGCCTGGCGGCGCAAGCGCTTCCGGAATTTCGCGAGATCGTCAAGTCGAAGTCACCCGCGGTGGTCAAGATCATTGTGCAGTATCCGGCAGGCGCCCCCCGCAACACCCCGGGAGCGGAAGAAATCCCTGAATACCTGCGGCGCTTTTTCGAGTTCCGCGGTGAGTCGCCCCAGCAATCGCAGCGACAGCGCATGTCGATGGGGTCCGGTTTCATTGTCTCCGGTGATGGCTATATTGTGACCAACAACCACGTCGTCGACGGCGCCGACAGCGTACTGGTGCGGATGATCGACCGCCGGGAATTCGAGGCCGAAGTGGTGGGTACCGATCCGCGCTCGG
>JBFHFJ010000286.1:0-4216 GCA_041583655.1 Haliea sp. | reverse complement strand
GACCGGACGCGTCAGCCGCATCGTCGATTCCCTGGTGAATTTCTCCCACGTTGGCTCGGGAGCCGGCGATATCTACCTGGAGCCCTGCAATCTCGCGGACTGTGTCGACGAGGCCATCCACTTGTTGCAGCTAGACCACCAGGCGAGGCCACTTCACTTCGACAACCGGTGCGACCGGGAGCTGCTGGTGCAGGCCGACGCCCAGCGTTTGCTGCAGGTGTTTGTCAACCTGCTGGGCAACGCCCGGGATGCCAGCGAACCGGGGGGCCGGGTGCAGATACGCGCCAGCAGCAGCGAGGACAGGATCACGATTGAGGTTGAGGACCAGGGGCCCGGCATACCGACAGAACTGCAGAATCAGGTCTTCGAGCCCTTCTTCACCACCAAGGAGCCGGGAAAAGGCACCGGATTGGGCCTGGCACTGGTCTACAGCATCATGGAAGACCTTGGCGGCAGCGTCCAGATCCAGAGCCCGGTGGGGCCCCCTGAGCAGCCGGGAACGCGGATTATCCTGCAGTTGCCAGTGAGCAGTTACTCCACCGAGTTCCGGATGTAACCCCCGGTGACAGGTACAACCCCCTGTTCTGAGTGGAAAAAAAGTGCCCATCAGGGTATGTTGGTAACCCTGCGTCAGAGAGGTAACACTGCATGCAACAGATTCTGGTGGTGGAAGACGAGTCGGTAATCCGGACCGCCCTGCGGCGCCTGCTGGAACGCCATGATTACCAGGTTGCCGAGGCGGCCTCGGTGCAGGAAGCCGAATCCAAGCACTCCCTCACCGACTTCGACCTGATCATTTCCGACTTGCGCCTGCCCGGGGCTCCCGGCACCGACCTGATCAAGAAGGCGGGTGACGTTCCGGTATTGATAATGACCAGCTATGCCAGCCTGCGCTCGGCGGTGGACTCGATGCGCATGGGGGCAGTGGACTATATCGCTAAACCCTTTGACCACAGTGACATGGTTTCAGCGGTTGAGCGGATCATCGCCGATCACCCCGCCAGGAAAGACGAGGGCAGCAACAGTGGCAGCGCTGCCAACCGCGTGACCGGCATCATCGGCAACTGCCCTGCCATGGTGACGCTGTCGGAGCATATCCGCAAAATCGCCCCCACAGATTCGACAGTACTGGTGCTGGGCGAGACCGGCACCGGCAAGGAACTGGTGGCCCGCAGCGTGCACCAGCACAGCAAGCGCGCGGACAAGACCCTGATTTGCGTAAACTGCGCCGCCATTCCAGACACGCTGATCGAATCGGAGCTGTTCGGCTATGAAAAAGGTGCCTTTACCGGCGCCAACGCCAGTCGCATGGGCCTGATTGAAGCCGCCGATGGCGGCACCCTGTTCCTGGATGAGATCGGTGAGCTGCCCATGGAGGCTCAGGCGCGCCTGCTGCGCTTTATCCAGGAGGGCGAAATCCGCCGCATCGGCTCGGTGCACTCACGCAAGGTAAATGTACGCCTGATCTGTGCCACCCACCGCAACCTGCATGTCCTGTCCGCGGAGGGCCTGTTCCGCCAGGACCTTTACTACCGGATAAACGTGTTGCGCCTTGAACTGCCACCCCTGCGTGAGCGGGGCAAGGACATCCTGCACCTGGCGGAGAAAATGCTGCAGGAGCAGGCCGAGCGTCTGGGCAAGGGCACGATGGAACTCTCCCCCCGCGCCATCCAGGCCATCACCACCTACCAGTGGCCGGGTAACGTGCGCGAGCTGGAACATGCTATCGAGCGTGCGGTGGTCCTCTCGGAAACCAGCGAAATCGACAATGAAGCCCTGGGTATCGACCTGGAACTGATCAATATCAACAGGATTCGCGGCCAGGGCATACAGGCGCCCGCGCCCTACACACCTCGCAGCATCACCTCGGACCCCAACGAGGACCTGTCCCTGGAAGACTACTTCCAGCGCTTTGTGCTGGAACACCAGGATTCCATGAGCGAGACCGAGCTGGCCCAAAAACTGGGCATCAGCCGCAAGTGCCTGTGGGAGCGCCGCCAGCGCTTCGAAATACCCCGCAAGAAGAGCTCTGCCAGCGGCAGCCGGCGCCGGAAGTCCGCCTCCTGAGCGTTACCACCTTCGCCGGTTGTAACGCAGGGCGGAGTAGAAGCGTAACAACCCGAGCAATCCTGACGTGTCTTCCCGCGCCAATTTTATTCTAACCGTATGATTTAAAAGGATTTGCTGTTTTCTGGCACGGGCTCTGCATTATTACACGCGGCAGCAACAATAAAAATAACACCACGGCCGCAATAAGAATAACAGAGACACCATGGACCTGGACGGGGAAGAAATCTTCCCCCTCAATTTCAGGCCCCACGGCTAGCACAAAAACAATATCATTGCCCGCATAACAATAATGTACAGCTGAGACCTGGATGGGGAAGACAACGTCTTCCCCGTCACTTACTTTATGAACACCTCCCGACACACCGGAAACGAGCCATTGTGCTAAACTCCGCCCTGTTTTTCGTCTCGCACAAGGCAACCAACGTTTGAAGGTCATACCCAGGGATCAGCACTGCATATCCCGCAAGAACATCAGTGACGGCGCACTGAAGGTCATGGCGCAGCTGCGTCGACATGGCCACCAGGCCTATCTGGTTGGCGGCGCCGTGCGCGATCTGCTGCTGGGCGGTCACCCCAAGGACTTCGATGTCGCCACCGATGCGACGCCGGAGGAAGTGCACGCCATTTTCCGCAGTTCACGCATCATTGGCCGGCGCTTCCGCATCGTCCACGTGCGCTTCGGGCGCGAAATAATAGAAGTGACAACGTTCCGTGGCCACCACGACAGCGAACCCGATGCCAGCCGCGGCAAGTCCCAGTCGCACCAGTCCGACCAGGGGCTGTTGTTGCGCGACAACGTGTTTGGCACGCTGGAGGAAGATGCGGTCAGGCGCGACCTCACCGTGAATGCGCTCTACTACGACGCCGCCAGCTTCGCCGTCTATGACCATGTCCACGGCATGCAGGACCTCCTCCAGCGCAGCGTTTGCATCATCGGGGACCCGGACGTCCGCTTCCGCGAGGATCCGGTTCGCATGCTGCGCGTGGCGCGGTTCGCGGCGAAACTCGAGTTTACCGTCGAGGCGGAGACTGCGGCTGCGATCCCGCGCTGCGCCCACCTGCTGCGGGAAATCCCCGCCGCGCGCCTGTTCGATGAATTCCTCAAGTTGTTCTCCTCCGGGTATGCCGAGCGCACCCTGGAACAGCTTCTGGAGCACGACCTGTTGCGCTTTCTGTTCCCCGACAGCGACTATGAGATCCGCCAGGACGAGGTGGCCATGGCCCTGGTCCGGGCCGCCATGCGCAGCACCGACCAGAGGATACGCGACAGCAAACCGGTCACTCCGGCCTTCCTCCTGGCGGCGGTGCTCTGGCCCGTGGTCGACCGCCTGGCGGATCAGCTGCGCGACCGGGGAGACCCACCGATGACAGCGATGCACAGCGCGGCCCAGCAGGTTATCGCCAGCGCCCTGCAGACGCTTTCCATCCCCCGCCGCTTCACCATGCCCATGCGGGAGATCTGGGAATTCCAGCTGCGCCTGCAGCGCGGCAACAGCCGCAAGGCACGGGAGCTGCTGCAAAACCGGCGCTTCCGCGCCGCCTACGACTTCCTCCTGCTGCGCGAGCAGGCGGGGGAGGAAACCGGGGATGTCGGGGCTTTCTGGACCGAGTTCCAGACCCTGCCCGAAAACCAGAACCTGCCCATGATAGACAGCGGCAGCGACGAGACAGACAGTGGCGCAGGTAACCGGCCGCGGCGGCGCCGACCGCGCAAGCGGCGCCCCGCCACCTCCTGATGCCCGTCGCCTATATCGCACTCGGCAGCAACCTAGACAACCCGGCGCAGCAGCTGCAGGCTGCCATTGACGCCCTGGCGGCACTGGCAGAGGTCCGCATCACTGCCGGCTCTTCTGTGTTCCGCAGCGCCGCAGTCGGGCCGGGACAGCAGCCGGACTATCTCAACGCCGTCGTCGCCGTCACCACCACACTGCCGGCGGAGGACCTGCTGGACAGGCTGCAGGCGATAGAGCTGGCCCGAGGCAGGCAGCGTACCGTGCGCTGGGGGCCGCGCACGCTGGATCTGGACATCCTGCTCTACGGCGACCAGCGGATCTGCTCGCCAAGGCTACAGGTTCCGCACCCGGCGATGGCACAGCGCCACTTCGTCCTTTATCCTCTCGCCGAAGTCTGCCCCCGCGAGTTCGAG
>JBFHFJ010000285.1:0-4221 GCA_041583655.1 Haliea sp. | reverse complement strand
GCCGCCCATTCTAGCGGCTATGGGAGGTCAGATCATCCTCGGATCCTGCCTTTGCGCTGCCCAGCCGGGCGTCCAGCTCACGCAGCCGCTGCGGCGTACCGACATCGGTCCAGGCGCCGCGGAAATGTTCTCCCGAGACCCGGCCCCGGGCGATGGCCGCATCCAGCAGCGGCCGCAGGGGCAATTTGCCGGGCGCCATATCGGCAAAGAACCCCGCGGTGTAGACGCCTATACCCGCATAGGTCAGCCCGCGCGTACCCGGCGGTCGCGCGCTGACGCCACCCCCGGCCGCAACGCAGAAGTCGCCGTCGGGGTGCTGCGGCGGATTGTCGACCAGCACGAGGTGCGCGGCCCCCTGCGGCAGGTTGCGCCGGGCCAGCAGGCGCTGCAGGGGGAAACTGCTCCAGACATCGCCGTTCACCACCAGGAAGGGCGCGTCACCCAGCAGCGGCAGGGCCCGGTGGATGCCACCTGCGGTTTCCAGCGGCTCGGGCTCCGGGGAATAGCGGATGCGCACTCCCCAGCGGCTGCCGTCCCCGCACCAGTCCATGATCTGCCCGGCCAGGTGGGACACGTTGATCACCAGCTCGTCCAGACCAAGCGCGGCCAGAGCCTCGATGTGCCAGGCGATCAACGGCCTCCCGCCGACCTCCAGCAGAGGCTTGGGCGTGTGTTCAGTCAGGGGCCGCATGCGCTCGCCGACTCCCGCCGCCAGGATCATGACCTTCACGGGTTGCTCCACGGCTGCCGCGCAACCGCGGCCAGCACCCTTTGTTCGAACCAGTCCCGGAAATCATCCAGCACGGCTGTCTCTCCGGCGTGCGCGGCCAACACCTCGCGAATGTAGTCGATAACCAGCGGCAGATCCTGAAGGTAGCCGGGCTTGCCATCGCGCAGGTAGAGGCGGGCAAAGGTGCCCAGCACCTTCAGGTGCCGTTGCAGGCCCATCCAGTCCAGCCAGCGCAGGAACGTGGTGTCATCCACCGCAGGCAACAACCCCTGCGCATACAGGGCGTCCCGATGGCCCAGCGCCCAGACCTCCACACGAGCGCGGGGCCAGCGAATGTAGCAGTCCTTCAGCAGCGACACCGGATCGTAGGTCACCGGGCCCACCACGGCGTCCTGGAAATCAATCACCGCCAGCTCGCCATCGGCCAGGCACATCAGGTTGCGGCTGTGGAAGTCCCGGTGTACCAACACCTGCGGCTGCGCCAGCGCGCTGCCGACCAGCAGACCATCCAGTTCGGCAAGTAAATGGCGCTCCGCATCCACGAGCTCCAACCCCAGCAGCTGCTGCAGGAACCAGTCGGGAAAGCGGCTGAACTCCTCCGCCAACAGGGCGCGATCGTATACGGGCAGGTTCGCCAGCGCACCGGGTTCGATTGCCGCCAGCTGCCGCAATACGGCAAGTGCGCGCCCGTAGCCTTCATCCGCCGTGGACTCCCCCAGCTGCCCCAGCAACAGCTGGTCGCCGAGGTCCTCCAGCAAGAGGTACCCCTGTTCCAGGTCCGCCGCCAGCAGCTCCGGTACGCGCACCCCGGCTCGCCCCAGCAACTGGCGCAGGGCCAGGAACTCGCGGTTCTTCTCGGTCGCCGGCGGCGCCTCCACCACAATCGCGGTGCGCCCCGACCACTGCAGGCGGAAATAGCGGCGGTTGCTGGCGTCCCCGGCGACCGGCAGCAGCGTTGCCGGGGTGGTCCGGGGCAGGTCCAGGGCGGCCAGAGCCCAGGGCAGCAGGTGGGGCGAAACGGTCGACAAGGGGGCTCCTGTGGCAAAAAAGTCCCGGACAAGCCCGGGGTGATGCATTATCATCGCGTGTTATACCAGAAAATGCATCTTGCCCTGATGAATCCGCCCCCGCACAGCCCCGCCAAACCCAGGTTGCGCCGACTCGCCGTTGCCCTGGGCCTTGCCCTGCCGGTACTGTCCGCGGGCTCCGCCGTGGCGAACGACACTGCCGGGCTGGACTGGGTGCCAATCCAGGCCCTGCCCGAAGCCTTGCGCGACAAGCAATGCCGCAGCTGTGGCGGGCGCTATGTGGACCCGCTAGCCGAGTCGGACCTCACCGCCACCCCCGAGACCTCCGCCATTCGCGCCCGCGCCACCGAATCCGAGCTGGTAGGCGATGACGTCTACCTGCGTGGCGGCGTGGCGGTTGACCAGGGGTATCGCCAACTTCGGGGTGAAGACGGCTATTTCGACCGCGCCGAGCGCGAGGGTACCGTATCCGGTGGCATCACCCTGCGGGAACCGGGGCTGCTGCTGCGGGGCCAGGAGGCGCGGTACTCCGCGGACAGTGGGGAAGCGAGCATTCGCGACAGCGAATTCGTTCTCCACCAGCAGCACCTGCACGGCAGCGCGGGCCAGCTGCGCCGGGACAGTGAAGGCCTGCTCTTCATCAGGGACGGCAGGATGTCCTACTGCGCTCCGGACGACGAAGAGTGGGCCATCCGTGCCGACAACATCAAGCTGGACCTGGAGGAGGGTCTGGGCACGGCAACCGGGGCCAAGCTGGACCTGGGGGGGATTCCGGTTCTCTACGTACCCTGGGTCCGCTTCCCGCTGGATGATCGCCGCCATACCGGCCTGCTCTGGTCGGACATCAGCTCTGACTCCAGCGGCGGGCTGGACGTGGCGGTACCGATCTACTTCAACCTGGCCCCCAACTACGACCTCATGTACACGCCCAGGGTGATCCAGGATCGCGGCTTCAACCATGAACTCGAGGGCCGGTACGTCAACCGCAACACCGGCTTCTGGTCCCTGGGCGGGGCCTACATGTCCAGCGACGACCAGCTGGAATCCGAAGGGGAGCTCGGTGACACCAACCGCTGGCTGGCCACCGTCAAGCACAATGGCCTGTTCGAACAGCGCTGGCGCTCGCGGGTGGACTACAGCAAAGTCAGCGATGTCGACTACTTCAAGGACCTGGATACTTCCAGCCTGGATACCCGGCGCAAGACCAACCTCCTGCAACTGGGCTCCGTCGATTATCTTGGGGAGGACTGGCTGCTGGGGATGGAATTCCAGCAGTTCCAGACCCTGGCAGACGACATCGATGAAGACTACAGGAAGCTGCCGCAGATCAGCGCGAGCTTTCGCGGTGACAACACCCCGTTCCAGGTAGACCCGATTTTGCTTGCCCAGTACTCCTATTTCGATTCGGACTCGGAAAGCGTCACCGGGCAACGCCTGTACATGGAGGGGGGTGCCACCCTGCCTCTGCTGTGGCAGTACGGCTTCCTGAAGCCCACCGCCAAGTATCGCTACCTGGAATATGAGCTGAACTCTACCGAGCCGATTCACAGCGACAGCCCGTCCGCGGGCTCGGGCCTGCTCAGCGTCGACGGCGGCCTGTACTTCGAGCGCCCCACCAAGCTGGCGGGCAGGGACCTGCTGCAGACCCTGGAGCCGCGGATCTACTATCTGGTCAGTGAATACGATGACCAGTCCACCCAGCCCGATTTCGACAGCGCCGAGCTGACCTTCAGCTACAACCAGCTGTTCCGGGAAACGCGGTTTTCGGGTCGCGACCGCCTCGACGATGCCAACCAGGTGTCCCTGGGCCTGACCACACGGTACATCAGCGACGAAGACGGTCGCGAGTATCTGAACGCCAGCATCGGCCAGATATTCTACCTGCGCGACCGGAGAGTACGCCTGGACCCGCGAGATGCCGTACTCGACCAGTCCAGCTCGGAAATGGCCGCCGACGTCAACTTCTTCCCCAACCAGCGCCTGAGCCTGCGCAACAGCCTGGTGTGGGATCCGGAAAGCGGCAACATGAACGCCGGCAGTCTGCACGCCAGCTATCAGCGCGAGGACCGGTCGGTCTTCAATGTCGGCTACTCCTATCGCCGGCCGGTCACCCTCGTGGACCGGGACACGGTAACCGAACAGGCACACCTGTCGGCCTATTACCCGGTTAACGAGCGCTGGAGCGTGTTTGCCGCGCTCAACTTCAGTATCGAGGGCAGCACCAGCGTGGAAGATATGTTCGGAATCGAATACGATACCTGCTGCTGGCGTGTTCGCCTCTTGCATCTGCGCTACATCGACACTGTTCTCGGCGAGGATACCGATTTCTCCGACCCTGACCTGGAACAGGAGTACTCCACACAGGTCCAAGTCGTTCTCAAGGGTATGGGCGGCTTTGGTAACCGGGTTACCGACCTGCTTGAAAACATGATTCGAGGTTTCGACGATCGTGACTATTAAATC
>JBFHFJ010000284.1:0-4245 GCA_041583655.1 Haliea sp. | reverse complement strand
TTCGGCTCCCAGGCGCGGGCCGAGCAGCTGCTGGGCGCGGACCAGGACAACGGCATGATCCTGGGGGACGACGCCGCCCCGGAGCACGCTCCCTGGTTCGCCGCCCTTGCGGAGAGGGTATGCGCCGGATTGAATCTGTGTGGCTACCCCTTCTGCAAGGGCGAAGTCATGGCGACGACGGACAGCTGGCGCCAGCCGCTGGCGCAGTGGCAGGACACTGTGCGGCGCTGGACCGCCACCCCGACCCCGGCGGCGGTCATGCGCGTGAGCATTTTCTTCGATCTGCGCGCGATTTACGGCGACGCCAGCCTGTGCAGGTCGCTGCAGGCAACCATGCTGGAGCAGGCCTCGCGCAACTCAATTTTCCTCGCGGCGCTGGCGGCCAACGTACTGGAGAGCAAGCCGCCGCTGGGTGTCTTCCGCCGCTTTGTGGTCGAGCGCGACGGCGAGCACCGGGATGCCGTGGACCTGAAGAAGCGCGGCGTACTGCCCCTGACGGACATTGCGCGCCTGCACGCCCTGGCGCACCGCGTTGCGGCCGTCAACACGGATGAGCGCCTGCGGGCATTGGCACGGGAGAGACACCTGACACTGGGCGACAGCCGCAACCTGGCCGACGCCCTGTACTGCATCCAGCAGCAGCGCCTGCAGCAACAATGCCAGCAGTTGCTGCACGGCGACACACCGGACAACTTCCTCAAGCCACGGGGGCTGCCGACCATGGCCCGGGAGCAGCTGCGTGACGCATTCACCATTATCGACCAGGCCCAGACGGCGCTGCGGCTGACCTACCGGGCTGGCCTGGACTGATGTGGCTGGCGCTGCGACGGCTGCGCTGGGCGCGGCGGGTGGCGGGAACGCCACTGCACAGCTGCTGGAAACAACCGCCCCCGGGTCGCAGCGACTGGCGGGCCCGGTCCTTCCTCGTCTGTGATGGGGAAATGTCCTCACTGGATCCACGCAGGGGCGAGCTGCTGAGCCTCGGCTGGGTCACGGTTGCCGGTGGCGCGATACAGCTCGGCAGCGCCCGCCACCAGTTACTGGCCAGCGAACGCGGCGTCGGCCACAGCGCTACTATCCACCACATACACGACCGCGATCTTGCCCGGGCCCCGGCACCCGCGACCGCCATGGCCGCGCTGCTACAGGCCGCGGCGGGTAAAGTGCTGGTATTCCACCACGCCCCGCTGGATCTCGCCTACCTGGACCAACTCAGCCGGAAGCTCTACGGCGGCCCCCTGCTGCTGCCCGTTGTGGATACGCTGCAACTTGAAAGGGCAAGGCTGCAACGCCGGGGGCACCCCATGGCGCCCGGTGCGCTGACCCTCCAGGCCTGCCGCAGCCGCTATGGACTGCCACCCCACGGGGCACACAACGCCCTGCTGGACGCGCTGGCTACTGCGGAACTGCTGCTGGCGCAGATTGCGCACCGCAGCGCTGGCGAACACCGAACCTGAGCTGGCCGGCAACTGTTCGCGCCCGATTCGCGTATCAGCGCCCGCCGCCACCGCCACCACCGCCACCACCGCCGGAGGAACCCCCTCCCCCCGATCCACTGCTGCTTCCTGGCGGGGCGGAGGATGAGGCAATGCTGCTGCTGAAACTCGAGCTCAATGACGCAGTGAAATGGTTCAGGTTGTGGCCGTGTGCTCCTGAGTACCAGGACCTTCGGCTCAGGAACTGATCCGCCACCCCCTCACCCACGGCCCGCGCAAATTTGGCGGTCCAGGCATCTGCAACCTCCAGTGCTACCGCATAGGGCAGAAGTCGCTCAAATCTCTCGCCATCCAATACGGGTTGCCCATGCGGCCCGGCAACCCGCTCGAGATCGTCAGCCTCGGCGACAGACAGGTACAACCTGAAGCCTTCAATTTCATCCAGCAATGCTCTGCCAGCGTCGGTGGGGGCGCCGATCAGAAAAATGTAGCCCAAGAGCGGTAACAGTCCGAAAACCAGGATCGCAACGACGAAAGGCTGCCCCGAATCACCCGTTGCGCTCGCCATGCCGACACCAAAAATAGCGATATAGCCCAATACGGCCCTCAGAATGTGGCCGCCATTCGACGAGTAGAATCTGCCCTCAAGCAGGGATTTGTTGCTGCCTGCGTCTACGGCTCTGGCGAGCCGAAGCCTCTTCTGGCTTTCGGGTTCAGTGTCGACCACGAGCGTTCCAGCTCCGGTGGGGAACAATTCCCTGATCAGGCGCCCAGCCAGACCGCCTGCCTCCGGCATGGGCATTTGCGCATCGCGGGTCAGCGACCAGCGGTCCCTCCGCCAGCGACGCTCCTCTACCTCAATCCTGCAGTACCCTGCCACAGCAGAGGACAGGATATCTGCGGTCAGACACAGCGGATCGAAGCGTAAACTGCGCCGCATCATGCGCAGGGCACCTGGCGGCATCCCGCCGGGAGCTTCATAGCGGGGAAAGACAACACCGCGCCGCGGATCGCGGCCAATACGCCACCAGGAGGATACCAGGTACGCCAACCAGGGTAGCAGGAGCGCCAGGAGAATCAGCTGGCTCGTGTTGTCGCGGAACCAGCGGTACACGCGCTGGACCAGCGTCGGCTCAACCACCACCCCCTTGGGGAAAGTCAGCACGATCGTCAGACCCTCTCCGGGAGCCAGGGGTTGGCTGATGCGCCACCGGGCCTGGCCAGGTGCGACCACGAGCGCATCATAGTCCCGGGCCTTGCTGCCCTGAACCCCGGTGTAGCCTTCCGCGGACAACTGACCCTCCGGCACCGGAGCAGGCAAGCTGACCACAACGCTGGCCTCCGCGATAGCGAACGCCCACCCCGTTCCAATCGCATTCCAGTACAGCTCATCGTGCCCGGCAAAGAAGCCAACCTGGTTATCGGTCCGATAGCGCAAAGTGAACCGGTAGTCGCGGGGAAATTCGGGAAGGAGGCTATCGTCCCCCGTGCTCACTCTGACGCCGTTGGCCACCTTTTCCCTGAACCAGGGTTCCGACCGGCCATCACGGAGGACATCGACAACCTCGAAACCCACGACAACGTTGTTTCCCCAACGGTCCTTGTATCGCGTGGGGAAGTCTCTATAAATCCCCTTGCGAATGTTCACGCCCTCGGCAACAACCGTGATGTGTTCGGTGATCAACAGGCCGCCGGATGCAAGGATCTCAACCTCGACGTCATAGCGCTTGATCTGCTCTGCACCCATGGCGAGCAATGGCAGCAAGAAAACAGACCCCAGGAAAAGCGCCACCGACAGCCGGCCAGACAGGGCGATCACCGGTCGCTCACGGCAGCGTCCTGGACACTCAAGAAAGGTCAGCATCAAAGAACTCTGCCTGTCTGAATCCAAACATCCTGGCCACCAACAGCGCGGGAAACTGCTCCACCAGCGTGTTATAAAGTTTCACGGCACCGTTATAAAACCGGCGAGAGTGCTGGATGTGATTTTCGATGTCGACAAAATCGCTTTGGAGCCTGAGAAAATTATCCCCCGCCTTCAGCTCCGGGTAGGCCTCCGCCACGACCATGACCGAAGCCACGCCATCGATAACGCCGGCCTCGGCTTCAAACTGCATCCGCGGCCCGGTGGCTGCCAGTGCATCTGCCCGTCGCTCCATGACCCTTGCCAGGGTTTCCTGTTCGTGCCGCGCGTAGGCCTTGACCGTGGCAACCAGTACAGGCACCAGGTCGTGCCGCCGCTTGAGTTGAACGTCGATGTCTGACCAGGCAGCCTCCACCTGGTTGCGCAATCCGATGAACCGGTTATAGGTGAGCAGGCCCCAGAGCGCAGCGCCCATCAGCGCCAGCAATATGAAAACGTAGTTGGGCATCTGGGCCAACATACGCTAGAGGCGACGTGTGATGATTGATCGAAAACTACCCATTTAGCTCTCCCGCTGTGTGTAGACCGAACAGATGTGCTTAACCGTTCGCCATTTGTGTGGCACGATAGTGCCCGGTCATCCCGGGGGATGCCAGAACCTGAGGCTTGCCATCCACCAGCAGGGCAGGCAAAGGGGCACATACTGTATAAAAATTACCCATCGACAGGAATAACCCCATGAACAGCCCACTGCGCTTTGCCGCGTTCACCCTGGCCCTGGCGTTGCCCACCACCACGTTGGCCAACGAAATCAACGGTGCTGACACCGCCTGGATCCTCACGTCAACCGCCCTGGTCCTGTTCATGACGATACCGGGCCTGTCGCTATTCTATGCCGGGCTGGTACGGGTGAAGAACGTACTATCCGTACTGATGCAATGTTTC
>JBFHFJ010000283.1:0-4296 GCA_041583655.1 Haliea sp. | reverse complement strand
CAGCGGACGTCAGTTGAACCGGAATGCCTCCCACCGCAAGGCTATGTTCCGAAATATGACCGTGTCTCTGGTAGAGCACGAGTTGATCAAGACCACCCTGCCCAAGGCCAAGGAGCTGCGCAGCTATGCTGAGCCGCTGATTACCCTGGCCAAGAGCGACAGCGTCGCCAATCGCCGTCTGGCGTTCGACCGCATGCGCGACAAGGCAGCCGTCGGCAAGCTCTTCTCCGAGCTGGGCCCGCGCTACCAGGCCCGTCCGGGCGGGTACATTCGCATCCTAAAATGCGGCTTCCGCGCCGGCGACAAGGCCCCTATGGCTTATGTCGAGCTGGTCGATCGTCCGCAGGTGGATGAGGTGGCTGCTGACGAGGAATAAGCTTTCCTCGCGCTGAAGAAGCCGGGCTAGCCCCGGCTTTTTTGTGCCTGTGATTCAGGATCTATGGGACGGTATGCGGAGCACGGTGCAGGCTATGCTGCGGCGCGTTTTCCCGCCTTGCGCTTGGGCTTTGGCTTCCCGGCGCCGCTCGCAGCCTGTCGCTGTAACAGCGGGCCCAGGAATTGCCCGGTATAGGACTTTTTCACCTTGGCCACGTCTTCCGGTGTACCCGTGGCGATGATTTGGCCACCACCGGAGCCGCCCTCGGGACCCAGGTCGATTATCCAGTCCGCCGTCTTGATCACGTCCAGGTTGTGCTCGATGATGACCACGGTGTTGCCGTGGTCGCGCAGCCGGTGCAGGACGTCCAGCAGTTGGCGGATGTCCTCGAAGTGCAGGCCCGTAGTGGGTTCGTCGAGGATATATAGAGTCTTGCCGGTATCGCGTTTGGACAGCTCCCGGGACAGCTTTACCCGCTGTGCCTCGCCTCCGGACAGGGTGGTTGCGGCCTGGCCGAGGCGGATGTAGGACAGGCCCACGTCAATCAGCGTCTGCAGTTTGCGGGCGATGGCGGGGACAGGCTCGAAAAAGGCCAGCGCGTCCTCCACGGTCATCTCCAGCACCTCGTGGATATTCTTCCCCTTGTAGCGGATCTCCAGCGTCTCGCGGTTGTAGCGTTTGCCCTTGCAGACATCACAGGGCACGTAGATATCGGGCAGGAAGTGCATTTCTACCTTGGTGACGCCGTCGCCCTGGCAGGCCTCGCAGCGACCACCCTTGACGTTGAAGCTGAAGCGGCCCGGCTTGTAGCCGCGTGAGCGCGCCTCCTGGGTGCCGGCGAACAGTTCCCGCACAGGGGTGAAGATGCCGGTGTAGGTCGCCGGGTTGGAACGCGGGGTGCGGCCGATCGGGCTCTGGTCGATATCGATGCACTTGTCGATGTGCTCCATGCCCTGGATGTCCCCGTAGGGAGCGGGGTTCAGGGTGGTGGCGCCGTTCAGTTCCGTAGCGGCGATGGGATACAGGGTATTGTTGATGAGGGTCGATTTGCCTGAGCCGGAAACCCCGGTGACGCAGGTCAGCAGCCCCAGGGGCAGCTCCAGATCCACGCCCTGCAGATTGTTGCCGCTGGCCCCGGACAGCCGCAGCAATCGCTTCGGATCGGCCGGGGTGCGTTTTGTCGGCACCGCGATACTGCGCTTGCCGGACAGGTAGGCGCCGGTCAGGGACTGGTCGTTGTCGATAATGTCCTGCAGGCCACCCTGGGCGACGATACGGCCACCGTGAACTCCTGCGCCGGGCCCGATATCGATGATGTGGTCGGCCCGGCGAATCGCGTCCTCATCGTGCTCCACGACCAGCACGGTGTTCCCCAGGTCACGCAGGTGGGTGAGAGTGCCCAGCAGGCGCTCGTTGTCTCGCTGGTGCAGGCCGATGGATGGCTCGTCGAGAATATACATGACACCGACCAGGCCGGCCCCGATCTGTGAAGCGAGACGGATTCGCTGCGCTTCGCCACCGGAAAGGGTTTCCGCGCTGCGGCTCAGGGTTAGGTAGTTGAGGCCCACGTCCACCAGGAAGCGATAGCGGGCCCGCAGTTCCTTCAGTATTTTTCCGGCGATCTCGCCCTTGCGACCTTCCAGTGCAAGCTGGCCAAAGTACACTTCGGCCTCGCCCACCGGCATCTCGGTGATGCTGGGCAGGGTGCGGTCGTCCACGAATACGTGGCGCGCGTCCCGGCGCAGGCGGGTACCGTGGCAGTCAGGGCAGGGTTGGGTGGAGAGGAACTTCGCCAGCTCCTCGCGTACCGACTGGGACTCGGTATCGCGGTAGCGCCGCTCCATGTTGGGGATGATGCCCTCGAAGGGGTGGGTTCGCTTGTAGACATCGCCGCGGTCATTTATGTAGGCAAAAGCCACCTCCTCGTTGCCGCTGCCGTGAAGAATGGCTTCGCGATGGCTTTTCTTAAGTTTGTTGAAGGGGGTGTCAATGGAGAATCCGTAGTGGTCTGCCAGGCTGGTGAGCATGTGGAAATAGTAGACATTGCGGCGATCCCAGCCTCGAATCGCGCCTTCGGCGAGGCTGGATTCGGTGTGCAGGACGATACGCTCGGGATCGAAGTACTGTTTCACGCCCAGTCCGTCACAGCTCGGGCAGGCTCCCGCCGGGTTGTTGAAGGAAAACAGGCGTGGCTCCAGCTCGTCGATGCTGTGGCCGCAGATCGGGCAGGCAAAGCGGGCGGAGAACATGATGTCCTCGCCGTCATCATCCATGTAGCTGATCGTCGCCAGGCCTTCGGTCAGCCCCAGTGCGGTCTCGAAGGATTCAGCCAGCCGCAGGCTGAGGTCGGCGCGCACCTTGAACCGGTCGACCACGACCTCGATGTCGTGTTTACGCTTCTTGTCCAGTTTGGGCAGGTCGTCGAGATCGGTGACGATGCCGTTCACCCGGGCGCGGACGAACCCCGAGGCGCGCAATTCCTCGAATACATGCAGGTGCTCGCCCTTGCGCGCCCTCACCACCGGCGCCAGGAGCATCAACCGTGTGCCTTCAGGCAGCGCCAGAACCGAGTCAACCATCTGGCTGACAGTCTGGGCCTGCAGGCTCTCGCCGTGCTCGGGGCAGCGCGGTTCGCCGACCCGGGCATACAGCAGGCGCAGGTAGTCGTAGATTTCAGTGATGGTGCCAACCGTGGAGCGGGGATTGTGTGAAGTCGACTTCTGCTCAATGGATATCGCGGGTGACAGGCCCTCGATGTGGTCCATGTCCGGCTTTTCCATCATCGACAGGAATTGCCGGGCGTAGGTGGAAAGGGACTCGACATAGCGCCGCTGGCCCTCGGCGTAGAGCGTATCGAAGGCCAGGGAGGATTTGCCGGAGCCTGAAAGACCGGTAATGACCACCAGTTGGTCGCGGGGAATGTCCAGGTCGATGTTCTTGAGATTGTGGGTGCGTGCACCGCGGACGAGAATAGTGTCCATGAGTCTCCGGTCGGGGGCTGCCAGTCAAACCTGGCAGTATAGGCGGTCGGTTCGTGTCGAGGCAAAGTATACCGGGTTGTACGCAGTCCCGGACGGCGCGGATGCCACGCCGGGAGCTAAGCTGTTAACATTAGGGTTTTTGCGAAGCTGCCAGCCTGTGATCACCGAACATCCGATGACCTCCCTGGAACGTCGCTCTGTGACTTCCCTCGCCCTGCTCTACAACTTCCGCATGTTGGGGCTGTTCATGGTCCTGCCGCTGCTGGCCCTGTATGCGATCGATTTCGAGGGAGCGACGCCCGCCCTTATTGGCATTGCGCTGGGTGCCTATGGCCTGACCCAGGCCTGTCTGCAGATTCCATTCGGCTGGCTGTCCGACCGTGTCGGGCGCAAACCGGTAATTATCGGCGGTTTGTTGATTTTTGCCCTTGGCAGCTTGGTGGCTGCCCTGGCCGACAGCATCTACGGCATTATCGCGGGTCGCGCGCTGCAGGGTGCCGGCGCCATCGCCAGCAGCGTGATGGCGCTGGTAGCGGATCTCACCCGGCAGGAACAGCGGACCAAGTCGATGGCCATTGTCGGGGCCAGCATCGGCCTGGCATTTGCGATTGCGCTGGTTCTCGGGCCGCTGGTAGCCGGGCTGGGCGGACTGGAGGCTGTATTCGGCTTTACCGCATTCCTGGCCCTGGCCGGAATCGCCATCGTGACCTGGCAGGTGCCGGACCCGCCCCGCACCGGCATGACCCATGCGGAAGTCGGCGCTCGCCGGGGCCTGATGGGGCTCAGTCTGCGCAATCCTACGCTGCTGAGGCTGGATGCCGGGATTTTCGCCCTGCACTTTATTCTCATGGTCAGCTTCCAGCTTGTTCCCGGGGTGCTTGAGAATGCCATCGGCCTTCCCCGCGAGCAGCACTGGCAAGTCTATCTGCCGGCGGTATT